>NZ_RJVR01000005.1 GCF_003999195.1 Streptomyces soli
CTGGACGAGGGCACCGTCGCGGTCGAGGTCCGGGACGGGGCTGTCACCCTGCGGGGTCACGTCCCGGAACCGCGTCTCGTCCCGGTGGTGGTGGGCCTGTGCCAGGGCGTCGACGGTCGGCGCTGTGGACGCCCACCTCGCCGCCGCCCGGGTGCGCTAGGCCCTGTCCGGCGGATCTTCGTGCGGCATTATGTGTGGGGTGAAGTCGCTGCAGCCTGATGGGCTCCTTGAGCTCCTGCTGGAGTCAGAGAAGCCAGCTGACGTAGTCCAGACCGGGGCGGCATGCCTGGCAGAGATGTTGGACGGCTTCGTCTGGGTCAGCTCCCGGCAAGCCTTGGAACGGAAGGCGGCCGGTCGCCGCGAGGTAATCGCGCTGGAGAAAAGCAAGTACAACAGGTCCGGGCACCTGATCGAGTTCAGCGTAACGAGCCTGAGCGCCTTCGACGACAGCCTGCACGCTTGGCGTCGGGCGAACCCCGGCCTCACCGTCCGGCGCCCCGAATCCGTCCAGGCAATCGTGTGCGCCTCCAGCTTCCTGGACATGTCCAGTGAGCACTTCGCGGTGCTGACTCATCCCGAAAGGCGCATCGCCCAGTTGGAGCGCCTGGCGGCACACCTCCACGAGACCGCGCTTCCGTGGTTTGCCAGTTCGGCGGATCCCAAGCAGCTCGCACGGGCTGTTCCCAATGCCCTGCTCACTCTGTGGGGCTTCGCCCAGGACTTGATCGAGTTCCTCGTCAGTAGGGGCGATCACGGGGAGGCACGAGCGCTGATGGAACGGGTTCAGGTACTCAACCCGGCACAGCATCAGGCACTCGCGACGGGCCAGGACATGGCTCGGCAGGGAGATCGCCCACGCTGGCACACACCTGAGGCTCTCGGGTGGTGCTCGTCAGTGCTGGGGCTGGTCTAGGCCTCTCAAAAATCGCTGCCTGGCACGAGCCCGCTGGTTATGATCAAGGCAAGGCGGGGTCGTAGCACAGAGGTAATGCGCCTACACATCATGGAGGAGGACGCCGGTTCGAATCCGGCCGCCCCGCCCCTTCATCCATCGCATAGGCCCTCAACCGGCCTTCCAGGCGCCCCGGCAACCAGGGCTTCCCCCAAGGCCGGGTAGTTAACGATCTCGGCGCTCATGCAAGGGAGTTGGTCCGCTCCTTTGAGGTGGTGTAGGTGGCTGGGCCGCTCTTGCGGAGCAGGCCGGACTGGGACCATCGGGCGAGTTGCTTGTGCATGGTGGCGAGTGTGATGTCACCGGGGTGGCGGGCGATCTCTCTGGTGTGCCAGTGGCGGGGGCTGTGTCGAGGAGGGCCAGGACTCGTTCCCGGCGTCGTTCGGACGGGCTGGCGTGTCGGTCGTCCTGGGACGCCGTGGGCAGTGGGGCTTCCTCGACGGGGGGTTCGAGGACGTATATCGAGATCGGTAACGGTGCGGCTGGCATCGGGCCGCCCGTCCTGGAGTCGCTCGTTGTACCGGGAGATCGGCGATTTGACCTTGCGCGTGCTGACCCGTGTCCGCCGGGGCGGGAGCAGGCCGGCCAGGACTCTGCGCCCGATGACGCCGACCGGGACGGCGCGGTCGGTAATGATGCCGGCGGCTTGGACGACCTGGTCGCGGGCGGTCTGGAAGGCGATGGTGAACCCGCAGCGGTCGGGGTCGGTGCCGGGGAGCGATTCGGCGGCGTCGACCATGACGGTCCGCAGCAGTTGGTAGAGCGTCAGCAGCGACCACCCCTCCTGCTCGACGTCGGCGCGGTCGCCCGACCGCAGAACTCGGCCGCCCATGATCGTGTGCCGGAGCGCGTAGTACGCCGATTCGTGTTCCCACCGCTGGTGATACAGACCGACCAGGGCGCCGGCCGGGAAGCGGCGTGCGTCGGTCAGGGTCGTGACCAGCCGGTAGGCCCCGGTGAACACCGTGCCGTCCGCGCAGGTCACAGTGATCCGCGCATCGATGATCCGTACCCTGAGCGTGCCGATCGCCGACAGGTACGACCCGTCGGCGAGACGGAGGAGGACGGGGGTGCGCCGGTTGCTGCGCAGCCGCCCCAGGAACTGGGCGCGCCGGTGGCGGTGACCGCGGCCAGGAAGTCGTTGCCGTCGAAGCCCTTGTCCCACAGCACCGCCATGTCCGGCGTCAGCAGGTGCAGCAGGCGCCGGGCATAGCCACCCACGCCCCACAGGACAGGGCCCGTCACCGTGGTCCGGGCCGAATGCCCGGCATGAAGACCACCCGGCCCCCGCCCGGAGGGCCACGGGTGCGGGTCGCCCGGGCCAGCCCTGGGGCGCGGTCACCACGTACCGTGGCCCAGCCCGTGGTCCGGCCGCTGCGCCCGGATCTGGGCGTGTGCGGGCCGAGGCTGCCTGTCTGGGGGTCTTGCTGTCGGTGTCGGTGGCCGGTGCGAGGATCTCCGCGATCGTGAAGCGAGGAGAGCATCGTGGGTACCTGGGGCATCAGCCCGTTCGAGAACGACACGGCGGGGGACTTCGCCATCACCCTGGACGAAACAGCTCCGGAGGGGCGGGAGGTCCTGGTCCGCGCGATGCTGGTCCGCGCCGTCGAGGCCCGGGACTACCTGGACAGTGAAGACGGGCAGGAAGCCGTCGCCGCCGCGGCGCTGGTGGCGGCACAGTGCCCGGGCGGCGAGCCGATCACGGGCTGCGGACCCGAACAAGCCCTGCCGGCCTTTGCCGCCGACCTGCGGCTGCTCGCGGCACAGGCCCTGGACCGGGTGGCCGGGGCGGCCTCCGAACTCGCCGAGCTCTGGAACGACACCCGTGACCGCCTGCAGTGGAGACAGAGCACCCGCCGCCTGCGCCTCGTCCTGGCACCCGACCCCGGGCCGCAGACGGAGACGCTATTCGAACTCTAGCTAGACAGCTCGGCGACACCCCCACGACCGTCAGGCAGTCGGCCAGATACGCATGAACGCGGCGATCCCACCCGTGAGGTTCGGCGTCAACGCCAACCGTGGGCCGGACCTTGCCGGTGGGGGAGTTGTCCGGGAGTTGCCCGGCGTCGTCTCCTTCCCCCGCCGCACCCCGACCGCCCGCACCGTGCGCCCCGCCAGGGCGACGGGCCCGGTGGGGGATCCGGCGGTAACCGCTGTCGGTGCCGCGGTACACCATGCACCCCATGAGTGATTGGCCTGCTCGCCCCCCCATATCGCAGAACCCGGCTACGGGGCCCGGTTCGTGAATCGCCGACAGGGAGGCGTACGCGCACACCAGGCCGTGAAGGCCTCGATCGAGGCCTTCACGCCGCCCAGGACATCGGACAACGAGCCGCCAACGGCGAACCAGCCCTCAACACCGCCCGGGTGTGGGTCGAGTTCATGCCCACCCTCGCGCCCGGCGGCCGATCCTCGGTGCGGCTTGCGCCCCTCGATCCCTCGCAATGGCGTCACCTCGAACCTGGCCAGGTGATCACCATGCACGAAGACCGATCCCTGGCCGGGACCGCAGTCGTCCTTGAGATCCACCATCCTGCCGCCGATACGGGACCGGATAGGGGCCATCGGGAGCCTCCCTCCGTGCCTGGCGGTAGTTTAGAGGACACGTCAACACGCTGCTGATGCAGCAGGTCCTCGCCGATCCAACGTGGGCCGACACGCTCACCGACGCCGACCGGCGGGCGCTGTCCCCGCTGTTTTGGACCCATGTGAACCCCTACGGCCGGTTCGAGCTGGAGATGAACAGCCGCCTCGACCTTGACCTCGCAGCCCGGGCGGCGACGGTACCCAACCCACACACCCCCAAGGACGAGGCCGCCGTGGCCACTACTTGATCATTGCCGAACGGGTGCCTGCTGCCCATAGCCGCCGCACGGCGGTGGCGCCGCCACGGGGAGATGAACTTGTACGCCACACCACTGACTCATCAGTCGGATCAGGTGTACCAGCGGTGTGCGTGTCCCTCCCGCAACGGTCCTCCGATCAGGTCGAGTACCTGTTTTGCCGGTGGTGGAGGTGGAGCAGGCCGCACGTGCGCTGGGTATCTTCGACCTGGACTCCTTCACGCCTGGACCTGAGGCCTCGCGCCCCTCAGTCGACCACATGCAGGACGATCTTCCCGGTTGCGCCTCCCTTGAGGGAGGGGAGCGTCAACCGTTGCTGCGTGCCCACTGTGCGGCCTGGACCGTTCCCTCCTGGATGTCCTGCTGCGGCAGTTGAAGGCCGAGTGCGGTTTCCAGAGCGTGGAAGTACAGTTCGAACTCGTCGGTCAGTTCGGGGTGGTCCAGTTCGGCGCGGCGTATGGCCTGGTTGAGGAAGTCGAGCTGGCCGCCCCGGTAGTAGGGGGCGCGGCCCCGGTTGTACCAGATCAGTTCCAGTACACCCCAGTCGTCGTCGATGCGGCGGCCGTCGCGCGTGTAGTCGAAGGTGTAGATGGCCTTCGCGGCGCAGGCGCTCAGCCGCACGGTCTCAGTGACTCCGAGCCGGGAGAGAGCCGCACTGTCGGCCCGGGTGCCGGGTGGTGTCTCGTGGTACATCAGGAACGCCCAGTCGCCTGCCTGCCCGAAGCAGAAGGTCTCCCAGGCTATTTCCCAGTAGTCGCGGCCGGCGCCGTCCATGCTGCGCAGGTCCGACAGGCCTGTCCCGGTGGCGGTCTGTTCGGGGTCGGCTCCGTGGAGCAGGGCGATCTGTTCGGCGCTGATGCCCTCGCCGCGGAAAAAAGCGAGGTTGGTGTAGGGGTCCTGCTCGCGCCATGCGCCGGCGATCCAGGCGAGGCGTTCCAGCGGGTCGCGTCCGCGCGGCTGTGCCGTCCGTGTACCGTCCATGCCGCCGCTGCGGAATCTACTTCCCCATGCGGGGTTGATCTGGTGCAGCATCTCGGCCTGCCCGGTGACGAGGTTGGTGACCGGGCCGTGGCCCGGCGAGCGGGCCACGATGTGCTCGGCGAGATTACGGACCGCTTCCTCGGCAGCGAAGTACAGCACCTGGTCGAGGTCCTGGGTGGTAAAAATCTCCTGGTAGGGGCTGTGGTAGCCGCGCACAGTGCCTTCTTCGTCCAGGACGAGGAAGAGGCCACCGGGATCGCCTGCGCGCTGTGCGTACTGGTCGGGTGATGTGCCGGTGGGCGGGAGCATGGCGTCGTCGAGCAGGTCAGAGCCTGCGGCTAACTTGTGCCAGGCCCGTTTGAGTGTGTGCTCCGTTATCTGCATGGGCGTCAGTATGCCGCCAGGCACTGACACGACCTGGCCGAAATGGCACCGTGGGTCAGAGATAGGAGACCGGGGCCGTGAACACGTGGAACTCCCGCCGGGCGGGAGTGCTGTCCTGGCTCGGCTGGTGCCGAGAGCGCGGCTACGAGGCATCTGCTGTTCCGGCCTGGGCGAAGCGGCTGGCGGTGCCGAACTCCGAGACGCCGGCCCGCTCAAAAGTCACCCGGCTCCACGGATCCCGAACAACCACCATCGGATCCTGCAGCTGACATGGCTACCCCGTCTACGTTCCGTGCTGGTCAAGGGTCACAGGCCCCACAGTCCCTTGCCCAGCGCGGTGAGACCGCCGCCCAGCGCGAGCAGCAGCACTACCAGCTGGGCCCCTCTCTCCGACACCCGCTCCGCCAGCGCCTTCCCGATCACAGCGCCTGCCGCCATCCCGGCCCCGACCAGCAGCCAGACCGGCGCAGTGAGCTGCGGCATGCCCTTGGCCGCAACGGAGAACGCGTTCACCACGAGCCCATAGAACTGCGCGTTCGGCACGAACTCCCGCACCGTCCAGCCCGCATTCACCGCATACAACGAAACTGCCGGACCACCCACCCCTGCCGAGGAGTTCATGAACCCGCTCGCGGCACCGGCTGCCAGCGCTCCTTTGGCGCCACGCAGAGCGGGCATCCGAGTCCCACCCATCACCAGCAGCACGGCAACGCTCACCAGCACCCCCATGCCGACCAGCAGTGTCGGCTCGGACAACCGGGCGGCCACCCAGGCCCCGGCCGGCACAGTGCAGGCAGCCGCGGCGACCAACGGCACCATCGCGGCCAGACGGACCTCCCTCCAGCTGCCGACGAGTCCGATCGCACTGATGGCACCGGCCCCGCAGTTCGCCAGCACCACGCCCTCAGCCGGGCCCAGAAGCAGCACCAGAGCAGGCACCGCGACGAGCGCGAACCCGATCCCCGCCAGCCGCTGCACCGACGCGCCCAACAAGATGATGCCACCCAGCAAGAGGTCGGCGGCCCAGCCACTCGCCACAGACGGCTCCTCGCGGGTGCGGTTCATGAGTGATCCCGCACAGCCTTTACCCACGGAGCAAGCACAATCAACGGCTCTTCTTTGCCACGGCGGAGGCAGCTGGACGAGCACTTCGCCCAGGCACCGGGAGGACCGGCGTCCAAGTCCTGGGAGCGCGCCAAACGCCGCCGCCATGGTCTTGCGAACCACCGGCTTGTCCGGTTCGCGGACGACTGGGCGCTGATGGTGGCGGGCTCCAGGAACGCGTGCAGCGGGCCACCGTGTAACCCTGCCGCTGGAGCTCGTGCCAGATCTTCCTGGCCCCGTAGACGCGGTAGTTGGCGTCGTAGACGCCCTGGATCAGCAGCGTGAGTTCGGCGTCGCGGATCTGTCGGGACGAGGGGGTTTCCTGGCGTTTCTTGTGGGCGTAGTAGGTGGAAGGGGCGATCTTGCAGTCGTGCTCGGTGAGGACGCGGCAGATCGGCTCGACACCGCCGAAGCGGACCCGGAACTCGTCGATGAACGCTACGAGCGTGTGTGTGGCCGGTCGAGCTCGGCCGCGAAGAAAGACGCCGCGGCTTTGAGGATGTCATTCGCCCGCCGCAGTTCGGCGTTCTCCTTCTTCAGCCGCTTCATCTCAGCTGATTCCTCCGTACTCACCCCGGGCCGGGCGCCGGCGTCGACCTGGTCCTGCCGCACCCACTTGCACAGCGTCTCGGTCGAGCCGATGCCGAGCTTCGAAGCCACAGCTTTCATCGCGGCCCACTCGGTGGCGTGATCGGGTCACACCCCGGCGACCATCCGCACCGCAAACCGATGTCCTCGTGGTGCTCGATGAGGGTGTGCCGTGCGTCGTGGCGGCCGACCGCGAGCTGCTGGTCGGGCACCCACTGCAGACGGCCGGCACAGTCCGGCTTCTGGCTGCGCAGGCAGGTCTCGGCGCCGGCCATGGTGGGGCCTCGACTATCCATCCACGTCCCCGGGGAGCAGCGACTGCCAGGGGCTCTGGTCTGCGGTGTGCAGAAGGGCCCATATGCGTGACACCAATCACTCGTTCGCGTCACAGAACCGTCACACCATTCATAACGCCCTCAGATCGCTGCCAATCTGGGCAACCATGACCACCCGCACCCGCACCCGCCCAGAGGGAAACACCGTGCACCGCACCGCCCGACACGCCGCGGCACTCGCGGCCACCGCCCTCACGCTCGCGCTCGCGGCCTGCAGCCCCGCCACCACCGGCAACGGCAGCAATGGCAGCAAGGGCGACAGGACGCCGACACCCGCCACCAGCACCGCCGCCGCAGCAGCCGCGACGGCTGCCCTCCCCAACCTCGTCGGCACGGGCCTCCAGACCGCCCAAGACACCGCACAAGCCGCCGGGTTCTACCACCTCGTCTCGCACGACTCTCTCGGCCGCGCCCGCCACCAGATCCTCGACCGGGACTGGAAGGTCTGCTCGCAGACCCCGGCCGCCGGCCAGCACGACACCAGCGCCACGGTCGATCTCGGCGCTGTGAAGCTCGCGGAGAGCTGCCCGGCCAAGGACGCCAGCGCGCCCGCCAAGGCTGCCGGCACCATGCCCGACTTCAAGGGCAAGTCCCTCGCCGTCGCCCGCACCGCCCTCGGCACGTCGACGAGCATCACCACCAAGGACGCTTCCAGCAACGGCCGGATGATCCTGGTCGAATCCAACTGGCAGGTATGCGCCCAGACCCCGGCGGCCGGCGCGAAGCTGACCGGCCAGCCCGTGGTGTTCACTGCGGTGAAGTTCGGCGAGACCTGTCCCTGATCAGGCCGCGCGCACAACAGAGCCCCCGGGGGACCACCAACCCCCGGGGGCTCCGCTGCCTGCACGGAACACCCAAGCACTCCAACGACGCGCTGACGATCGTCGCCCTCGCGCTCGAAGCCAGCGCAGTTTGCGCGAGGCCGGGTTCGCCGCCACGGTCCGCCACGACCTCGACTTCGACCAGCCCGGCACAACGACGGTCGGCCCTTGGTGGGTCCACGTCACCGGCTGCACCCCACGGCCGGCCCCGGTCTCCCTGACGCGGGACGCCGTGACGCTGTACGACATCGAGACCAACACCGTGTGGCGCCGCATGAGCCTCCGCGATGGAGAGCACGAGATCACCGTGTGCCGCGGTCTCGACGACATCCTGCAGGGATACGACACGAGCGACCGCCGCCCGCAGCGCGTCTCCTGCAGATCGACGCCCCCGGCACCCGCTGGCCGCACGACACCCCCTGTGTCAACCTCACACTGTTTGAGCGGGCAGTGGTGGGGTTGTGAGGCGTTGCAGTCCGCCGTGCCGGTCGGGCTGGTAGGGCTTGTTGTTGAGCCAGCAGCGGTGGATCACGCGTATCCAGGCGCGGGCCAGGACACGGATGGCGTGCGGGTGGTCTATGCCACGTCCGCGGGCGCGTTGGTAGATGTCGGCGGCCCAGGGGCTTTCGTGGCGGCTGTTGTCCGCGAACGTCACGATGGCCTGGCGGAATCGTTTGTTGCAGGCCCAGCGGTAGGACACGCCGCGCATGCGGCCGGATGCCTTGGTGACCGGGGCGACGCCGGCGAATGCGGCGATCGCGTCGGGGCTGTCGTAGGCGGCTCGGGAGTCACCCCACTCGGACAGGATCTGGGCGGCGCTGACTTGCCCGGCCCGGGGCAGGGAGGTGAAGATCCGGGCGTCGGGGTGCTGGCCGAGGTGGCTGACGACGGAGCGGTCGAGGTCCTTCCTGACGGTGCCCAGAGTCCGCAGCACGGTGACCAGGGCGATCACGGCGTCGCGTCCGGACTCGGTGTGGTGCTCGCCGGTGACACCGGCCGGGGCTCGGCGCAGGCGTGTCAGCAGTTCCTCGGCGTTGCGGCGTCCGCTGTAGCCGTGCTTGGTGCAGAACGCGGCCATGCGCTATCTCACCCACCTCCGCCGTGGCCCTCTGTTGCCGGTCGACAGCTCCGGAAGAGCCGGGGGCGGCAGTGTCATGCGGGCTCTCGCAGAGCGACAGGCCCAGGCCGTCACCCCGGCTCTCACCGGCATCCAATCACGAACCCAGTTCGGGGCCGGTGTACACCCCGCTACGCCCGCAACAACGGCATCGTTAGGCAGCCCGTGGGCGGTATAGCCACGTGCACGGCAGCAGGAGGCAACTGGTGAGCGACCGCAGCGCTATCGAATGTTCCGAGGCGACCTGGAATCCGACTACGGGCTGCGACCGCGTCTCCTCCGGCTGCGACAACTGCTACGCCCTTACCTTGGCAAAAAGGCTCAAGGCGATGGGTGCCGTGAAGTACCAGAATAACGGCGATCCCCGTACCTCCGGTCCCGGCTTCGACGTCACCCTGCACCCGGACTCCCTCGACGTGCACTACAGCTGGAAGAGCCCGCGGGTGGTGTTCGTGAACTCCATGTCGGACCTTTCTGGCGGGGTGGCAATCTTGAGTCGCCCATTTCCCCAGTTCATGCGCCCCAAAGATGGTCTCAACCGTGTGCGACACCTGTCGTGGACGGGCGGTGAGGCTCGGTGAGTTCCTCGACGTCGATCGAGTGGACGCGGTCTGATGACGGGTCGGCGGGTGCGACGTGGAACCCCGTGACGGGTTGCACGAAGGTGTCCGAGGGCTGCGACAACTGCTGTGCGGAGACCTTCGCTGAACGGTGGCGCGGGGTTCCCGGGCATCCCTTCGAGCAGGGTTTTGACGTGCGGCTGTGGCCAGAACGGTTGACCTTGCCGTTGCGGTGGCGCAAGCCGCGGCGGGTGTTTCTGAACAGCATGTCGGACCTGTGGCATGACGCCGTCGACGCCGAGCTGATCGCCCAGGTGTTTGCCGTGGTCGCGGTCGCCGAACTGCACACGTTCCAGATCCTGACGAAGCGACCGGGCCGGATGCAGTCGCTGCTGGCCGATGGCGGGTTCTGGGGCCAGGTCGAGGACGCGGTGGCCGAGTAGCAGCCCTCGCCGGCAGCAATGGCCGCCGTCGACCGCCGTTGCTTGCCCAATTTGTGGCTCGGGGTCTCAGCGGAGACGCAGAAGTGGGCGCCGGTGCGGCCCGACAAGCTGACCTCCAGCACTGCGGCGGCGGTGCGGTTCGTCAGCTGTGAGCCGCTGCTGGGCGAGCTTGACATCCATCCGTGGCTGGCCGACGGCCTGGACTGGGTGATCGCGGGTGGCGAGTCCGGGCCGCGAGCTCGCCCGATGCATCCGGATTGGGCTCGTGGCCTGCGTGACCAGTGCCGGGACGCCGGGGTTCCGTACTTCGTCAAGTCGGGCGCGTTCGGCCCTGAGGCACACGGGCACGATCGCGGAAGCCTGAGTCTTATCGACCGTCGCGGGGAGAGCTGGAACGGCGCGGAGACGCCCGCTTCCTCGGACGTGGTCCGGATGCGGAGAGTCGGCAAGGGCCGGGCCGGCCGCACCCTGGACGGCCGGACGTGGGAGGAGTTTCCACGGCCCCCGGTCGCGGCGGGAGTCGGCGGTGGCTGACCTTGTCGTTTAAGCAGTTCGCCGCGGTTTGGTGCCGACCCGCGCCCTTCAGCGTGGTCCTGTCGACGACGTTGTGCGCCGGGCCTCTGCGTAGGCCACCTCGCTTCCGTCAGTCTCGGTGCTGGCCCAAGTTGCCTAGGACCTGGCCGAGTTGGGCCGGGGTGAGCGGGGGCTCGGGTAGCCGGGCGGCGGCGGGGGAGGCGCGCAGGCCGTCGAGGAGCAGGGCGAGAGGGCGGCGCCAGGCGTCTGTGGCCGTGGCGGTGAGGGCCGGGACGGCCCGGCCGAGCGCCGCCAGCGCGAAGAGGACATCCTCGGTGCTGAGATCGCTGCGAATGGTGCCCTGTTCGCGGCCGCGGCGCAGCAGCAGGTCCACGGTCTCGCGGTTGTGGGCGTGGACGGCCTCCAGCGAGCCGACGCCCTCCAGGCGCGTGGTCATCAAGTCGTTCGTACCGCGATTGGTGGCCAGACCCTCGAAGACCGTTTCGACGTAGGCTAGCAGGCCTGACCAGCCGTCCTCGGCGGTCCGGGCACGCTCCCCGGCGGCTGTGGTCTCTGCCAGGGAATCCCGGAAGACCTCGTCGACGAGTGCGGCGCGGCTGGGGAAATGCCGGTACAGGGTGGCGTTTCCCACGCCCGCCCGGCGGGCGATCATGTCGAGTGGCGCATCCAGCCCCTGCCCGGCGAACGCCTCGCGGGCCGCCTCCACCAGCAGTTCGCGGTTGCGCCGCGCATCGCGCCGCCGTACCGGATCCGGCCCGTGGGCGCCGACCGTCATGATTTCACCCCTCGACAGTACTGGGGATCACTCCCCGGTACCGATGCTATCGTGGGGCTTCAAGTGGGGAGTAGTCCCCACTTCAGTGAGGAGGGATGGACGATGGCGGACACGGCACTGGTGCTGGGTGGCGGCGCGGCGGTCGGCGGTGCCTGGGCAGCCGGCGTGCTCGCCGGGCTCTCCGAGGCGGGGATCGACGTGGCGCGCGCCGACGTCGTCATCGGCACCTCCGCGGGCGCCGTCCTGGGCTCCCGGCTCGCCTCCGGCATCAGCGCGGCTGAGCTGTACGAGCGTCAGCTCAGCGGAGCCGAGGCGATAAACATCGCGGTCACCCTGGGGCAGACGGCCCGCTTCCTGTGGGCGGCACTCGGCTCCCGGAACCCGCAGCGCTCCATCGAGCGCCTCGGCCGGGCAGCGCTGGCGGCCCGTACCGGCCCCGAGTCGGACGTCTTCGCCGCGGTCGGCACCCTGCTGGGCGACGTACGGGACTGGCCCGAGCGCGAGTTGCGGATCACGGCGGTCGACGCGCGGACCGGGAGCCTCGAGGTGTTCGACGCGGGCTCGGGCCCGACCCTTCTTGAAGCAGTCGCGGCGAGCTGTGCGGTGCCCGTGGTCTGGCCGCCCGTCACCGTCGCGGGCCGCCGCTGGATGGACGGCGGCAGCCGCTCGACCACCAACATCTGCCTCGCCCGCGGCCACCGCCGCATCGTGGCGCTCTCCCTGATCCCCGACGCGGTCGGTCCACACCCGAGTGCCCCGCAGGAGGCCGCCGCCCTGGCGGCGGACGGTGCCCGCATTACCGTCCTGGCCCCGGATCGCACCGCCCGCCGCGCGATGGGCCGCAACATGGTGGACGACTCCCGCCGCTCGGCTGCCGCCCGCGCCGGCCACGCCCAGGCCACGGCACTCGCAGAGTCCGTGGCCGAGGTGTGGCACGGCTGACGCGACCGCGGTGCGGCGCCCGCCGACGGCTCAGGGAGATCCGTACGGCCCCTCGGAGCTGAGCTTGTCGTTCAACCCGCGGCACACAGGGCGCATCTGCCTGATCGACTGAACTTGTCGTGTCGGCATCCAGGCACTGACCGGGGCGCGGTTCAGTGCAGCGGAACAGCGGTATCGGTGATGCTGTCGGCGGCGAGAAGCTCAGCGTGTGCCGCCGCACGCCCGATGCACCCGTGGTGAGCCCGCAGCCTGCGTGACTAGTGCGCCGCGGGGGGCTGGCGGTCGTCAGCTGGACGGCCGGACCTGGGACGATTTTCCGGCCTCGGCCCCGGTCGCTGTGGGAGCCGGGCGTGGGTGATCACCTGGGTGCGCGGCTCAAGAGGCCGAGCGGTTGAGCTGGTTCGTCAGCCGCCGGTTGGTCTCGCGCGCCGCGGCCGGCTCTTCGTCTCGTTCCTCCAGCACCCGCTTGAGGTCGAGGTTGGCCTGCTCTGCGTGTCCGAGCTCGGCCTGGAGCGCGGCGGTGCCGGTGGCGGCGCCGAGCCTGCTGCGCTCGAGCGCTTGCTGGCCGAGCAATTCGGAGAGCCGGTCTTCGAGCTCGCGGATGTGCTGGGCGAGCCGCCGGTTCTGCTCGTGCAGGTTGGCATTCTCGGCCAGCCACGAGCCGGGCCGAACTCGGCGTCACGGCGGGCCTGCCGGAAGGGGAGTTCCTGATCGCGATGGCCGCCCACAAGGACACCGATGCCGGACAGGCCGCCGTGCTGTCCGCGATCAAGGCGACGGCCGAGGGAGCGATCGGGAAGCTGGTGGAGCGGCCGCGCGGCGGTGGATGGCGCTTCGGCGAGCCGTGGCCGGCCCTGCAACGCCCGACCTGGCGCCCCGACATCCGTGCGGCCGTCATCTCCACCAACCGCATCAACATGCACCGCAAAGATGCTCAAGCTCGCCACGTCCGCCGACCTGTACCAGGTGGCGATCAACGCGGACTGCGTCGTCTACCCCTCCGACGGCCCCAGCCCGCTCGACTTCCTGCTCCGGACCCTGGACGGCAAGCCGCTGCCCGGTGGCTTCCGGCTCGGGGTCTCGCCGGGGATGGTCAAGCTCGAAGGCGCCCAGGACATCTTGTGGGCCGAAGGCCTCCTCGAGGAACACGGCCCGACAACGTGAACATCGCCCGGCACATCAAGGACGGCGTCGTCACCGCCGCCGACAACGGAGAGTAGGCGTTATCGGTGGGCATCCTCGGGGACGGTCTCGACAAGGCCACGGCGAAGGCGTTCACCCGCCCGATCCCGAAAACGGCGCAGGCCCAGATGAAGTACCTGGTCAAACAGGAAAAGGGCTCCACCCGGGCCGTGGCGCAACTGCTGGGCATCTCCCAGCGCACCGTGGAGCGCTACCTCACGGCCGGTTCAAACGGCCCCGCATGGACCTTGCCACCCGCCTCACGGACGAGGTCCGCAAGCGGTGGCAGCCCCGAGTCCGCGACAAGGCCAAGAAGCAAGCGGCCACCACCGCCGGCATCGTCGTGGAAACCAAAGCCCAGTTCGGCTACACCGCCGCACCCGGCACCACCGACGACGGCCGCGAACGTCTCCTCACCCAGCACCTGCCGCCCACGTACGCCGCCCGGCTCTTGGACGCCCAGGCCGCCGGCGCCACCGACCAGCAGCTCCGGGACATCGTCGCCGAAGGCCTGCAGGAGATCTACTTCAAGGACCGCGGCCGCCGCGCCCAGAACCTGCTGGTGAAGTTCACCGACATCCAGTACATCGAGTTCGACATCTGACGAGGTCAGGACACGTGCAGCCCTCGAGCAGACCTGAGACTGAGCAGCCGATCTGGCCCGTTAGCGCTTGAGTTGGCCCGGCTGAGCGTTGTGGTTGGACCGCAGAGTAGCCGCCCCGTCTTTGGTTCCCGGTGGTGCGGCTGCGCCGGGTCTGAGGTTCAAGGGCGGTCAGGACGACGCCGGGACCGGGAAGGCCACCGGACTGCGGTGGCCGTCGCGGTCGACAGCGCGAACCCCGAAGAAGACGTTGTCCTTGGAGATGTCCAAGGTGTACGACGTGACATCGCCGACCGGGACGACGTGCGTCCACTCTGGCGCCGTGGTCTCGCGCCACACCACCTCGTAGCCCGCGAGATCGGGCTCGCTGCCACGCGTCCAGGCGAGCTGCGTGGCATTGGTGAGCACGGCGGTCAGAATTCGGACCTGGGTCGGTGTCCCGGGGGCCTGGGCGAGGGTCCACACAGCGGCGCCGTTCACCCGCGCGACCCGGGCGATGTAGTCGAAGTCGCAGAACTCCGGCAGGTCTCCGTACTGCTTGCCGTCCGCCACCCGGACGTCCTGGTGCTGGTGGGCGTAGTCCTCATGCGGCTCGGTGAAGCGCGCCGCCGGGTAGCCCTGCTGGAGGAAGGGGATGTGGTCGCCGCCGCGCAGATAGCGGTCCCGGCGGTAGATCACCCGGATGCGCATTCCGGTGGCGTCGTTGTCGGCCACGTCCCGGACGAAGCGGCCGAGCTGGCGAGGCGGCGAGTCGTTCTCCCCGCCGACAGAGCGGCGGGTGTTCGCCTGATCGGCGGTCTCGGCGGTGGGCACGCCTTCCGCGAAGAGCCGCAGGGCGTACGGGTCGCGGGTGCCGTCGTCGGCGGTGCCGCTGCCCACGATGTCGTTGGTGAACATCGCCTGGACGTTCACGCCCGCCGCCTTGAACTCCCCGGCCATGTGCGCTGCCCCGTACAGTCCCTGCTCCTCGCCGGCCACGGCGGCGAACACGATGGTCGCCTCGGTCCGGCGGGTGGCCATCAGCCGGGCCAGTTCCATGGCGACGGCCACGCCGGACGCGTCGTCGTCGGCGCCCGGTGCGTCGCTGGTGGCGTCCATGACATCGGTGCAGCGCGAGTCGTAGTGCCCGGACACCACATAGACGCGGTCAGGGGAGACCGAGCCGCGCAGGGTGGCCAGCACATTGGTGATGCGGGTGGCGGTGGGGATGCGCGAGGCCGGCGCCTGCACGTACGACTGGAGTTCCACCGTCATCCGGCCATTCGAGGCGGCCGCGTATCCCTGCATCTCGGCGTGGATCCAGTCCCGGGCGGCGCCGATGCCCCGGTTGGGGTCGTCCTGGCTGGAGAGGGTGTGCCGGGTACCGAAGGCGGCCAGGGCGCGTACGGTCGCCTCGATGCGGGCCGGGTCGATCTCGCGCAGTAGCGCGCGCAGTTCGCGGGACGGGCGCTGGGCAGTGGCCGGCGCGCCGGCTAGCTGATCGTCCGTAGCGGCGGCCGCGGGGGTGCCGGCGACGACGGCCACACCGGTGGCGGCGGCCGCAGCCGCAGAAGCGGTGAGGAAGGTCCGGCGGCTTGAATGGCTGGAGTTCGGCATGACCGCCATGGTCATGCACGAGTCAATCCGCCACAAGGGTGCGACGAAAATACCTGTGCATGCCGTTGTGGCTAGACCACCGTCTGCGACAAGGCCGGGAAGACCGCCTGCGAGACGTGGCACCAGCCATGCACCCTGCCCGCCGCCGGCGACACGAGTCCGCCCAGCGCGGCAAGAAGATCACCGTCAAGGTGACCGCCAACCGCACTGGACACGCCAGCGGTCCGGCCACGAGCAAGCCGACCTCCACCCTCGCCCGCTGAGCCGATGTGGGCCCCGCCGGACTGCGGGTGCCGATAAATCATCCGGTCAGGTAGGCACCTTGATCGTCGATCACAGGCCCGGGATCTGGATCTCGCCGTCGCCGTCTTCACGTGGGCAGGGCGGGGGCGGCACCATGATGTGTCGTGTTGCTGCGTCTGGCCTGCTTCGTTGTCACGGATACGTTCTCCCTGTTTCGCCTGGTGCCGATGTCCAATCGTGGCCTGGAGGCCGAGATAGTGACCTTGGGGCATCGGCTCGCGATCTTGCAGCGTCGGAGTGTCAAGCCCGTGTTCACGGTGGAGGACCGGTTCCTTCTCGCTGGTCTTCTTCACAGCCAAGGGAGACGTTGTGGCGCTTGCAGTTGCTGGTGCGTCCGGACGCGATCCTGCGCTGGCACCGCGGTCTGCTGAGACGGCGCCACGCTGCCGGTTGCGTGCCGGGCCGCCGGGGCCGGCCATGCACGGTGCGCTCCATCCGGGCCCTGGTACTGCGCCTGGCGAGAGAGAACCCCGCCTGGGGCTATCGGAGGGTGCGCGGGGAACTGGCAGCCGTGGGCGTGAAGGTCGCGGCTTGGACGGGCTGGGAGATTTTCAAGGCGCACGGCATCGAGCCCGCTCCCGAGCGTGGGCAGGTCACCTGGGCTGCGTTCCTGGGCGGCCAGGCCGAGGCTATCCTGCCGTGTGATTTTCTCGAGGCCCGCACGCTGACGGGAGCGCGTCTGTATGTCTTCGCCGTGATCGGGCACGCGTCGCGGCGGGTGCAGATTCTGGGCGCCACTGCGCACCCGACGGCAGCCTGGGTGGTGCAGCTCGGGCGCAATCTCATCATGGACCACGCAGATGCATGTGACTCTCCTCTGATTTGCAGTCGAGCCGTTCTCGACCTCGGCAGGCGGTCTGCTCAGGTAAGAGCGGACATCGGTTCCGCCCGCCGCCGTCAGACACTCCATATGGGGTGTTGGTGGTACGGGTGAGCCGCCGTCACGGAAGGGTGACGAACCCGGCGAGGAACGCCCGGGCGGCCGGTGAGTCGAGCCGGTAGGCGACATTGGTCGCGTAGCAGGGAGAATCCCCGGTGATGGTCGTCGCGACGAGCACCAGGCTGCCGCCCAGCGTGGCGAAGTTCGGTCCACCCGAATCGCCGTAGCAGGCACCCCCGTTGCCCTGCGGCGCCGTCATCGCCAGACGGACCCACGACGGGTTGAGCGCGTCGAAGGTGACCGGTGCCTTCATCCGGACGCCGCCGCCCGGATGCGTCTGTCCGCCCGGCCCGCGCTCGGCCTCCTGGGTGCCGTAGCCAGCCACCAGGAACGAGGTGGAGTTCAGCCGCTGGGGCCCCAGCGCGTCCAACTCCCCGGCGCCGGGAAGCGTGGCGGCCGTGAACGCCCACCGGTCGGCCAGGACGGCCGCCGGCAACTGGATCACGGCGATGTCGTGCGGATCGGAGGACGGGCCCGGATACGCCGGGTCGGTGTGCGCGGTGCCCTCGACCCCCACTGCCGAGGCGACAGCCGACGGATTCCCCGGGTGGGCCGCCACGGCGGAGTTGAGCGCGGACTGCACGTCCTGCTCCAAGGAGACGTAGAAACGTACCCCCGCGGGCCAGTCGGTGGTGCAGTGTCCCGCGGTGAGGAACGTGTCGCTGTCGACCATGGTGCCGGAGCACACCCAGTCCACTCGGTCGGGCGTCGCGGGGTTCGAGTCGTCGTCCCACTGCGCTATCAGCGCCCCGACCTCCGTCCGCTCCGGTGCGGGTGTCGCGTTGTAAGAGTTGATCGCGGCGGCGGGAAGCGCTGCGACTGCGATCACTCCCACGGCAACGGCAAGAACGGCCATGCTGCCGCCCAGACGTCTCAACGAGGATCCCGCATTCCAGAACGACATTGATCAGCTCCCTTTACGGCAGCCGCCGGCACCCAGCGGCATCTCAGACCACGCGTACCGAACTCCGCCGGACCCCCGACAGGCAACGGCCTGCCGCCCAGCAGGAATTGCCTCCGCTTGGGTGGATGCGAAGCATTGTGCCGATTTGGCAGGTGCAGCGCAAGGTGCCATACGAATCGGCCATTAGCCTCATATCGCCTTCCCTGCGGACGGTGTGCGAACTGCCGACACAGCTCGGGCCACCAAGGCGGCGATGGCGAACAGGCCGAACTGCGTCGAAGTCATTGACGCGGGCATGCCCGCGAGAGACAACGTCTGTACGAGTTCTGAACGTTCCCTGACGTCTTCCCGGGACGGAGACCAGCAAGGTGACGATTCACGCCCTACGGGGAGCCGGCCGGACGCCACACCGCCGTGCCCTCCTGCTCAGCGCACTGCTCGTCCTCACCGCCGGCCTGCTCACGGCCGCGCCCACGACACCCGCCGCGCACGCCGCCGCGGGCTGCACGTCCACCGCGGACTGCCTGTCCAAGATGACGCTGGCCGAGAAGGCCGGTCAGATGACGCAGGCCGCCAACTCTTACATCAGCAACAAGCAGGACATCGCCACGTACGGCCTCGGCTCGGTGCTCAGCGGCGGAGGCGGCGGCTCGAACGGCGCGGGCGGCACCGCCACCCAGTGGGCCGACATGGTCGACAGCTATCAGAGCTACGCCCTCAGCAGCCGGCTCGGGATACCGCTGCTGTACGGCGTGGACGCCGTCCACGGCCACAACAACGTACAGGGTGCCACCCTGTTCCCGCACCACATCGGCATGGGGGCCACCCGCGACGCGGCGCTCGTCCAGCGCGTCGAGGACATCACCCGCCAGGAAGTCCTGGGTACCGGGATCCGCTGGTCCTTCGCACCCTGCGTGTGCGTCGCCCGCGACGACCGCTGGGGCCGCGCGTACGAGAGTTACGGTGAGGACCCGTCGGTCGTCACGCCGCTCGCCTCGGCGGCGGTCAGGGGTCTCCAGGGCAGTTCGATCGGCTCGACCTCGGTCCTGGCCACGGCCAAGCACTACATCGGCGACGGCGGCACCACGTACGGCACCGGCAGCAGCGGCTACCTCATCGACCAGGGCAACACTCAGATCAGCGAGAGCGAGCTGCGCGCCGTCCACCTGCCGCCCTACCAGTCGGCGATCACGGCGGGCGTGGGGTCGGTCATGGTGTCGTACAGCAGTTGGAACGGCACCAAGATGCACGGCGACAAGTACCTCATCACCGACGTCCTCAAGACCGAACTCGGCTTCACGGGCTTCGTGGTCAGCGACTGGGCGGGCATCAAGCAGCTCCCTGACGCCACGTACGCCGACCAGGTCGCGCACGCCATCAACGCCGGTCTCGACATGATCATGGTGCCGGACGACTACGTGGGCACCATCAACGCCATCGTCACCGACGTGAACAACGGCAAGATCCCGCAGTCGCGGGTCGACGACGCGGTGACCCGTATTCTCAACGCCAAGTTCGCGCTCGACCTGTTCAACCACCCTTACACCGAACGCAGTTACACCCCGCAGGTCGGATCACAGGCGCACCGGGACGTCGCCCGGCAGGCGGTCCGCGAGTCGCTGACCCTGCTGAAGAACGACAGCAGCGCGCTGCCGCTGCCGAAGACCGGCACGTACAAGATCGTGGTGGGCGGGAAGTCGGCCGATGACCTCGGCAACCAGACCGGCGGCTGGTCGATCAGCTGGCAGGGCTCCAGCGGCACGCACACCACGGGCACCACCTTCTGGCAGGCACTCCAGCAAACCACCGCCGGCACCGGCATCACCCTGCAGAACGTCGGCACCCGCACCAAGGGCAACTACAGCGCGGATGTCGGCATCTGGGTGGGCGGCGAGACCCCGTACGCGGAAGGCAAGGGCGACTCCTCCACCCTCGCCTTCGGCAACGACAACTCCACTCAGCTCAGCGACATCTGCTCACACGTGAAGACCTGCATCGCGATCCTCTACTCCGGGCGCCCGCTGATCATCGGCAACCAACTCCCGAAGGCGCAGGCGTTCATCGCGGCCTGGCTGCCCGGCACGGAAGGCGCGGGGATCACCGACGCTCTCTTCGGCGCGGGTTTCTCCGGCAAGCTTCCAGTCACCTGGCCCACGGCGGTCACCGACGAGCCCATCAACAGTGGCGACGGCAAAACGCCCCTCTTCCCCCTCGGTTACGGCATCACGCCCTACTGACCCCGCAGGCCGCTCCGCACCGACGGCCCGCGACCGCCCCGAGGCCCTGTGGGCGCCGATTATTACGTCCGGGCAGGTCAAGCGGTATGTGCGTACTCGTGGAGGGTGCCGCCGAGTCGATTACGTCGATGGACGTTCAGCAGGTCGAGTCGGTCGGGTCCGCTGATCGGTTCGGGAACTGGCCGCAGGGGCGCCGCGCTGCGCAGGGCGCGGTGGGGCCAGTGCTCGTTGTAGAACGACTCGAACTCGGCGAGCGCGTGGAGCAGGTGGGCCTGGTTCCAGATCAAGGTGCGGTCGAGGAGCTCGTGTCGGCAGGTCTGCACCCGCCCCCAGCCTTCGGCCGGGAGGTGCCCCCTGTTCGGTGATCGAGTTCATGCGGGGAACGCGGATGCCGGTGGTGACGACCTCGATGCCTTCGGCCTCGAAGATAGTCGACCCGGGCGATCGTCACCGCCTTCTCCGGGTGGCGGGCGACCGGCTCGGACGTGCCTTCGGAGCCGGTCTCGACGTCGGGAACCTCGTTGCGCTTGGCGTACCACAGAGCGGCGGTGACGCGGCTGGCTCCGGTGTGCTCGACGATCCAGTCGCGGTTGCCCACGGGGCGGCCGTCGTGGATGCGGACCTGGGGGTTGAGCGGCTTGCTGGTCATGCGGGGACCTCCGGTGATTCTGTCGGTGCGGACTGCTCGCGCGGGCCGGCTGCCCGTAGAATGGAGGCACTCCTTCCTTGGTGGGTTGGAGTACCGATGGCCGGTGAGACGTTCGGTCGGGGTTGCCGCCCCGGGCCGACACCTCCTTGGAGGTGCCTCTCGCCGGCCATCAATCGTGTTGTCTGCCGGCCTCGCAACCGACAGTCATAATAATACACGTTTCACGGGTTGGGTATCAACCGCGGCGCCGCCGGCCACGCCCCGGCCTCGCGGAATGCGAGGCCGCAGCGCGGGCCCTCGATCACGGCCAGGCCATCGACAGCTGCTCCGTTCCGAGACCCAGCGTCCGCCACGCCCCTGCGAAGCCGGGCCGCACCTTGTCCCGGGCCATCGTCGGCGCGACGACGTCGAACCACTCCCGCACCGGATAGCTGTCACCACGGCGCAGCACCCACGAGCGCGGGATGCGGTTCTCATCGACCTCCACGTCCCCGCCCCGCGCGGCCGCCAACTGGTGCAACGCTCCTAGGAGTCGGCGTTAATCGCTGCGCCGTTCGCGTGCGCGGTGTGGGCCTCGGCCAGCCAGGCGTCGGCGAGCGCCGTGGGTGCGGCTGGTGTGGGGACCAGTACGGTCGGGGAGGGCGGGGCCTGGAGACTGCCGTAGCGTTCCATTCGCTGCCAGCGCAGCCGCGAGCCGGCCAGGGCGGTGAACACCGACTGGACCACCACCAGGTACATCAGCTGCCGGTAGACGAACTGCTGCAACGGCAGACTCCACAGCGGTCCGGTCCGTTCGCCGTCCAGCCGGAAGGCGTACCAGCCCATCGTCAGCTGCAGCAGCAGGAAGCCCAGCCACACGGCGATGACCCGCGTCGGCTGGAGGAAGACCAGCCCGTAGACGGCGAAGACGTCCACCACCGGGCCGAGCAGCGGCAACAGCGTCTGGAAGAGCAGCAGATAACCGAGCCCCCGGCGGCCGAGCCGGCCGGCCGGGCCGCGCCGCACCAGGGCTCCGCGGTGCTTCCACATGGCCTGGAGGGTGCCGTAGCACCAGCGGTAGCGCTGTTTCCACAGGGCGCCGAGGGAGGCCGGGGCCTCGGTCCAGGCGATGGCGCTTTCCTGGTAGACGACCCGCCAGCCGTCCCGGCACAGGGCCATGGTCAGGTCGGTGTCCTCGGCGAGCGTGTCGTCACTGACCCCTCCCACGCGCCGTAGCGCCTCGCGGCGGAAGGCACCCACCGCGCCGGGCACGGTGGGCATGCACTCGGCCAGGTCGAACAGGCGGCGGTCCAGGTTGAAGCCGACAACGTACTCGATGTGCTGCCAGCGGCCCAGCAGCCCACCCCGGTTGACGACTTTGGCGTTGCCCGAGACCGCGCCCACCCGCGGGTCGGCGAAAGGCTGGATCAGCATGCGCACGGTGTCGGGCTCGAAGACCGTGTCGCCGTCGACCATCACCACCAGGCCGTGGGAGGCGGCCGTGATGCCGGTGTTGAGGGCGGACGGCTTGCCGCCATTGCGTTGGCGGATCAGCCGGACGCCGGGCAGGCCGAGCGCTTCCACGAGGTCGGCAGTGCCGTCGGTGGAGCCGTCGTCCACCACGATGATCTCCACCGGGTGGTCGGAGGCGGCCAAAGAGCGCACCGCTGCCTCGATGCCTGCGCTCTCGTTGTACGCGGGCACGATGACCGACGCCGGCGCGGTGACCGGCAGGCCCCACGGCGTGCGCCGGGCCAGCCGGTGTCGCCGCGCCGCTGCCAGCACGGTGATCGCGCGCAGCAGGCTCAGCGCCCCGGCCGCCAGCATCAGCCAGTCCAGCGCCGACAGCACCAGGTCGCCGCCGCGCAGCAGGTAGATCAGGCCGAGCCCCTGCCAGTGGTCGCCGGTACCGGCGTCGCGGACCGGATCCGCCATGCCGACGGCGGCGCTGACGGTGGCGAACCGGTAGCCGTGTGCCTTCAGTTCGGGCAGCAGGACGCGCAGCGCCGCGACGGTCTGGGAACGGTCGCCGCCACCGTCGTGCATCAGCAGGATCTGGCCGGCCGCGCCGTGCGGTGTGGAGTTGGTGACGATCTTCGCCACGCCGGGGCGCTGCCAGTCCTCACTGTCCCTGGTCGTCAGGACGGTCAGATAGCCCTGCTGTCCGGCGCGCCGCATGCTGAGCCAGGCCGCGTCGTCCACGGCGTTGTTGCCCGAGGAGTACGGCGGGCGCAGCAGCGGGGTGGTCACCCCGGCGGCACCGGCCACCGCCAGCTGTGCCTCGCGCAGTTCCAGCGACTGGCGCCAGGGCGGGAGGGCGGACAGCTCGGCGTGGGTGAAGGTGTGGATGCCCACCTGGTTTCCGTCGGCGACGATCTGCCGTATCAGTTCGGGATGCTGGGCGGCCAGGGTGCCGACCACGAAGAAGGTGGCGTGCACGTGGTTGCGGCGCAGGATGTCGAGGACCTGCGGCGTCCATCGCGGGTCGGGGCCGTCGTCGAAGGTGAGCGCGATGGTGCGGTCCGCGGGCCGCGCCGTACGGGGGTGGGCAGCGCTCGCGTCCACCACGGGTCCGCCGTGTGCCACGGCGGCGGGTACCGCACCGGCGGGGCCTGGCGGGGCCGCCGTACCGTCGGCCGCGTCGTCGAGCATGTGGTGGCTGTAGCCCTGCAGGAGCAGTGCCGCCGTCAGGGTCAGTACAAGGGTGCAGAGCAGCAGCCAGTGGGTGCGCAGCGGCGCCTCACGCGTTGCTGCCCGGCGGGGGTGCTCACTGCTTGTTCTGCGGCGGGCGGGTCTGCGGCGGTGGCTGCGGCTCATGGGACAGGGCTCTCAGCTCTCAGTTACTTGGCGGGGCGGTGAGTCATACCCGGAGCCGTGCTGGCGCGGCTCTTCGTGGCGTGGGCGGCGGGGCTCGGCGTAGCTGAGGCTCCGGCGGAGTTGGAGGCGGAAACGGCGGCGGAGGCGGACTCGGCGGGTGCCGTGGATGACGACGTCCGGGTCGTTGACCGTGCCCCGGGGGACGCGTGTGGCTGCCCGGTCCTGGCCGCGCTGCCGGCAGGCCGCGTAGCACCGCCCGCACCGGCAGGGGGGCTCGCCGCAGGCTCCGCGGCAGGGGTCTTCGACGCGATCGGGAGCGGCAGGAACGGCTCGTTCAACGTGGGGCCGCCCAGCGCAGTACTGATCACCAGGACCAGGTAGCCGACGGCGAGGACCGCGAGAGCCAGGCCCAGCCGGCGGACCCGGCGTCGTCGCCGTCCCGAGGCGTCGACGAAGACCGGCGCGGGGGCGGCGTGCGCCGCGCGGGCAGGTGCCTGCGTGTGCTCGTCAGATTCCTGAGGCTGTTCGTACAGCGCCCTAGGCTGTTCGTACGGTGCCGTCAGCTGCTCGTACGGTCGCTGAGGCTCCGCAGGAGGCGCGGGGATCGGGGTCATGATGAAGGTGTCGTCGCTCATGGCTCACTCACGGCGGGTCGGACCGGGTGGGCGGTGCGGCAGTGAGGAGTTGCGCACCGCCCGCCCGGAGCTGGGGAGTCACCCGGCATGGGTCGGGTGACTGGTCGGGGTGCTGTGCACCGGAGCGGTCGCGGCACGGGTGGACCGTGGCGAAGCGCTGGGGCGAGCGGCATGCGTGGACCTGGAGCCCTTCCTGGCACCGGGGGACGCCGCGGCGGTGGCGCTCGGAGAGCCGTGGGCGCCGTGCCCCGCCGTGCCCAGGACTGCGGCGCAGTAAGCCGCGACCCGATCCGCGCCACCCGACGCCTCGACCAGATCCGCGTACGCCGACTTCGTCAGGAGATCGGCGCGGCCGGCGACGCTGTGCGTGGTGTACGCACGGCACAGCCCGGTGAACGCGGAGTCGGCGCTCGCCGGGGAACTGCCCGGACCACCGGTGTCAGCCACCCCGGGCGTGCCGGCGGCGCCGGTAGCGCCGGCCGTCGTGCTCGCGGACGAACCACCGCCCCCGGGACCGGCGGACGGATTGCCGCCGCGGAGCCCGGGCAGGTAACCCGTGCCCGCCGCGAAGGCCACCCCGCACACGGCGGTGGTGGCCAGCGCCGCCACGAGCGCCTTCGCACTCAAGCGTCTCGCCGGTGCGGCGACGGTCATCCGGCTCCTCCCGAGTGGCTGGACAGGGCTGAGACGCTTCTCCCGGAACGCGGCCAGCACCGCCTGCTCGCCGGGCTGTTCGCCGTCGGCCGCAGGAGCGGCCAGGGCGGCAAGCAGATCGGTGAGGGCGGCATGACCTGCATCAGGACCGAGCGGACGGCCGGCGAGCAGCTTCTCGGCGGTGTCCGGATCGATCCGTCCGGTCCGGTGGATCCTCATCTCATATCCTTCAGCGTCGAGTCGTCAGTCCGTGTCACACTCTGGGGCGAGTTTTTTCGCCCGGGCTCGGGCGCGGGCTCCGTACGACTGGTGGAGGCGGTCTGTTCGGGCTCGGCCGCTGACCGTTCCAGTAGCTTCGCGAGCTTGCGCAGACCCCGTTGTGCCGCCATCCGTACGGCCCCGGGACGCTTGCCGAGCACCTGGGCAGCGCTGTCCGCGTCCAGGTCCATGACCACTCGCAGCAGCACCGCCTCGGCCTGGTCCCGTGGCAGGGTCGCGATCAGGCTGAGCGCGGTGCCCGTACGGAGCCGGGCACGCGTCGTGTCGTCGTCGCTGGGCAAATCGGCCAGGTAGTCCATGGGCACCCCGGCCGCCTGCGGGCGGCGGCGCTGACGGCGCAGATGATCCAGGGCCCGGTTACGGCCCACAGTGGCGAGCCAGCCCCGGAAGCCGTCCGCATCGCCGCGGAAGGAGTCGAGGTCGCGGACGACAGTGGTCTACGACCCGAACGACCTTGGCAATGTGCAGGACGTCAGGGACTAGGGCCGTGGACCTTGGGCCTGCCTGATGGCCACACGACCCACTGGTTCACCAAGCAGTACCAGGCGAAGTATCCCCGGCGGCCAAGAAGATCACCGACGATCGGGAGGAGTTGTTGGCGTTCTTCGACTTCCCGGCCGAGCATTGGATCCACCTGAGCATCACAACCCCGGCCGAGTGGGAAGCCCCGGTTGTCCGCCACGGGGGGAAGCGGACGACCGGGGCCGCCATGTGCCGCACCAGGATGCGGCCCTGCCCCGACCGGCGTCTCCCCCCACGGGAACGCCAGACCGGGACAGAAACTCGCCCACGGTTCAGGGCCGGGGCGAAGGACGGTCACTGCCTGAGCAGCACGTCCATCCACTACAGCGCCGCCGGGCCCAGGAATGTCACACCTGGCAGCGGCAATTTCTGAAAAATCGCAACGCTCGATGCCCTCGCCGCGCCCGCGAGGAGTGACGCGCTCTTGGGTGTCCCGCTTTGGCAAATGAACGCCGTAGGGCCCCGGGCGGTGTTGCCGCGCCCGGGGCCCTACGGCGGCTGCCGTCGCACCGGCAGTGGTAGCCGGCCGGCGGTAGCCCGATCAGGGAGGGACGATCACGGGTAGTTGGCGAGGTAGGCGACGCTGTTGGAGGAGTTCGACGGGCCGCCGGTGGAGTTGATGATGTGGCTGATTGTTCCGACGCCGCCCAGGGAGACCGTCACCAGGTCGTGGAACCTGACCCCGGAGGTATAGGGCACTTCGAAGGCGCGGTCGGCCACAACGGAGGGGTTCGAGCTGAAGTAGCAGTAGCTGCCGACTCCCCATGCCTCGTGGCTGGTCACCGAGTCGGCGACCTTATAGGCGGCGTATCCCTGGGTGCTCCCGTTCATCCAGCTCGCCTGGTTCGGCGGGTCGTACGGGAGCTCGTTCTGGAAGAAGTAGGTGCGCCCGCCGTTGCCGTTCCAGACCACGGAGTACTGCTGGTAGTGCTCCACCGCCAGGCCGTACATGGTGACGTTGGTGCCGTTCACGACCAGGCCGTTGGCGGCGATGTTGGATGTCCAGCCGACGCCGCTGCCGTGGTCGGCCCGCCACAGCCACAGGTCGTCGCCGATGACGTTGTTGCTGTTGACCTGGACGCTGACGGTGGCCTTGCCGACGGCGGCCCCCCCGACGCGGGCGAAGACGTCGGACAGTACGGTCGGGTCAGCGGAGTGGTCCGCGTTGGAGCCGCTCGGGCCGACCTGCAGCAGGACGGGGGAGTTGGTCGTGCCGGCGTCGAAGAGCAGCCCGCCGATCCGGATGCCGTTCACGTCGGCGGTCGACATCGCGGTGACGCCGTTGTCTGCTTCCAGCGTGGCCAGGCCGAGGCCCAGTACCACGGTGTCGGGGCGGGTCACCCTGATGGTGTCGGTCAGATGGTAGACGCCTGGCGTGAACAGCAGGTTCTTGCCCGAGGCGAGCGCGGTGTTGATGGTCGCGGCGGTGTCGGCGGGCTTGGCGATGTAGAACTGGCTGATCGGCAGGGAGGTGCCCGCCGGGACGGTGTTGTTCCAGGTGGAGCCCTGGGTGTTGGTCCGGTCGGCCGGGACGAACACCTGGTAGGCGCCGGTCTGGTCGACGTAGAGGAACGGCTTCTCGGCGATCGTGGGCACCTGGGCGACCGTGGTGTACGGGGGGTTGGGGAAGCTCTGCGCGGGCGCGTTGGTGTCGCCGACGAAGACCATGTTCCAGTTGGAGCCGGTCCAGCTGCCCCACTGGTCGCTGCGCGACAGCCACTGCTGCTGGGTGCCGGAGTTCACCTGGCCGTT
Source organism: Streptomyces soli (assembly GCF_003999195.1). GTDB lineage: Bacteria > Actinomycetota > Actinomycetes > Streptomycetales > Streptomycetaceae > Actinacidiphila > Actinacidiphila soli. Next base: position 27,430 of record NZ_RJVR01000005.1, read on the forward strand.
GACCACCGAGTCGCCGAGGAAGCCACCGCTGGACCAGCCGCCGTTGTCGTCCAGCACCATCGAGCCCGTGACGTGCACCCTGCGCATCGGCGATGCCTGTGACACAGCCCACTTGGTGCTGCCCGAGGAGGGGCTGATGGTGAGGTTCTCGGCGGAGCGCCAGAAGTTCTGGGTCGCGTTGCCGCCGGCCCAGGCCGCGTCGGCGTTCACCCCGCCGCCGGTGATCGTGGTGGCGTTCGGCGACTGACCCAGACCCAGTACTTGGGTGTAGAAGCCGACGTTGACGTTGACGTTGTACGAGCCCGGCTTGAACAGCAGCGCGTAGCGGTTGCCGCCGAACTGGTTGGTCTGCTGCTGGTTGTAGACGTTGTCGAGCTGGCTCTGGATGGTGGAGCTCGACATCGATGGGTCGAAGGTCAGCACGTTGGGCCCCAGGTCGGGGGCGGCCGGCGGGGTTCCCCCGGCGAGGGCGAGGGTGAAGGACTGCGCGGCCGTCCCGTTGCAGGTGTACTGCTGCAACTGCGCGCTGTCGGCCGTCGACGCGCTGGGCACGTCCAGGCACTTGCCGCTGTTGCGGTTGACGAAGTGGTACCCCCCGGTGGACTCCGCGACCGGAAGCCACTGCTGGTTGTTGCCGCCGCCGTACGTCCACAGCTGGATCAGGGCACTGTCGGCGGCGGACACGTTGGTGACGTCCCACACCTGCGCCGGGCTGTTCGCGTTGCCGATCTGGAAGTATCCGCTGTTGGTGGCAGTGAACCGCCACTGTTGCGCGCCGGTGCTGTTGCAGCTGTACTGCTGGACAGCGGTGCCGTTCGCGGTGGCGGCTGCCTTGGCGTCCACGCACTTGCCGCTGTTGCTGTTGGCGACGGTGTACGTGGAACCCGACGAGATCGCCGTAGCGGTGGCGGCCGGGGTGACCGCTGCAGCGGCTGAGGGGGCGAGGGTGTACGTAAGGCCGCTTGCCACCAGGGCCGCGGCGGCTGTTATGGCCAGCATGGCGGCGCGCCGCCACAGTCGTTGAGCAGGCTTCATCCGGTCCTCCGTCTGACCTTTCGTCGTGCTGCGCTTACGGCTGGCGTGCTCAACTGGGCAGGTTCCACTGCTGGTTGGCGCTGCCGTAGCAGTCCCAGATCTGGAGCCGGGTACCGTTGGCGGAGCTGGGTCCGGTGGCGTCCAGGCAACGCCCCGAGGCGGGGTTGACCAGAGTGCCGTTGCTCTGGTGCTGCCACTGCTGGGCGCCGGTGCCGTTGCAGTCGTAGAGCTGGACCTGGGTGCCGTTAGCGGTGCCCGCGGCGGTGACGTCCATGCACTTGCCGAGGGCCTGGAGCGAGCCGTTGGTCGCCACCGTCCAGCTCTGGGCGGCGGTGCCGTTGCAGTCGTAGAGCTGGATGGCGGTGCCGTTGGCGGTGTTGGCCCCGGCGACGTCCACGCACTTGCCGCCGTACCCGGTGATCCGACCGGTGGGGGCGGTGGGTGCGGCGCCGCCGGTCAGGGCGTTGAAGGTGGAGGCGAACTGGTAGGGGTTCTGCGTCGTGCCGCTGCAGGTGCTGGACAGCGTTCCATTGGTTGCGCAGGCCTTGTCGCGGCCCAGCGACCAGTAGGCGAGTTCCTGGATGCCGTGGGAGGCGGCGAAGCTCTCAAGCGTGGAGGCATTGGCGGTGGTGAACACTTCGTTGGTGGAGTCGTTCACCCCGATCATCGGGGTGTTGCCCTCCATCGCCCACAGCTGGGCAGCGGTCTTCGTGGTCCAGATCTGGCCCAACTGGCCCTGCAGGGCGGTCGCCGCGTTGATCGCGGCCTGCCCCATGTCCATGGAGGCGCCGTAGTCCATGGTCATGATGTTGACCAGGTTGACGTTCAGATTGTGGCTCTTGGCGTTGTTGAGCAGGGAGATCGAGTTGGCTTCGAGACCGGTGGGCATGACCGGCAGGGTGTAGTCCACCGCGAGGGTCTTGCCGCTCGCGGCGTACTGCTGCTGGAGGTTGGCCAGGGCCTGGTTGCGGCGGTCGTTGGCCGCGGTGTCGTTGAGCGGGGCGCCCTCGATGTCCAGGTCGATCCTGGTCAGGTTGAGGGTGTCGATGACCCGCTGGTACTGCGTCTGCAACGAGGAGACATCGGTGCACGCCTGGGCGAGCTCGGTGCCGGCCGCGCCTCCGAACGATGCGATGACGTCACCGCCCGAGGCACGGAGGGAGTTGATGGCGCTGGTCCAACCGGTGTCGCTGATCGAGGTGTTGCCGTTGAAGGTCGCATTACAGGTGCCGTCACTGATGACGAAGGCCAGCGAGAAGTACTTCAGCCCAGTGGCGGACTGAGCGGAGGCCATGGCGGAGGGGGAATTCCAGGTCTCTACGTACGGCGCCGCGTAGTGGGCGGGGAAGCCGGGGCCGGGGTTGGCGGCAGCATGAGCGGTGGTGCTGCCGGCGAGCAGCAGGCCCAGCGACGCCAGCGGGAGTACGGCGGCGATCAGCGATCTGTTCGGGCGGGACCAGGGCATGGGAGTACTCCTGAGCGGGCGGTAGGGACATGCGGGAGGCCTGGTTGCCAAGAAGTGACAATGCCGAGAAGTGACGTGCCGACTAATGACTGGCCGTCAGATGCGACGCAAACGGTTCAGGAAGCTGCTACCTGCCGCCACATTTAAGGTAGTGAGCTTAATCCCGTCAAGGTCTGGACCAATTTTGGTCCTCGACATCCTCGCGGCCAACGGCATCTGCCCAAACTCGCCCGCGAAGGCTACGTGACATTGCCCTAGTACCCGCCACCAGCATGCTGATGTCCTCGCTGCCGACCGATACGTCGGCTCGGGGACAACCCGGGGCTCTGACAGCAACCGCACAGAAAGTGCACAGATCGCCACGTCCTGACTTCATGCGCGGTCCAGTCCCATCAACGGGCAAGTTCTTGACCCAGAAATCCGGGCTCTAGGCAAAGGTTCTGCGACCAGCCTTGTTGGCGTGTGCTCGTCACCTTTAAGTTCTCGGGGAATTCCCTTCTCCGAACCAATCCGCGTACCCGGTAGGGCAGTCACCCCTGCCCGCACCGGCCGCGCCCCCGCATGGCTCCTGAAACACCCACTTCTGGAGGCAGTACGTTGCGCAGATCCGTCCTCTCCTTCGCAGCCGCAGCTGCACTGGCGGTCTCCGGTTTCGCGGTCGCCACCCCCGCCAGCGCGACGCAGTCCGCACCCGCGACCGCCCACCATGTGAGCACCGCCCGTGCCTGTGCCCTGGCGACCCAGCGGAACGTCATGGCGTGTAGCGCCCTACAGGTCACCAGCGGCCTTACTGTTGCGGCGAAAACAACCGAGACCGCCGGCAAGCCCGTAACACCCGCCGCCACACCCTCCGGACTCGGCCCGAGCGATTTGCAGAGCGCCTACGCCCTGCCGTCGTCCACCGCAGGCTCCGGCCGCACCGTGGCGATCGTCGACGCGTACGACGATCCGAGCGCAGAGTCGGACCTTGCGGTATACCGCTCGCAGTACGGCCTCGCGGCGTGCACCACCGCCAACGGCTGCTTCAAGAAGGTCGGACAGACCGGCAGCACCACCTCACTGCCTCGCGGCAACTCCGGCTGGGCCGAGGAGATATCCCTCGACCTGGACATGGTCAGCGCGGCCTGCCCCCAGTGCCACATCCTGCTGGTCGAGGCCACCTCGGCGACCATGACCAACCTCGGCACCGCCGTGAACACCGCCGTCTCGCTCGGCGCGAAGTACGTTTCCAACAGCTACGGCGGCTCGGAGTCCTCCTCCGACTCCACCTACGACAGCAGCTACTTCAACCACCCCGGCGTGGCGATCACCGTCAGCTCCGGTGACAACGGCTACGGCGTGGAATACCCGGCCGCCTCCAAGTACGTCACCGCCGTGGGCGGCACCTCCCTCACCAAGGCCTCCAACACCCGCGGCTGGACCGAGACCGTCTGGAGCGGCGCCGGCTCCGGCTGCTCCTCGTACGACGCCAAGCCCACCTGGCAGACCGACAGCGGCTGCGCCAAGCGCACCGTTGCCGATGTCTCCGCCGTAGCCGACCCCAACACCGGCGTCGCGGTCTACGACACGTACGCGGCCGGTAACGGCTGGATGGTGTTCGGCGGCACCAGCGTCTCCTCCCCCCTGATCGCCTCGGTCTACGCCCTGGCCGGCGCCCCGTCCTCCGGCTCGACCCCGGCGTCCTTTCCGTACGCGCACACCTCCGCGCTCAACGACGTGGCCAGCGGCTCCAACGGCACCTGCTCGGTCACCTACCTCTGCACCGCCACCAGCGGCTACGACGGCCCCTCCGGACTCGGCACCCCGAACGGCGTCAGCGCCTTCACCGGCTGACAGCCCCGCTCCCTCTCCAGGCTGACGGGCCGCCTGAGCACCATCCAGGTGGCCCGCCGTGGCGACCGCGCGCAAGCAGCGTTACAGCAAGCGCGCCGGCGTCGAGGGAACAAACCGGAAGCCCCACCGGACCGGCGCCCATCTGCACTACACGGCACACGTACTTCGTCGACTTCGACCTCGGCCCGCGCAACCCCATCAGAAACCGCGTCCCCACCCCAGCTACAGAGTCCCACAGGGTTTGATCAAACGGCTTGGGCCGTGGGCGGCCATGCCGCCCCGGCCCTGGGGGTCGGCCGGAGCGGTCCCCGTGCGCGGGAATCGGTGTCGGTCGTATCCGAGCCAGCTCAGGACGGTCTGCACCAGCAGGATTGTGGACACCTTCGCGACGCCAACCACGACGGTGTTCGCGGCCATGCGGTAACGCGGACTGTTGGCCGCAGGGACGGGTTCATGGCCTCACCGCGCGGAGAAGGTGGGCGGTGAACAGCCCCTGGAAAAACGGTGCGTCGCGGAATCTGCGGGTTCCGACCGTTCCACCCCGACTGCCCCGCCGACTGTGCGACTGGCCGACAATGGCACCATCGCTTCCGCGAGCGCCCCGTATGTTGTCCCCTCATGCGTCCACCGGTGATCGTGGGCCCCGGAGCCGGACTTCGTCCGGACCCAGGCGTGACGGCGTACACCGTGGACAGGATCACGAAACATGATCCCAGACGAAAAAGAACCGCTGCTCAGAGACCTGGACTCCCGGTTCCCCACGGCGAAGGACGTCAAGCCAGACGACAATTCGTGTTTTTGAGCCTCCGCAGGGTCGCCTTCGGTGCGGGCGGCCGCCGCACGGCACCAGGCCCATTGAACAATTGGTCCATACCAATTATGCTCCTGGACGCACGGTGAACATGTCATAGCTAGATCCCCCTGCGTTCCCACCCCCGCCGGGACCCAGCGCGAGGAGTTACCTTGAAACCCGAGAGCCACAGATCACGGGATCGACTGTTGTCTTGCCTTCGGCGCTTCGTCGCCGTCTGCGCGATCGGCGCCCTCACCGTCATCGGCCTCACCGCTCAGGCACACGCGGCAGACGCGAACATTCTCATCAACCCCGGTTTCGAGTCCGGTCTCACCGGATGGACCTGCACGGCCGCCAGCGGCAGCACGGTGTCCAGCCCCGTGCACAGCGGGTCGTCCGCCCTCAAGGCGGTGCCCACCGGTTCCGACAACGCCCAGTGCTCGCAGACAGTGGCCGTCCAGCCCAACTCCGCGTACACCCTGAGCGGCTACGTCCAGGGCAACTACGTCTACATCGGCGCCACCGGCACCGGCGGCACCGACCCGTCGAACTGGGTCACGACCGCCTCGTACCAGCCGCTCAGCACGAGCTTCACCACGGGTGCGAGTACGACCTCGGTCACGGTCTACGTCCATGGCTGGTACTCCCAGGGGGCCTACTACGCCGACGACTTCTCCCTCGTCGGCCCGGCCGGCGGCGGCACCACGGACAGCCCGCCCTCGGTGCCGGGTACGCCCACCGCGAGCAACGTCACCAGCACGTCGTTGACCTTGAACTGGACCGCCGCCACCGATGACCAC
>NZ_RJVR01000313.1 GCF_003999195.1 Streptomyces soli
TCCACGGACAGCCCGCCCTCGGTGCCGGGTACGCCCACCGCGAGCAACGTCACCAGCACGTCGTTGACCTTGAACTGGACCGCCGCCACCGATGACCACGGCATCAAGAACTACGACGTCTACCGCGGCGCCAGTGTGATCGGCACGGTCACCGGCACCACGTACAGCGACAGCGGACTGACCGCCGCCACCGCCTACACCTACAGCGTCAAGGCCCGCGACACCGCGAGCCAGGTCGGCCCCTCCAGCGGTGTCCTCACCGTGACCACCGCGAGCAGCACCGGAGGCGGTGGTGGCGGCAGCGGCACTACCGTGAAGATGGGCTACTTCGCCGACTGGGGCGTCTACGGCCGCCAGTACTTCCCCAAGAACATCGAGACCTCCGGCAGCGCGTCGAAGATCAACACGATCAACTACTCCTTCGGCAACGTCACCAATGGCCAGTGCGCCGCCGGTGACGCCTACGCCGACTACCAGATGACGTACACCGCCGCGAACAGCGTGGACGGCACCGCCGACACCTACAGCCAGCCGGTGGCCGGCGCCATCAACCAGCTCCGCGAGCTGAAGAAGCTGCACCCGGGCCTCAAGGTTGTCTGGTCCTTCGGCGGCTGGACGTGGTCTGGCGGTTTCGCCCAGGCCGCGGCCAACCCGGGCGCCTTCGCCACGTCCTGCTACAACCTGGTCGAGGACCCGCGCTGGGCCGACGTCTTCGACGGCATCGACATCGACTGGGAGTACCCGAACTCCTGCGGCCTGTCCTGTGACACCAGCGGCCCGGCGGCGTTCACCAACGTGATGTCCGCACTCCGCGGCAGGTTCGGCAGCGACCTGGTGACCGCGGCCATCACGGCGGACGGCTCCGCCGGCGGTAAGCTGGACGCCGCCGACTACGGGACCGCCGCCCAGTACATCGACTGGTACAACGTCATGTCGTACGACTACTTCGGCGCCTGGGCCTCCCAGGGTCCGACCGCCCCGCACTCTCCGCTGTACTCCTACAGCGGCATCCCGACCCAGGGCTTCTACAGTGACGCCGCTGTCCAGAAGCTCAAGTCCAAGGGCGTACCGGGAAGTAAGATCAACCTGGGCATCGGCTTCTACGGCAGAGGCTGGACGGGCGTCACACAGGATGCGCCGGGCGGCACTGCGACCGGGCCCGCGGCCGGCACCTACGAACAGGGCATCGAGGACTACAAGGTCCTCAAGACCAAGTGCCCGGCCACCGGCACCGTTGCCGGCACCGCGTACGCCCACTGCGGCAGCGACTGGTGGAGCTACGACACTCCGTCCACCATCGCCGGCAAGATGGCCTACGTGAAGAGCCAGGGCCTGCGAGGCGCGTTCTTCTGGGAGTTCAGCGGAGACACGAGCAACGGCGAACTCGTGACCGCGCTCAGCAACGGTCTCGCGTAAGGATCTGAACCACGTGCCGGGCAGGCGGAGTCACTCCGCCTGCCCGGCACACCCTTGTCACCCCAGCTTGACCACATCGCTGCCCTTGCCGAAAACCTCGTGCGTGCGGGTCAAGCGGCATGTTCGTATTCGTGGAGGATGCCGCCCAGGCTTTCGCGTCTGCGTATGTCGAGGCGGGCGATCTGCCCTGGATCGGGCCGATGCCGCGCTTGCGCAGGCCGGACACGATCGCGATGAGGTCCTGGATGGAACGGCCGAACCGGTCCAGCGACGGGGCGACGAGGATGTCGCCAGGGCGCAGGTAGTCGAGGGCCTTCCACAGTTCCTCGCGCTCGGCATTCTTGCCGGACTTCTTGTCCGAGAAGATCCGGCTGCATCCGGCATCGGTGAGGGCGCGGATCTGCCGGTCGAGCAACTGCTGCTTGGTGGACACGCGTGCGTATCCCACGAAATCGCCGGTCCGTACGGCCGGAACGGAGGCGAGGAGATCGGCGGTGTCGTCGTCTGGAGGCTGCTGCACCCGCCAGATCGTACAGAAAAGGGTCATGCCGAAGTTCTTGAGCACGCTCACTTTCTGACACCGTTTTATGGGCATGCTTCGGCATCGATCCGACCGCGAACCCCGGCTAGTCGATCTTGCTCATCAATCGGTCGATAGATCAGCACCGGCGCTTCCCGCTCTGCCCCGCCACCGGGCGAGGTCGTGCTGGGTGGCGAGGGTGTGAGGATGATCGGTGCCCAGCACACGTATCCGGTCGGCCAGCAGGTCCTCGAACGCCGCGGCCGCACCGGCCGCATCCCCCGCCTCCCCCCGCCACCGGGCAAGGTTGCTGCGGGTGGTGAGGGTGTCGGGGTGGTCTGGCCCCAGGCGGTTGCAGGTGGTGATGGCCATGTGCTCGAAGTGGTCGCGAGCGGTGGTGACTTGGCCGCTTTCACCGAGGCTGATGCCATACGGAAGAGCACCGCGTGGGAGGCGGGCCGGTGCAAGGCATCTTCGGCGGTGCGGATAAGGGCAGTGGTGTTGGCACGCAGGGCCTGGGCGAGGACCGTGTCGCGTTCGATGGCGGGCCAGGCAGCAGTGAGGGCGTCGGCAGCGGTGAGGGCGAGCTGGTCGTGCTGGTCGGGGGCGAGGGTGTCACGGGTGGCACGTTGGATGAGCTGGTGAACACGGACGGCCTGATGGGGGGTGTCGGGGTCGTGATCGATGAGGCTGAGCCGGTGCAGGGCGCGCAGGGACTGCACGGCGTCCCGGGGGGAAACCGGCTCTAGCTCGCCGGCGGGGTCTGGACTGGTTCGGCTGCGGTGCTGGGTGAGGTGGGTGAGCGCGGGCGGACTGGTCAGGACGGTCTGGGGGATGCCGTTGGGGTCGAGTAGGGCTGTCAGCTGGAGCATGGGTCGGGCCAGGCCTGCGGGGCGGAGGGTGTTGGCGCGGTCGATGGACAGGGACCAAGCGGCGGCGAGGGGAAGGGCCTGTTCGTCGGGGAGCTGATCAGGGGTAGTGTCGGCGAGTGCGGTGGAACGGTCCGCCAGCAGGACGCGGTAGGCGGCCACGTCCTCGCCGGAGTCGATGAGGTAGGCGGAGCCCTGGGAAAGAGCCAAGGGCAGATGACCGAGGTCGCAGGCGAGGGCGATGAGCTGGTCCGCGGGCTCGTGGCGGCCGTGGGCGGCCAGGGACATGGTGAGGCAGGCGACGGCTTCGGCCTCGGCGAACAGGCGTCGGCACCACGGCATCCGAGCTGGATGAGGATCCCGACTCTCGTCCTGCAGGCTGCCCCGTGGCGGGATTCACGCGTGCGGCCGGTAGAAGGCGATGGCGTTGTCGTGAAGGACTCGGCGGGCGGCCTCCTGTCCCAGGGTGTCGAGCACGACGTCCAGGTCGCTGTCGGCGAACGGTCGGGGTGCCCGTGGGCAAGGAAGGTCGGTGCCGAAGAGCAGCGCGTCGGGATTGGCGCGCCATAGGCGACGCAGGGCCTGCCCGATATTGAAGTCTGTTCGGCCGAACCCGCTCGCCTTCACGCGGACCCCGGCCTCCGCGAGCTTGACCAAAGTGGTCAGGCCAGCAGCGGACAGGCCCAGGTGATCGATGCTCGCCGCAGGCAGGGAGGCGACAAGATCGGCCAGGTCGTCGAGGTCTCGCGCGTCGACGTAGAGCTCCACGTGCCAGCCGACGGTCGTGTGCACCCGCCGCGCCGTCGCGGCGAGATCATCGAGGACGCCGCGGCCGCCCCGGTGCAGGTTGAACCGGACGGCCCGCACTCCCGCCGCGTCCAGGGCCGTGAGCTCCTCGTCAGTCACCGTCGCGGGCACCTGGGTGACGCCGACCCACCCCGGCCCGAGCCGTTCGAGCGCGGCGAGAAGGTAGAACTGGTCGAAGCCCTGCGTGGAGGCAGACACCACCGCACCACCCGCCAGTCGGACCGGCAGCGCCCCAACGCGGGTCAGGTAGTCCTCGACGGTGAACACGTCCGGCAAGAACCCCGCGTTTGCCGTCATTGGGTAAGCGGGGTCGAAGATGTGCATATGGCTGTCGAACACCGGCAGGACGTTCACGTCATCGGGAACGCGGCTCTGCTCTACCTGCATGACTCTCCTGACCCTCGCTAATTTCTTGACGTCAAGATATATGGTGTGCCATTCCGCTGTCGACCCGGAGACCACATACCCTCCCGCAGGGCGCGCCCCGGTAGGCAGCTCCACCAAACCCGCGCCTGCGCCTCGGCCTACCTGGTTCATGCCGCCGGCAGGTGCTGGCCACGGCCTGTTTCACGGCCACCTCCATGACCCAGCTGGACACCGCCCGTGTCACCGATGTCGCCCTGGACGCCAGCACGCTGATACTCCACGACTGTAGGAACGCCCGCCAGGGCCGCATGACCCATTCCGTGCCGGACTGGGCACGCCCCTTCCTACGGGCCGCGGTGTTCACCCACTTCCTCACCACCGGCAGCAGGAGTGACCGCCTCTTCACCGACCCCCTGGGCGTCCGGCCCTCTCTGCCCGCAACTCGGCCACACGCTGGTCGTACTCGCGCTGTGTGGCTTTGTCGGTGAGCCGCTGAACATGAACGAAGCCAGTCAGCGTCCGGCGGCGTTATCCAAGTCGCGGGCTGCACCGCCCCGGCTCTCCCCGTACGAGACCTGATCGCTGCCCCCAATGGCGTCATCATCGTGAAGGGGCCATCCGCCCCGGCATGATGGGACGCAGCGGTCGTCGGCTGCTTGGGTAACGCCTCCTCTGCTGACGGAACCAGGGTCGCTGCTCCCGCGTGATCATGAACCATGGATCAGAAGAATGAAGTGTGGCGCGCGCACGTCTCCGACCGGCACGAGCACCCCACCCCCGCCTCGCACCAGGCTTCGTGACCTGCAACTTTCAAGATGAACAATCCTCAGTGGATCCGAGGCCGCGGTTTGGGCGGGGTGGGTGGCCGTGCGTTCGCCCGGAACCGGGCCGGCGTGGTCGCGGTCGCCAGGCGAAAGGCCCGGCCGAAGGCGGATTCGGAGCGGTAACCCACCGCGGCGGCGATGGCGCTGACCGAACGGTCGCCATCGGCGAGCATGTCGGCGGCGATCACCATCCGCAGTCGGGTCAGGAACTCCCCGACGGCCATTCCGGTGGCGTGGCTGAAGTGGCGGATGAAGGTGGCCCGCGACATCGCGGCGCGATCGGCGAACTCCGCGATGCTCCAGTTCCGCCCCGGCTGGCGCAGCACGGCATCGATCACGTCGAGCACGGCCTCGTGGTCGGCTGCGGTCCACAGCACATCGTCCGACACTCGCCGTCCTGGCGAGCTGCGCAACACCATCGCCAGCAGCGCGTCGCAGAGTGAGGACACGATGGCCGCCGTGCCTGGTCCGTTGGCCTGGGCCTCCCGCCGCATGAGTGTGCTCAGCATCCGCGCCGGGTCGTCCGGGTCGGCGCCGAAGGACACGTGCAGCGGTTCGGGCAGTGTCCGGAACAACAGTTCGCCGGCTCCGGGTGCGAGGCTGTAGTGCCCGCAGAACAGGTCGATCTCAGCTCCGGCGCCGTGGGAGTGCAGCGTCGGGAACGCCACGCCGGTCTTCTCGACTGTCTCGATCGGCTCGGCGCTGTGTTCGACCAGGACCCGGTGTGCGCCGCCGTGCGGGAACAGCACGACGTCCCCGGCGCGCAGCTGGATCGTGCGGTCGCCGTACTCGACCGTGCACTGGCCCTCCAGCAGCAGGTGGAACGGTGCCTTGCCGGGCAGGCTGGCGGGGTTATCCAGGGAGAACTGCCCCGCCAGCAGGCAGCGCACGTCGACGCTGCCCTGGGGGCGGGCCAGTCGGATCAGTCGACTTACCGTATCCATGAGACGTTCTCGATAGTAATCGAGTCATTCACGCCTTGTCGGATCGAAGCCGTGGGGGGAGTGTGGAGATATGAACGCAATGCATGTTGACATTCTTGTCATAGGCTTCGGCAAGGGCGGCAAGACACTGGCCGCGACGATGGGCAGGCAGGGCAAGCGCGTGGCGATGGTCGAGCAGTCTGACCGGATGTACGGCGGTACCTGCATCAACATCGGCTGCGTGCCGACCAAGGCGCTGGTACGCCAGGCCGAGACGCGGCCTGCGAACGACAGCGCGGGGGAGTGGTACCGCAAGGCCGTTGGCGGCGCGGACGACCTGACGACCTTCCTGCGCGAGAAGAACTTCCAGATGCTCGATGTGATCGACACGGTGACTGTGGTCACCGGCCGGGCGAGGTTCGTGGACGCGAAGACCGTCGAGGTCACCGCCGGGGATGACCGGTTGACCATCACGGCGGACACCATCGTGATCAACTCGGGCGCCGAGCCTGCCGTCCCGGACATCCCCGGCCTTCGGGCCAGCGGGTACGCGGTGACCAGCACGGAGATGATCAGTACGGCGGACCTGCCGCGGCGACTGGTTATCCTTGGCGGGGGTTACGTCGGGATCGAGTTTGCCGGGATGTACAGCCAGTTCGGTTCCCAGGTGACCGTGGTGGAGGCCTTCCCGCAGATCATGCCCGGCGAGGATGACGACATCGTCGAGGCGGCCTCGGACATTCTGCGCGAGCGGGGGGTGGTGCTGACCACCGGCGCGCGGGTCAGCGAAGTCAGCGACGGCCCTGACACCGCGGTGGTCAGCTACGAGAAGGACGGTCAGGTCGCGACGGTCGAGGCCGACGTGATCCTGGTGGCGTTGGGGCGCGTGCCCGCCACTCAGGGGCTCAACCTCGCAGCGGCTGGCGTGCGGACGACGAACCGTGGCGCCGTCGAGGTCGACGAGCATCTGCGCACCAGTCAGCTACACATCTTCGCCGTGGGTGACGTCAACGGGGGTCCTCAGTTCACATACATTTCCCTGGACGACAGTCGGATCGTGGTCGATCAGCTCGCCGGCTCGGGTACCCGGTCCACGGCGGATCGGGTCGCGGTGCCTTACACCGTGTTCATGACGCCCCCGCTGGCCCGCGTGGGCCTGACTGAACGCCAGGCCCGGGACGGCGGTCGTGCGGTGAAGGTGGCCAAGAAGCCGATCGCCCAGATTGCCGCCATGCCCCGCGCCCGCATCGTCGGCAACACGCGGGGGCTGATGAAATTCGTGGTCGACGCCGAGTCCGACGAGGTGCTGGGCGCCGCCCTGCTGAACGTGGACTCCCAGGAGCTGATCAACTTGGTGTCACTGGCCATGCGCCATGGCGTGACCGCCACCGAGCTGCGGGACGGGATCTACACCCACCCGTCGTCGACCGAGGGCTTCAACGAAGTTCTCAGCGCCCTGCAGTGAAGACCGCGAGGCCAGACAGTACTCGCACCTGCGGGCGAACACTGCGTCGGCCATCACGTTGTCGCTCTCGGTGTCGATAGGCGACCACGGCCAGATGGAGGGCGCTTGCGGTGCCAGGCCAGCAGGGTGCCGGGCGTGACGGGGAGGACGTCGGCCCAGCGGCGGCGCGGTATCACCGAGGACAGCACCGAGGGCCAGAACCGGTCGGCCGACACCGGGACGCCGCCCGGGGCCTGCTGGGGCGGGTGCGGGCACGGTACTTCCGGCTGGCCCTGGCTACACCGGCCCCCTGGCCGACTGTGTGTGCGACATCCCGTGAGTTGCCATGGGCTCCGCTGAGGCCCCTGAGCGCGTGGCCAGCGGGTTTTCCCTCGTTCGAGCGCTCGCCGACTCGTGAGGGAACTTCGGGATTCTTGAAGCGTTCTCAGTTCCTCTGACCGATCTGCGATCTGATTGAAGGCGCGGCATCGGATGTTGTCACGCCGGTGGCGTGCCGGCAGACCTGGACTCCGGCTCGCCAAGAGTTGACATGGAGCGCGCTCCAACTGATGAAATCCTCGCCACGACCAAAAACTGAGGGGGCTGGCCATGCGTTACCGGGTGCTCGGCGGGACCGGCATCGAAGTGAGTGCGTACTGCCTCGGGACCATGATGTTCGGCGCTGTCGGCAATCCAGATCACGCCGACTGCGTCCGCATCATCCACACGGCCCTCGACCGAGGGATCAACTTCGTCGACACGGCCGACATGTACTCGGCGGGCGAGTCCGAAGAAATCGTCGGCAAGGCGCTCCAAGACCGCCGCGACGGGGTGGTGCTGGCCACCAAGGTCCACTTCCGCATGGGCGAGGGCCCCAACCGCAGCGGCAACTCACGCCGCTGGATCATCAAGGAGGTCGAAGAGAGTCTCAGGCGCCTGCGGACGGACTGGATCGACATCTATCAGGTCCACCGCCCCGACCATACAACGGACATCGAGGAGACGCTCTCCGCCCTGAGCGACCTCGTCCACCAGGGCAAGATCCGCGCCTTCGGCTGCTCCACCTTCCCGGCCGAGGAGATCGTCGAGGCGCACCATGTCTCCGAGCGGCGGGCCCTGCTGCGCTTCAGGACGGAGCAGCCGCCGTACTCGCTGCTCGCCCGGGGCGTGGAGACGTCCGTGCTCCCGGTTTGCCGACGTTACGGGATGGGCGTGCTGACGTGGAGTCCGCTCGCCTCGGGCTTCCTCTCCGGGGCATACCGCAAGGGTCGGCCCATCGACCTGTCCACGGGCCGTGCGGCGCTCACCCCGGCGCGCTTCGATCCGTCGATCCCCGAGAACGTCGCCAAGCTGGAAACGGTGGAAAAGCTCGCCCTGCTCGCGGACAGCATCGGCTGCTCGCTCCCCCAACTCGCCGTGGCCTTTCCCCTCGCACACCCCGCCGTGACCTCGGTCATCATCGGCCCACGGACCATGGATCAGCTGGAAGGCCTGCTGAAGGGCGGCGCACTCACCCTGGACGACGACACGCTCGACCAGATCGACGACATCGTGCCGCCCGGATCCAACCAGTACCACCCCGACGGGGCCTGGCGCGCCCCCGCGCTCGTCGACGTCGCCCGGCGCCGCCGGCCTCTCGCGGAGCGTGCAGCGGGCTGACCGCCGGCCCAGCCAGCAACAGGCGGGCTTCGGCCGCTCGGTATAGCGCTTTAAGTGCGTCGTCTGTTTTCACCACTGTGGGGTGGGTTGTGGTGGGCGGGTAGGCGTTGATGGTGTCGTCGGGTTGGTGAAGGGGGCTGTCGTTTCATGGGTGGGGTGGGTGGCGCCGGTGTAGGTATGAGTGCCCTTCCTGCCACTGGGTGCTGATGGTGTGTGGTGGGTGGGCGTCGGCTCGGGGAACCCGGGGCGCTGGGCCGCCATGTTCCCCGCATTAACGGGGGATGGTCCCCAGCGGACTCCCCTGCATTCGTGGAGCTTCCTCCAGCTTGGCCAGTACATCGAGTACAAGGCCAAGCAGGCTGGGGTGCCGGTGGTGTACGTCGATCCGGCGTACACCAGCCAGCAATGCTCCGAGTGCGGTCACATCGACCGGCGCAACCGCCACTCACAAGCGACGTTCGCCTGCCGGTCCTGCGGGGCCCTCATGCACGCGGACGACAACGCGTCCCACAACATCGGCCGCAAAGGCGAGACCGTGTGGACTGCGGGGCGTGAGTCACGCGCCCCTGCCACCCCATAGGGGTGTCTGGACGGAGGAGCCCACCCAGCAGCCAGTCGGGCGCTACCTCCAAGCCCGGTCCATTAGGACCGGGTCAGGTTGAGTATGCCGGACATGTCCGGTCGCTAAGGGGTGGAAGTCCCCACGAGGAGAGGTGAGACTAACTCGCTAGCCAAAGGCAAGGGCGTCACCGTGAGGTGGGGTCCGGAGGAAGCCGGAGGCAAAACCGGGTACCGATGTACAAGAACCGCGTAGAGGCGGGATGGACTGGGTTAGGCGGCTCAACACGCCAAAGCCCGCTCTCACCAAGAAGGCCATCACGTAGACGCGGCGGGGATCCGGGGAAGTAGCTATTCAGCAGGGTGCGGCCGGTTCGCTGGCCGGCTGGCATGATCGCTAGGGTGTCGGTGTGGGGGATGCCGTCTGGTCCGCGAAGGACCTCTT
>NZ_RJVR01000301.1 GCF_003999195.1 Streptomyces soli
CAGACTCGACCGGCACACCGCCGATCACCAGGAAGAATCCTCCGCCGCACTGGCGGCTTGATCAACCCCCGAAGGATTTCCGGAACGGACCACTTAGCACGCTGTCGCGGTCGGTCAGGCCGACCGCGTCCCCGGTCCACTGCGCCACCTGCAGGTAGACGAGCGAGCAGGACAGTGCCAGCCCGAAGGCGTCCCAGGGGGAGAAGTGGAACAGCAGGCTGGTGTCGCTCAGCGCGGCCAGCCGCTTCGCGGCGGAGGGATGCGTGCGGCGCAGCAGCGGCCGGCGGGGCGCGGTCCGCTCGATGCCGTGCTGCGCGGCGAACAGGCGCCGCAGCGAGTGGGCGCCACGCGTCCACATCGCGACCCGGGCGTCCGCGTACAGCTCGCGGCTGCGCAGTACCGCGCCGACGGCGTGGGCGACTGTGACCGCGAGAGCGCACTGGGCGGCGATGAGCAGCGTCTGGAAGATCGCACTGCTCGGCAGCAGCACCCAGCCGACCAGCAGGGCGAAGGGCGCCGTGACAGCCATCGGGACTGCCACCGCGAAGACGAACAGCCGGTGGCAGATGAGGGTGAGGAAGGCGATGTCGACATCGCGGTTGCGCAGGTGCGCCAGTTCGTGCAGGACGATCGCGCGAAACGCCTCGGGATCGATGCCATGCAGACGCAGCAGGCCGCCACCGAGCATCACATGGCGCCGGCCGACCCTTCCGAAGGCGAGTCCGGTGGGGCGCTGGTCCCGCAGGTCGACGACGAAACGCACCGGGCACCGCAGTTCGGCGAGTGCCATCAGTTCGGTGAGCGTGTGCTGGATGTCCGGGTACATGTCAGGCCGGAAGGGCCGCAGTCGGCGGCGGCGCAGCCGGTAGACCGGCAGCAACCAGTAGGTGATGCCGACGGCCAGCCACAGCGCGGCGAAGGCCGCCATCTCCACGGTGCTCCCGCCGCCGATGTCCGGAAACTCGCAGCGGCGGGCGAACGCCGCGGGATCGGACGCGACCTCGGTGAAGTTCTTTGACGCGCAGTCGAGAGCCTCGGTCAGGGAGCCCACGCTGCCGCCGCCGAGCGTGAAGTACGCCGCCGTGCTGGCCAGCGCGCCGAGTTCCGTCGCCATCGCCACCGACGTACTCAGAATCAGCAACGCGAACCGCAGGGACGTGCCGGACGGCAGACGGAACGGGTGCTGCACCCCCACCGGGCCGCCGGCCCCCACCCCGCTCCAAACCCCAGTCACGATGGGCCGTCCTCCCTGCCGCCGCTGCTCCCGGACTGACCGCCGTCCCCCGGAGCACCTGCGTCCCAGCCGGCGACGACCCCGCCCAGGACAGCGTCGGCGAGGAGTCGTGCCTGGTCCGGCGGCAGGCCCAGCGCGACTGCGTGGTCGTAGGCGACGCGCCGCAGCAGTTCCAGGTCCGCGGGCCCTCGTCCCCCCGGCGCAGCAGACCGCGCGGCGTTCAGTGCGGCGTACGGGTTGTCCGCGTCATCGGCCGGGGCGCCGTCCGTACGGTCGTCCGCCCGCGCCCGGCGCCTTCGCCACCAGCCCCGTCTGTGCGCCTCGCGCACGCGGTCGGTGGCGATGTTCCCGACGACCGACGCCGCGACCGGCAACGCGAACAACGTCCACGAGCCGACGGCGAGAGCGTCGATACCGATGCCCAGCGGCTCCGCCCGTGCCTTCCAGGACGTTCGCACCGGATCCTCGAAGTAGGCGTCAGCCGTCTCCTCGAAGAACGCCATCTCCTGCGGAGCCAGCCGCCGCACGGCCTCACGGGCCAACTCCCGAGTCCGCTCCCTCTCGCTGCCTTGCAACGCACTCACCAGCGGGCCCCGTCCCCTTCGTCGTCAGTCGCGTCAACCGGAGTATTCCCCCCAACTCTCTTTGTTCTCAAGACTGGGTGGGCTGCGACGCCAGCGCAGACCCGGCCGTGCCGCAGGCCTTCGCCGGACCCGCCGCACCGGTACCGGCGCCGGAATCTCTGTTCACAGGCCGCCCGGCTGAGCATCACGGCATGACTCCTGACACCACGCAGCAGCCCGCCCCTGCATCAGCCCCCCAGACGCCCGCAGCTCAGCTGCCGGTCCGCTCGGCGAGCACGGCCAGGCCGTCAACGTCGCGGCATCCGGCGCCGCAGAAGGCCACCCCGACCCCCGCCGCAGCCCTGGCCGCCGCGGTGGATCCGCGGTTCGCGAACGGGCCGCTGGCCGTCGTCGACGTCGAGGATGGTCAGGTGTCGGCGTACTGCGCCGGCGGCCTGGTCCTGGATATCCCTGCCAAGTCCATCCCGGCGCTGGTCGACTGGACGCTGTCGGAGGCCAGGCTGGGGGCGCCCAAGCTGAGCGGGCGGGGCAAGGACGCTGACCCGCTGATCGTGCTCAGCGAGGCCGCGTGCGAGCGTTACGGCCTGCCGCTCCATCTCAGCGAGGAGGAGCGCCTGTCCGGGCGGCTGCCGGAGGGCCACAAGGTCATCAAGCAGTTGGCGCGGGCGGACTGGCAGCTGACGAAGCGCGGGTTCGGGCCGTGGGCGCGGATCTACCGTCCGGCGCAGGGCGGGCAGCGCATGTGCGTGCAGCTGTGCATCCCGGGCTGGGACGCCCTCGACACCCGGCACTGGGCCGGTGCCGGGCAGCTTCCGTCGGCGGAACTCGCCCGCCTGCTGGGCACCTATGCGACCCGGGTGATGACGCCGCGCGGCTCCACCGCCGTGACCGGCCTGGAGCTGATGACCGCCCTGCACCCGCCCACGCGGGCCAGCGAGCCGGA
>NZ_RJVR01000136.1 GCF_003999195.1 Streptomyces soli
GCCGTCGCCCCCACCGCCCCGCCGGCCCCGGCACCCCCATCGGCCAAACCCGCGGCAAATCCGCCTCCCCCGCCGGACGCGGGGGCGCGGTCGGCCGCCGCGCCCGCAACGGCGGCGCCTAACTGGCCACCGGGTTCGCTCCGTCGGGGTGCGGGCCCGTCGCCGGGTGCGGCCGGGTTGGGCCAGCCTCCCCCAAAGCTTCCTTTGGGTGGGGGTCCCCCCGCCTGGCTTCGCTCCCTCAGCTTGACGTTTAAGGTGCTTGATCCTTTCTCGCGTTCCGTCGGGCATTCGTTTTGGGTGGTTTGCCCACGTGGTGGTGGGGTGCGGGGCGTCGGTTCTTGGAGCCGGGTGGGCGTCCGGGGCCGGGCTTCCCGGGTTTCGGTGCGGCTGCCGGCCTCGGCAGTCGGCGGTGGAGGTGGCGGAACCCGCGTCGGACACGGGCGGGGGTGAGCCTGCCTGGTGGTGCGGGTCTTTCCCAGGGGCGGCGGAGGTCGTCGGTAAGGTCGCGGGCGAGTCTGAGCTGGGTGTAGGCGACGATGACGACCCAGCTCCAGCGGTCGGCCGCGCGCGGGTCGCGGAGCTGGGGCACGGTCCAGCCGAGGGTCTGTTTGAACAGGCGGAAGGTGTGTTCCAGATCGAACCTTCTGAGGAAGGTGTGCCACCAGCGTGCGATGTCGTCGGCGGTGGCGCTGGTGGCCGAGGACCACAGCCACAGGGGCTTGGGGGTCCTCTCGCCGGGAAGGTGGTCGACTTCCAGGCGGATCACGGTGCCCTCCACGATGGGCAGTTCGCCGTCTTGGTCTTCCCAGCCGGCCCGGTGGGTCAGGGCGGGATGCAGCGGGTTCCAGGCCAGGGCGACGGCCTCGCCGTAGTGGTCGGTGTGCTCGGCCGTCGCCCGGCCGGGGGCGGGCCAGGTGGTGTCGTCGGCGAACTTGAACGCCGCCCCGTACCTGGGCGGGCGTCCGTTCCTGCCGCGTGCCCGGGGCGGGGGCGGGAAGTACAGCACCCGGTCCGAGCGCAGTCGTCCGACCAGTTCGATCGGCAGGTCCGCCAGGAGGAAGGAGAGCCGGACGACGTCGTATCCGGCGTCGAGGACGACCACGATCTTCGGATCTCCCTGGCTCCACCGCCCCGCCTGCGTCAGCCGGGAGCAGAGTTCGCGCAGCTGGGCGGCGGTGACCGTGGTGACATCGTCGGCCGGGGTGAGCCGCAGGATGTCCAGTGGCGCGGTCCAGGAAGTTGGCCCGCTCTCCAGGGCTGCGATGACGGAGTACGGCCATCCCGGGGTCATCTGTGCGTTTCCGCGACCACGCCCGTAGCAGTGACAGAACGGCCGTTCCGGGCTGCAGGGCGCGTCCGGCCTCAGCCAGTTGCTGATGTCCACGGCGATCCGCAGCCGTCCCTCACTGTCGCGGGGCAACGGCAAAGAGGCCAGTGACCTGCGCAGACGGGACACGTCCAGGCGGCCGTGGTTGATTCCGTCGTACAACGACCCGTGCCCGCGCCGGTGCTCGGGAGCCAGCGACAGATCCACCAGCGTCTTGACCGGGCCGTCCGTACACAGCAGGGCGTCGACAAGCTCGAACAACTCGTCCCCGCGACGGGACAGGCAACCGTAGAAGTCGTTCCGGAAGTCGGATAACACGGACAGGGGGTGGACAGGGACGGAGGAGGCGGGAAAGCTCATCACAGCGGCCGTTCTGTTGCATCTCGAGGCTAGACACTTCGAGCATCACAGGCGGCCGCGCCTGCTGTCCGGCGCATGACGAACCCCGACAAGAGACGATCTTGTCGGGGTTAAACGTCAAGCTCAGAGCCTGTCGGATGACCTCTGATCGGGCGGACGCGCCCTGGCGCGTACGCTTCCCGCGTTGCCGAAATGCCCTAGTAGCTCCGCTACAAGACATCCCGGCGCCTTGGAATCGCACACACCAGACCGCGTCCGCTCTCCGATCGAAGGTCACCCGACAGGCTCTCAGGCGGACGGCCTACCCCCAACCCGTCCATCCCTTGATCTTCGCAGGGAATCCCGGCCTTCAGGCCGGGCGGGAATGCGATCCCTGACCCGGAGGCGCGAAGCGCCGGAGCTCTCTGCGCCTCCGGGGTGACGGTCAGGATGGCCGCTTCTGGTTGTCGATGTAGTCCTTGATGATGCTCAGTGGTGCGCCGCCGCAGGACCCGGCGAAGTACGACGGGGACCAGAACACCGACCCTGTGCCGATCCGGTTGATCCGGCCGGTGTATTCCGCCCGCAGGTATCGGGAGCTGACGCCCTTCAAGCTGTTGACCAGCCTGGACAGGGCGACCTTCGGCGGGTAGTGAACGAGCAGATGCACGTGATCGCCTTCGCCGTTGAACTCGTGCAGCTCAGCCTCGAAGGACTGGCACACGTCCCGCATGATCGCCTCGCAGCGCGACAGCATCTGGTCGTTGAAGACCTCACGCCGGTACTTAGTGACAAACACCAAATGAACGTGCAGGCTGTAGATGACGTGATTTCCCCTTCTAATATCAGGATCTGGTTCCCAACGTGGTGACATACACCAAGTGTAGTAGGATCAAGCGAACTCGACCGAAGGGGGGTGGGCTGGATGATCCGTGCGTACAAGTTCCTCATGCGGCCCACCGTGGGCCAGCAGGTCACGCTCGGCGAGATGCTGCGGGATCACTGCACCCTCTACAACGGGGCCTTGCAGGAACGACGCGACGCCTACCGCCACAGCTCGAAGACGAGCGTCACGTACGGCATGCAGTCCGCACAGCTCAAGGACATCCGGGCGTTCGACCCGCAGCGTCAGGGCCGCTGGTCGTTCAGCTCGCAGCAGGCGACGCTGCGCCGCCTGGACAAGGCGTTCGCCGCCTTCTTCCGCCGCGTCAAGTCCGGCGACA
>NZ_RJVR01000277.1 GCF_003999195.1 Streptomyces soli
CGCGCGGAGGGCCCGCCGGGGCCCCGGCCGGCCGCCGCCGGGTCACGGTGGGGCGGGCCGACGGCCGCCGTGGGGGTCGCGCTGGCCCTGTTCGGGATCCTCGGGCTGTCCATCGTGGGTTTCGGCGGGATGCTGGACGGCCACACCGCCGTGCTGATCGCCGTACGGATCAGCGCCCCGGCGGCGGTGGCGATGGCGCTGGCGGGCTGGGCGCTGGTGGAGCGGGCCGGGCGGCCACCCGTCTGAGCGCCGGCGATCCTCCGCCGTACTCGGGCACCGGCCCCGCCGCATTAGGCTGGTAGACCTATCGTCCCCAGCGAGCATGGAGAAAAATGGCCGTCAACCTGGTCAACGTCGAGGCAGTCGGCAAGGTGTACGGCACCCGCACCCTGCTCGACGGCATCTCGCTCGGCGTGTCGGAGGGCGACCGCATCGGGGTCGTCGGCCGCAACGGCGACGGCAAGACCACCCTCATCCGGATGCTCGCCAAGCTGGAGGACCCGGACGTCGGCCGGGTCACCCACCTCGGTGACCTGCGGCTCGGCGTGCTCACGCAGCACGACAGCCTGGACCCTGCGGCCACCGTCCGGCACGAGGTCGTCGGGGACAAGGCCGACCACGAATGGGCGGGCGACGCCAAGATCCGGGACGTACTGACCGGCCTGTTCGGCGGGCTGGACCTGCCCGGCTTCCCGCAGGGCCTGGACACCGTCATCGGACCGTTGTCCGGCGGCGAGCGGCGCCGCATCGCGCTCGCCAAGCTGCTCATCGACGAGCAGGACCTGGTCATCCTGGACGAGCCGACCAACCACCTCGACGTCGAGGGCATCTCCTGGCTGGCCTCGCACCTCCAGGCCCGCCGCTCCGCGCTCGTCTGCGTCACCCACGACCGGTGGTTCCTGGACCAGGTCTGCACCCGCATGTGGGACGTGCAGAGCGGCGACGTGCACGAGTACGAGGGCGGCTACAGCGACTACGTCTTCGCCCGGGCCGAGCGGGAGCGGATCGCCGCCACCGAGGAGACCAAGCGGCAGAACCTGATGCGCAAGGAGCTGGCCTGGCTGCGCCGGGGCGCCCCGGCCCGCACCAGCAAGCCGCGCTACCGGATCGAGGCGGCCAACGAGCTGATCGCCGACGTCCCGCCGCCGCGTGACACCGCCGAGCTGATGAAGTTCGCCAATTCGCGGCTCGGCAAGACGGTCTTCGACCTCGAGGACGTCACCGTCCAAGCCGGTCCGAAGGTGCTGCTCAAGCACCTCACCTGGCAGCTCGGCCCCGGCGACCGCGTCGGCCTGGTCGGCGTCAACGGGGCCGGCAAGACCTCGCTGCTGCGGGCGCTGGCCGATGCCGCGTACAGCGACGGCGACACGCAGCCGGTGGCCGGGCGGATCGCGGTCGGCAAGACGGTGAAGCTGGCGTATCTGTCGCAGGAGGTCGGCGAGCTGGACCCGTCATGGCGGGTGCTGCAGGCCGTAGAGTCCGTACGGCAGCGGGTGGACCTCGGCAAGGGGCGGGAGATGACCGCCGGGCAGCTGTGCGAGAAGTTCGGCTTCACCAAGGAGAAGCAGTGGACGCCGGTCGGCGACCTCTCCGGCGGTGAGCGTCGGCGGCTGCAGATCCTGCGCCTCCTCATGGACGAGCCGAACGTGCTGTTCCTCGACGAGCCGACCAACGACCTCGACATCGAGACCCTGACCCAGCTGGAGGACCTCCTCGACGGCTGGCCGGGCTCCATGGTCGTGATCTCCCACGACCGCTACTTCCTGGAGCGGACCACCGACCGCGTCATGGCCCTGCTCGGCGATGCCACCCTGCGCATGCTGCCGCGCGGCGTCGACGAGTACCTGGAGCGC
Organism: Streptomyces soli; assembly: GCF_003999195.1. GTDB lineage: Bacteria > Actinomycetota > Actinomycetes > Streptomycetales > Streptomycetaceae > Actinacidiphila > Actinacidiphila soli. The sequence goes on from NZ_RJVR01000277.1 coordinate 1,854, forward strand.
CGCAAGCGCGCCGCCGAGGCCGCGGCCCCCGCCCCGGCACCGGCCGCCGCCAAGCCCAAGGGCGGCGGTGACAGCCGGGCCGCGAAGAAGGAGCTGCAGAAGATCGAGCGTCAGCTCGACCGGATGGGCGAGAAGGAAGCCAAGCTGCACGCCGAAATCGCCGCCAACGCGACGGACTTCGAGAAGGTCGCCAAGCTGGACATGGAGCTGCGGGCGCTCCGCGACGAGCGCGACGACCTGGAGATGCGCTGGCTGGAGCTGGCCGACGACGCGTAAGGCGACGCCCAGGCCCGGCGCGTAGCAGGGGTGTAACGGTACCGGGCCGCCCGGTGAAGCTGTGAGTTCCCGGTGATACAAAGAACCCCATGTCGCAGCCGCCCCCGCCGCCTGGCAACCCGTACGGCCAGCAACAACCACCGCCGTACCCGTACCAGCAGCAGCCGTACCAACAGCCTTACCAGCAGCCGCAGTACGGATACCCGCCGCAGCCCCAGCAGCCGTACTACGCGCCGCAGCAGCAGCCCCCGCAGCGTGGCGGCGGCAACGGCAAGCTGATCGGCATCATCGCGGGCGCGGTGGCCACTGTCCTCGTGGTCGTAGGCGGCGTGTGGATCGCGACCTCCGACACCATCGTCGGCCTGGACGACAGCGGCGGCAAGGTGATCGGCTACCAGCAGCCCACGTACAACAAGGCGGGGCGGCTCATCGCGGTCGACACCACCACCCACCAGGTGGGGCCGTACATGGAGCTTCCGGAGAGCGGGAAGGGTCTTGAGGACGCGTTCTACAGCGGCGACTACCTCTGGATCCACAACGAGCACTTCTTCATCACCGCCGCCACCGTCAGGTCCCTCGGCAGCGCGGGGGCCGACGGGTCCACGCAGAGGTCGGTCGCGGCGTTCGGCTGATCGGCCGTTCGCTGTCCGAGTCCGCTACGAAACGGGCTGTTTCGGTGGTGAACCGGCCAATAGCAGCGGGAATTCCGTTAATGAGAGAGACTTCTGGCGAGTAAGGGGCGCGAAAAGTCGAACAAGCGTGTACCTTCCGGGGCTAGACCCGGGCTCACAGACAGGGCACAGCTGGGCGCCGGGCGGACCGCGCCACGGCCTGTGAGGGGGACGGAGTGGAGTCGGGCGAGGCCGGGCCTCACCACTCCCAGGGGGATGAGGGGACGCCACATGGGCGTACGGCTTGTGGTGGTCGACGACCACCGTCTGCTGGCGGAAGCGCTCGCCTCGGCGCTGAAGCTGCGCGGGCACCGAGTGCTGGCGGCCGCCGCGCCGGTGTCCGGCGCGGCGGACCTGGTGCTGTCGCGGTCGCCGGAGGTCTGTCTGATCGGTACCGCGGCGCCGGCCGAACCGGGGGTCTTCGACCCGGTCGTACGGATCAAGAAGGAGCGCCCGGGGGTCGCCGTGCTCATCCTCGGGCCCGTGCCGAACCCGCGCGGGATCGCGGCGGCCTTCGCGGCCGGCGCGTCCGGCTACGTACGGCACGACGAGCGCATTGAGGGCGTCGAGCGCGCGATGGCGAAGGCGCGGGCCGGCGAGGTGGCAATCGCGCCGGCCCTCCTCCAGGCGGCCTTCGCCGACCTGCTCAACCCGGTGGCCGAGCCCGACGACGAAGGCACCCGCCTGCTCCAGCTGCTCACCCCGAGGGAGATCGAGGTCCTCGTCCGCGTCGCCGAGGGCGAGGACACCCGCCTCATCGCCGCCGGCATGGGTATCGCCTCCAGCACCGCCCGCACCCACGTCCAGCGCGTCCTGATGAAACTCGGTGTCGGCTCCCGCCTGGAGGCCGCCGCCCTGGCCGCCCGCACCGGCCTGCTGGACCGGGCGGGCGTGGGTCACTCCCCGGAGCCGGACCCGGAGCTCTCCTGAAGCAGCTCCTCCGGCGGGGGCGGGGGCGGCGGCGGGCTGAGCCTGACCCAGAGCAGGAACAGCAGGCCGAGGATGAGCATGCCGAGGCCGGTCCAGAGGTTGATGTTGATGCCCTGGGCCTTGCGGATGGCGGCGTCGGAGGCGGTGATGCCGGCGATGGTGACGATGACGCCGTATACGGTGAAGAGGCCGCCGATGATGCGGCGGATGTCGAAGAGCTTGGCCGCGGTCACGGACGCGTGCTCGAGCTCCTCGATCTTGTGTTGGTAGTCGTCCTGATGCTCGCTCATGTCCGGTTACCTCGGGAGCCTCAGAGGGAGAAGGGGATGTAGCACAGCGCGGCCAGCACCAGCGCGGTCCAGCCCAGGAGTGCGGGGCGGCGGTACCAGGCGTCGTCGCCCTTGGCAGGCGGCTCGGCCATGCCGGGGGATGTAGTGCCGTAGACCAGGCCGGCCAACTCCTCGGCGGGCTTGGGCTGGGTGAAGGCGCTCACGATGACCATGACCACCGCGCCGGTGACGAAGGCGACGATCGCCGAGACGAAGTTGGCGCCCTGGTCGCTGGGGATGCTGATGACGTGCCGCTTGTAGAACCAGAAGTAGTTGATCATCGCGGCCACGGTGCCGCTCAACAGCCCCCAGAAGCCGGCCTTGGTCGAGGTGCGCTTCCAGAACATACCGATGATGAAGACCACGAACATCGGCACGTTGAAGAACGAGAAGAGCGTCTGCAGGTACGCCATGATGTTGCCGAAGCTGGACGCCAGGAACGCGGTGCCGATGCTGGCCATCACACCGATCACGGTGATGATCCGGCCGAACCTCACGTAGTACGAGTCGGGGCGGTCCTTCTGGATGTAAGCCCCCCAGATGTCGTTGGTGAAGACGGTGTTGAAGGACGACACGTTCGCCGCCATACCCGCCATGAAGGCCGCCAGCAGCCCGGTCACGGCGATGCCGAGCACACCGTTGGGCAGCAGGTCCTGCATGAGCAGGGGGATCGCGTCGTTGTACGTGAGGTTCGAGCCGCTGGTGCCGATCTTCGGTACGAGGGCCGCCGCGATGAGCCCGGGGACCATGACGATGAAGGGGATGAAGATCTTCGGGAAGGCGGCGATGAGCGGGGTGCGCTGCGCCGCCGAGAGGTTCTTCGCGGACAGGGCGCGCTGCACCTCGGCGAAGTTGGTGGTCCAGTAGCCGAAGCTGAGGACGAAGCCGAGGCCGAGGACGATGGTGAGCCAGTTGGCACCGAGCGGGTTGGGGTCGCCGATGCCAGTGCCGCCCCAGGCGCTGGTGAAGTTGGCGCCGTGCGTGGCGTCGAGTTTGTCGGTGAGGCCGCTGACGCCGCCGACCCGCTTCAGACCGACGACGGTCAGCGGGATGAGGGCCGCCAGGATGACGAAGAACTGCAACACCTCGTTGTAGATGGCGGAGGACAGACCGCCGATGGTGATGTAGATCAGCACGAAGAATCCGGCGACGCAGATCGCCACCCACTGCGGCCAGCCCAGCAGCGCCTCGACGACGATCGCCAGCGCGTAGAGGTTGACGCCCGCGATGAGGATGGCGGCGCAGGCGAAGAGGATCGAGCTGAGCAGGTGCGCGCTCTTGTCGTAGCGGTGCAGCAGGAACTCGGGCACCGACCGGACCTTGGAGCCGTAGTAGAACGGCATCATCACCAGGCCCAGGAAGACCATGGCCGGAATCGCCCCGATCCAGTACCAGTGCACGGTATACGCGCCGTACTGGGCGCCGTTGGCGGCCATGCCGAGGATCTCGGTGGCCCCCAGGTTGGCGGCGACGAACGCGAGTCCGGTGACCCAGGCAGGCAGTGAGCGGCCGGAGAGGAAGAAGTCCAGGCTCGTCTTGACACTGCGTCTGGCAGCGAAGCCGATGCCGAGTACGACGACGAAGTAGATCGCAAGGATCGAGTAGTCAAGTGCGTTGGTGGGCAACCGGAGCCCGTCGGCCAGGTATCGCATGTGCGAATCCCTCCCCGGAAATGTTGGGTGATTGACGTAACTGTTGCCTTGTGGTTCATTGTGTTTAGTTATGTTTGGTGGGTGGGATGAGGAGCCTCCAGGGTGAAGAAGACGACGACCCGGCTCGCCGACGGTCGTGAGCTGATCTATTACGACCGCCGGGACGACGCCGTACGCGACGCGGTGGATCACCGGCCGCTCGACCCGGTATCCACGGCGTCCGAGATCCGCCGTGACCCGCTGCTCGGTGACTCCGTGGCCATCGCCTCCCATCGACAGGGCCGGACCTATCTCCCGCCTGCCGACGAGTGCCCGCTCTGCCCGTCCCGCAACGGCAGGCTCAGCGAAATCCCCGACTCGGACTACGACGTCGCCGTATTCGAGAACCGCTTCCCGTCCCTGTCCGGCGACACCGGCCGCTGTGAGGTGGTCTGCTTCACCTCCGACCACGACCAGTCCTTCGCCGGTCTCACCGAGGCCCAGGTCCGGCTGGTCCTCGACGCCTGGACCGACCGCACCGCCGAGCTCTCCCAGCTGCCCTCCGTCGAGCAGGTCTACTGCTTCGAGAACCGCGGCAAGGAGATCGGCGTCACCCTCGGCCACCCGCACGGCCAGATCTACGGCTATCCCTTCGTCACCCCGCGCACCGAGCTGATGCTGAGGTCCCTGGAGCAGCACCGTGAGGCCACGGGCGGCCGCAACCTCTTCGACGACACGGTGGCCCGGGAGCTGGAGGACGGCTCCCGCATCGTCATCGACGCCGCCCACTGGACCGCCTTCGTCCCCTACGCCGCCCACTGGCCGTACGAGGTCCACCTCTATCCCAAGCACCGGGTGCCCGACCTGCTGGGCCTGGACGAGGAGGCGCGCGCCGAGTTCCCGGCGGTCTACCTCGAGCTGCTGCGCCGCTTCGACCGGATCTTCGGTCCCGGGGAGCCCCCGACGCCGTACATCTCCGGCTGGCACCAGGCGCCCTTCAGCAGCGAGCTGCGCCGCGAGTTCGCCCTGCACCTGGAGCTGTTCACCATCCGCCGCACCGCCGGCAAGCTGAAGTACCTCGCCGGGTCGGAGTCCGGGATGAGCGCCTTCGTCAACGACGTGCCGCCGGAGGCCGCGGCCGCCCGCCTGCGGGAGGTCGCCTCCGTATGACCCGAATGAACGACCTCTGGGAAAGGTCTCAGAGGCCCCTCAGATCCCACCACTACGGTGGCCGGGACACGGACATCAGAAAGGCGGAGACCCAGTGAGCGACACCGGTACGAAGAAGGTTCTGGTCACCGGCGGCGCCGGCTATGTCGGCAGCGTCGTGGCGGCCCACCTGCTGGAGGCGGGCCACCGGGTCACCGTCCTGGACGACCTGTCCACCGGCTTCCGCGCCGGTGTCCCGGAGGGGGCCGACTTCGTCGAGGGCCGCATCCAGACCGAGGCTGCCCGCATCCTCGACTCCTCGTACGACGCCGTGCTGCACTTCGCCGCCAGCTCCCAGGTCGGTGAGTCGGTCGTCAACCCCGAGAAGTACTGGCGCAACAACGTCGCCGGCACCCTGGAGTTGCTCACCGCCATGCGCGACGCGGGCGTGCGCAAGCTCGTCTTCTCCTCCACGGCGGCCACGTACGGCGAGCCGAAGTCCGTCCCGATCACCGAGGACGACCCGACGCTGCCCACCAATCCGTACGGTGCCTCCAAGCTCGCCGTCGACCACATGATCACCAGCGAGGCCGTCGCTCACGGGCTGGCCGCCGTCTCGCTGCGGTACTTCAACGTCGCGGGCGCCTACGGGAAGTACGGCGAGCGCCACGACCCCGAGTCGCACCTCATCCCGCTCGTCCTCCAGGTCGCGCAGGGTCGCCGCGAGGTCATCTCCGTCTTCGGCGACGACTATCCGACCCCCGACGGCACCTGCGTCCGCGACTACATCCACGTCGCCGACCTCGCCGACGCGCACCTGCTGGCCCTGGAGCACTCCACGGCCGGCGAGCACCTCATCTGCAACCTGGGCAACGGCAACGGCTTCTCCGTCCGCGAGGTCATCGCGACCGTCCGCCAGGTCACCGGCCACCCCGTCCCCGAGGTCATCGCCCCGCGTCGCGGCGGTGACCCTGCGGTCCTCGTCGCCTCGGCGGACCGGGCGAAGGGGCGGCTGGGCTGGAAGCCGTCCCGTGCCGACCTGGTCGGTATCGTCAGCGACGCATGGGACTTCGCGCAGAATCTGCAGAACCTGGAGAAGAGCGAGTGACGACAGCGGACACCTTCCGCGAGGTGTACGGCACCGGCCCCGAGGGCGTCTGGGCGGCGCCGGGCCGGGTCAACCTCATCGGCGAGCACACCGACTACAACGACGGCTTCGTCATGCCGTTCGCGCTGCCGCACACCACCGTCGCCGCGGTCTCCCGCCGCACCGACGGACGGCTGCGCCTGCACTCCGCGAACGTCGACGGCGGCACCGTCGAGCTGTTCCTTGACGAGCTGAGCGCCGACGACCCCGCAGAGGGCTGGGCCGCCTACCCTGCGGGGGTCCTCTGGGTGCTGCGCGAGGCGGGACATGTCATCACCGGCGCCGACATCCACTTCGAGTCCACGGTGCCGACCGGCGCTGGGCTGTCGTCATCGGCGGCACTGGAAGTCGTCACCGCCCTGGCGATGAACGACCTGTACGGGCTGGGCCTGGAGCCCTGGCGCCTCGCCCGACTGTGCCAGCGCGCCGAGAACGTCTACGTCGGCGCGCCCACGGGCATCATGGACCAGACCGCGTCCGCCTGCTGCACCGCCGGCCACGCCCTGCACCTGGACACCCGCGACCTGTCGCAGCGTCAGATCCCCTTCGACCTCGCCGCGCAGGGCCTGCGGCTCCTCGTTGTCGACACCCGGGTCAAGCACTCCCACAGCGAGGGCGAGTACGGCAAGCGCCGGGCCGGCTGCGAGGCGGCCGCCGCCGCCCTGGAGGTCGACGCCCTGCGTGACGTCCCGTACGAGGGCCTCGACACGACCCTCGAACGGCTCGACGACGAGGAACTCGTGCGCCTGGCCCGGCATGTCGTCACCGAGGACCACCGGGTCGAGCAGGTCGTCCGGCTCGCCGAGGACGGTGACTTCCGCGCCATCGGGCCGGTGCTCACCGCCGGACATGCCTCGCTGCGCGACGACTTCCGTGTGTCCTGCCCGGAGTTGGACCTCGTGGTCTCCGCCGCCAACGACTCCGGCGCGCTCGGCTCCCGTATGACCGGCGGCGGCTTCGGCGGCTCGGCGATCGTGCTGGTCGAGGACGCGGCGGCGGACAAGGTGACGGACGCGGTGATCGCCGCCTTCGCGACGGCCGGTTTCGTCCCGCCCCGGGTCTTCAGCGCCGTACCGTCCGAGGGAGCCCGGCGGCTGGCCTGAACCGATCAATATTGGCAACAAAACACAACTCCATCGAGCAAGTTTTGCCATTCGGGCGCCTTTGTCAGCCCCTGCCCCTACGCTTTTTCCACAGCGCCGGTGGGGGCCGGCGTCGCATCAGGGGGCGAGACACAAGGGTTCGGCACCTGGAACGGGGTAGCGATTCGGTACGGCGGCTGTCGTACGGAGGCTGCGGTGCACAACCCGCTCCGGGGGCCGGATCCTCCGTGGACTCCGCCTCCACCGTGGGGGAGTGCCAATTGCCGGGAGTGGGGCCCGTGGGACGGATTCGCGTTCTCGTCGTCGACGACCATCGGATCTTCGCCGAATCGCTCGCCGCGGCACTCGCGGCCGAGCCCGACGTCGACGTGTCGGCGGCCGGCAGCGGACCGGCCGCCCAGCGCTGCCTGGAGCGTGCCGCGGCCGACGGCCGCCGCTACGACGTACTGCTCGTCGACGCAGACCTCGGCGCCGCCGCCCGGGTGCCGATGGGCGCCGTCGTGAACGCGGCGGCCGCCCGGGTGCCCGAACCGCGACTGCCCGAACCGCTGCACGCGGTGAACTCCGCGGCGCCGGACGGGGCGAAGGCCGCCATGGCCGCGGTCGACGGCATAGCCCTGGTCGAGCGGGTGCGCACCGAGCACCCGGCCACCCGCACCGTCGTCCTCGCCGAGCGCGACGACGCGCGCCGCGCCGCCCGCGCCCTGCAGGCCGGGGCGTCCGGCTGGGTCGCCAAGGACTGCTCACTGTCCCGGCTGCTCGCCGTCATGCGGGGCGTGCTGCGCGACGAGACCCATCTGCCGCCCGCCCTGCTCACCGGCGTCCTGCGGGAGTTGACCGCCGCGCGGCGTCATCGCACGGAGAGCGAACGGCTGGTGGAGTCGCTCACTCCGCGCGAGCAGGAGGTGCTGCGCTGCATGGTCGCCGGGCTGGGCCGCAAGGCCGTGGCGGAGCGGCTCTATCTGTCCCCGCACACCGTCCGTACGCATATGCAGAATGTGCTGGGCAAGCTCGGCGTGCATTCGACGCTCGCCGCCGTGGCCCTGGCCCGGCGGGCCGGGGTGGGACCGGCGGACCTGGCCGCGAGCGCGGGCGCTTCCGGAGCCTGAGGCGGCGGCCTGCTTTCCCCGCGAGCGGGGAAAGCAGGCCGCCGGGTCACCGATGGAGCCGGTGTCTTAGTTGCCACCCTGAGTGCTGCTCCAGCCGTTGTCCCGGCCCGAGTCGTTGTTCCAGCTTTCCTTGCTGTTCCAACCGGACTCGTGGTTGTCACCCTTGTTGCCGAATTGGCTCTCGCCGCTGTTGTCGTGACCGTTCCAGCTGCTGTTGCCGTGGTTGTCTTCGTGCTTGCTGTTGTTGTCGTGACCGTTCCAGCTGCTGTTGCCGTGGTTGTCTTCGTGCTTGCTGTTGTTGTCGTGACCGTTCCAGCCGCTGTTGCCATGGTGCGAGCTGTTGTTGTGACCGTTCCAGCCGATGTCACCGTGGTGCGAGCCGGAGGTGTCGTAACTCTCCCAGGTGTAGTCGTAGACGGTGTACTCGTCCTGCCGGTCCCTGAAGTGGCAGAAGCGCGGGGCCGGGCCGATGTTGCGGATGAAGCGCGCCGGCGACCAGACCCAGTAGCCCTTGGCCAGCTTGTACCAGCGCGGGTTGCCCCCGACCTCCTGGGAGTTGACCTTGCACTGGATCCACACGAGCGCGCCCTGCGGCAGGGTGCCGAGGACGCGGGCGCGGGCGCTGGGGCCGGAGCGGATCCGCAGGCCGAAGGGGGAGGTGACCCGGCCCTTGTAGAGCGCGCGGTGCGGATAGGCGACTCGGTCGGTCGAGGCCGCCGAGGACATCTCACCGGACAAGTCCGGGAGTTGGGCGTCGGAGGCGTCCGGGGCGTCGATGTTGCCGGGGATGGCCGGCGTCGTCACTTGGTCGTCGAAGGCCGGCGCGAGGCCGTCGTCGCCCAGGTTGGGGGACGTGACCTCCGGGCCGTTGCCCTGCGGGGTGTCGTCGGCGAAGGCGGTGCCGGTGGTGCCGAGCGCGAGCGCCGAGGCGAGGACTCCCGTGGCGGTCGCGCTGGCTATCTTGGTCAGGCTCTTCTGCAGAGGCATCTGCATCTCCAATGTTGGAGAGGGACCCGGCGTGGGTCCGGATTGAAACCGACACGGAATTGACAAAGAGGAACCATGCCGGGTGCCGCAAAAGTGACCCTTTGGTCTTTATGCGGCCTTCACACCCTCAAGCTAGGTGTGCCACTATGAGTGCGCAACCGGTAGCAGTGCGTGTCCACTGGGGGCCCGCGAAACAAGATCCGGAATCATCCCGGGACGTTGTCGAAGGGTGCGGTCAACTGCCGCAGCAGGTCCGCCAGTTCGCCGCGCTGGCGGTCCGAGAGCTCGGCCAGGATCGCCCGCTCCTGGGCCAGAAGTCCGGCGAGGGCCTGATCGGCCCGGTCCTGGCCCTCAGGGGTGAGGCGCACCAGTACTCCGCGCCGGTCCGAGGGGTCCGGAAGCCGCTCGACGAGGCCTTTTTTGGCCAGCCGGTCGATGCGGTTGGTCATCGTGCCCGAAGTGACCAGTGTCTGGGTCAGCAGCTGGCCGGGGGAGAGCTGGTACGGCTGCCCGGCGCGGCGCAGCGAGGTCAGAACGTCGAACTCCCAGGGCTCCAGGCTGTGCTCGGAGAATGCCAGCCGCCGCGCCCGGTCCAGATGCCGGGCCAGCCGGCTCACCCGGCTCAGCACCTCAAGCGGCTCAACGTCGAGGTCGGGGCGCTCACGGCGCCATGCAGCGACCAGCCGGTCGACCTCGTCCTCCATGGAGATCAGTGTAGTGGTTCTGTCGACATGAAGTCTCTTGACATCAAGAGATTAATTCGGGGAACGTATGGGCAATGTCGGGCCCAGGAGCCAGATTCGCTCTTGACCAGGGAGTACGAACATGCAAGCTGCAGCCACGTGGGACCCCCAGCAGTACCTCCGACACGCCACTCACCGCACCCGCCCCTTCCACGACCTCCTCGCCCGTATATCCGAACTCCCCGGCCACCCTCCGCGCATCGCGGACATCGGCTGTGGGCCGGGCAATGTCACCGTCCTGCTCACCCACCGCTGGCCGGACGCCCATGTCACCGGCTATGACAGCTCCCCTGACATGCTGGAGGCAGCGAAGTCGTACGAAGGCGCCACCCCCGGCGGCGGTCGCCTCGACTTCGCCCACGCCGACGCCGCCCACTGGACCCCGGACCAGACCTACGACCTGATCGTCTCCAACGCCGCCCTCCAATGGGTCCAGGGTCACGCCGACCGCTTTCCCGCCTGGTACGAGCACCTCGCCCCCGGCGGCACCCTCGCCTTCCAGGTCCCGGGCAACTTCACCTCCCCCAGTCACGCCCTCCTCGGGGAGCTCTGCGACGCCCCCCAGTGGCGCGACCGCCTCGGCGACGGCCACGGCCGCCGCTTCATCCACATCCTCGAACCCGCCGGCTACCTGGAACGCCTCTCCGGGCTCCCCGGCCTGGCCGACGAGCCCGACGTCTGGAAGACCACGTACGTCCAGCTCCTCCAGGGCGAGGACCCCGTCCTCGACTGGACCAAGGGCACCGCGCTGCGCCCCGTCCTCACCGCCCTCGCCGACGACTCCGCCGCCCGTGGCGAATTCCTCGCCCAGTACCGCGACCTGCTCCGCAAGGCCTATCCGGCAGGTCCGCGCGGCACCGTCTTCCCCTTCCGGCGCATCTTCGCCGTCGTACGAAAGAAGGCCGTCCAGTGACCTCCGGGATATCCGCCCTCGACCACGTCCAGCTCGCCGCCCCACCGGGCAGCGAGGACGCCCTGCGTACGTACTACGTGGGCACCCTCGGCCTCATCGAACGGGCCAAGCCGCCCGTCCTGGCCGCCAAGGGAGGCTGCTGGTTCGCGACGGGGGACGGCACCGTCCAGCTGCATCTGGGCATCGAAGCCGACTTCCGCCCCGCGAGGAAGGCCCACCCGGGTGTGCGGGTCACCGGCATCCACGACTTCGCCAAGCGGCTGGAGGAACGTGGCGCCCAGGTCGTCTGGGACTACGACCTGCCGGGGCACATGCGCTTCTACTCCGAGGACCCGGTCGGTAACCGGCTGGAATTCCTTGAGCCGGTCGCGTTAAGGGACTGAGAGGCCGCGCAATTAGGTGTGGCGGAGGAAGGAGCGTGTCGAGGGCCGGGTCTGGCAAGGCGGTGGGGGCACTCTCCCCCAGACTCCGTCCGGTGGGGGCACCTCCCAGCCGCCAGGCTGGGGGAGGACCCCCACCAGTCTTCGGCCGGTGGGGGTGCCCCCGGCGAAGCCAGGGGGAGGACCCCCACCCAGCCGCCAGGCTGGGGGACGTCGTCGACCGACGACAACGCCGCCAGGCGAGAGCCATCGGCACGCGACGCCGCCCCACCTATTTGCGCGGCCTCTGAAGCAGACGAGGGCCGGTCTTCGCGAAGACCGGCCCTCAGTTCTTGCGGTGTCCGATGAGGCGTGGCTTGGGCTCCAGCCCCGACAGCCCGTTCCAGGACAGATTGACCAGGTGGGCGGCGACCTCGGCCTTCTTCGGCTTCTGCGTCTCCAGCCACCACTGCCCGGTCAGCGCCACCATGCCGACCAGGGCCTGTGCGTACATCGGAGCCATCTTCGGATCGAAGCCCCGCTGCTTGAACTCCATCCCCAGGATGTCCTCGACCTGCGTCGCGATATCGCTGATCAGCGACGCGAAGGTGCCGGTCGACTGGGCCACCGGGGAATCCCGGACCAGGATCCGAAAACCGTCCGTGTACTGCTCGATGTAGTCCAGCAGCGCGAAGGCCGCCTGCTCCAGCAGTTCACGCGGATGGCCGCCGGTCAGGGCGCTGGTGACCATGTCGAGCAGCCGCCGCATCTCGCGGTCCACGACGACCGCGTAGAGCCCCTCCTTGCCGCCGAAGTGCTCGTAGACGACCGGCTTGGAGACCCCCGCCTTGTGCGCGATCTCCTCCACCGAGGTGCCCTCGAAGCCGCGCTCCGCGAAGAGCGTCCGGCCGATGTCCAGAAGCTGCTCGCGGCGCTCCTTGCCCGTCATCCGTACCCGCCGGGCACGTCGCGACCCCGTACCCTCGCTGCTTCTGCTAATGCCGTCGCTCACGCGTCAATCATGCCGCTTCACTGACACTCTCTTTACGCCGGGCGGCGATACGGTCAGCGGTCGGCCAGCGGACATCGGTCGCCCAGCCCAGCTGTTCGAACCAGCGGATGAGCCGGGCACTGGAGTCGATCTGCCCGCGGAGCACCCCGTGGCGGGCGGATGTCGGGTCGGCGTGGTGCAGGTTGTGCCAGGACTCGCCGCAGGACAGCACGGCCAGCCACCAGACGTTCCCCGACTTGTCACGGGAGCGGAAGGGGCGTTTGCCGATGGCGTGGCAGATCGAGTTGATCGACCAGGTCACGTGGTGCAGCAGGGCCACGCGGACGAGCGAGCCCCAGAAGAACGCCGACGCGGCTCCCGTCCAGGACATCGTGACCAGGCCGCCCACCAGCGGCGGCAGCGCCAGCGACAGCATCGTCCAGAACCAGAAGTCGCGGCTGACCCGCCGAAGCGCCGGGTCCTTGACCAGGTCCGGCGCGTACTTCTCCTGCGGCGTCCGCTCCTCGTCGAACATCCACCCCATGTGCGCCCACCACAGGCCCTTGACCAGGGCCGGGACCGTCTCGCCGTACTTCCAGGGGCTGTGCGGGTCGCCGTCGGCGTCGCTGAACTTGTGGTGCTTGCGGTGGTCGGCCACCCAGCGCACGAGCGGCCCCTCGACCGCCATCGAGCCGGCGACGGCGAGCGCGATCTTGAGCGGGCGGTTGGCCTTGAACGACCCGTGGGTGAAGTGCCGGTGGAAGCCGATGGTGATGCCGTGGCAGCCGAGGTAGTACATGCTCACCATCAGGCCCAGGTCCAGCCAGCTCATCCCCCATCCCCACGCGAAGGGGATCGCGGCCAGCAGCGCCATGAACGGAATCGCGATGAACAGGCCCAGTGTGATCTGCTCGAGCGATCCCTTCTTGTCACCGCCCAGCGTCGCCTTCGGCAGCGCCGTCGCCTCGTTCGCCGTCCCGGACCCGGGTTCCCGGGGCTCTGTGATCACGTCTGTCTCTGTGGTCATGGTGATCCCTCGCCAGGGGTGTGGTGTGTGGGAGTTTCATACGATGTGCCGTGCTACGGAACCGTAACCTACGGCGTCGGAAGCATGGCAGCGCCAAGTTGCGATGGAACAGAGCGTGCGTGTCGGCATGGAATACGGTTCCCTTCTCTTGTACCCAGGTTCGGGCGGGCACGCTCGTGGAGATTCGCTCGAACCCCTGGGTGATCTACGCCCTCGCGTCGAGGACTGCTGGTACGGCATAGTGGTGGGCGTCGATTCGGCGGCCTGATCAGGGGTCCGATTCGGCTGGATGTGCTATCCGCTGTGGTGTAATGGCAGCACTGTCGGTTTTGGTCCGATAAGTCCGGGTTCGAATCCTGGCAGCGGAGCGTAATGTTGGGGCCACGACGTTCCGTCGTGGCCCGCCCGCATTTCTGGCCCGAAACGCCCCGGTATCCTGCGGGTGTCACTGACCCGATGCCGAGGAGCCCCTCCTGTGAGCGCCCATCGCCCGGCTGCTGTCGTCGTTCTTGCCGCGGGTGAGGGCACCCGCATGAAGTCGGCAACGCCAAAAGTCCTGCATACGATCAGCGGCCGGAGCCTCGTCGGCCATGTGGTGGCGGCCGCGAGTGCCCTGGAACCGGAGCACCTGGTGGTCGTGGTGGGCCACGCTCGGGAGCAGGTCACGGCGCACCTGGAAGGGATCGACAGCAGGATCCGCACGGCCGTCCAGCACGAGCAGAACGGCACCGGCCACGCCGTCCGCGTCGCCCTGGAAACGCTGCCCGCGCTCACCGGCACCATCGTGATCACCGCCGGGGACACCCCGCTGCTCACCGACGGCACGCTGACCGCCCTCGTGGCGGCGCACGAGGCCGACGGCAACGCCGTGACCGTCCTGTCGGCCGAGGTCCCGGACCCCATCGGTTACGGTCGGATCGTACGGGCGGCGGACGGCGCGGTGCTGGCCATCGTGGAGCAGAAGGACGCGGACGACGCCCAGAAGGCCATCCGGGAGATCAACTCCGGGGTCTTCGCCTTCGACGCGCGGCTGCTCGCGGACGCGCTGGACAAGGTGACGACGGAGAACGCGCAGGGCGAGGAGTACCTCACCGACACCCTGGAGATCCTCCGCGAGGCCGGTCACCGGGTCGGCGCAGCGATCGCCGCCGACCACCGCGAGATCGCCGGGATCAACAACCGCGTACAGCTCGCCCAGGCCCGCCGGACGCTCAACGACCGGCTGCTGGAGCGGGCGATGCTGCAGGGCGCGACGATTGTCGACCCCGCCTCGACTTGGGTGGACGTCACCGTGGAGTTCGAGCCGGACTCGGTCGTGCTGCCGAACACCCAGCTCTACGGGGCGACCCGGATCGCCACCGGCGCCGAGGTGGGCCCGAACAGCACGCTCACGGACACCACGGTCGGCCCAGGGGCCCGGGTGAGCAACACGGTCGCGGACAGCGCCGAGATCGGCGAGGAGGCGACGGTCGGCCCGTTCGCTTACCTGCGGCCCGGCACCAGGCTCGGCCCGAAGTCCAAGGCGGGCACGTACGTCGAGATGAAGAACGCCACGATCGGCGAGGGCACGAAGGTGCCGCATCTGTCGTACGTGGGCGACGCGACGATCGGCGAGCACACCAACATCGGTGCCGCCAGCGTGTTCGTGAACTACGACGGCGAGACGAAGCACCACACGACGGTCGGCAGCTACTGCAAGACGGGCTCGGACAACATGTTCGTGGCGCCTGTCACAGTCGGGGACGGTGCCTACACCGCAGCGGGCTCGGTGATCACGAAGGATGTGCCGGCCGGCTCGCTGGCCGTCGCCCGTGGCCAGCAAAGGAATATCGAAGGCTGGGTGGCCAGAAAGCGTCCTGGAAGTGCCGCCGCACAGGCCGCCGAAGCGGCGCGTCGGGGCGAGTAAAGGGGCGGTTCGGGGCGTTCCCCCGCGTGTACGGGTGTCTTGAACAGCGCGTACCGTGTGAGGAGCACACAATTTCGCCGCCAGTCGAACTCCAAGGAGACGGTGCAGTGACCGGGATCAAGACGACCGGTGAGAAGAAGCTGATGCTCTTCTCCGGCCGCGCACACCCCGAGCTCGCGGAGGAGGTCGCCCACAAGCTGGGCGTGAGCCTCGTACCGACGAAGGCGTTCGACTTTGCGAACGGTGAGATCTATGTCCGCTTCGAGGAGTCGGCTCGTGGTTCCGACGCCTTTGTGATCCAGAGCCACACTGCTCCGATCAACAAGTGGATCATGGAACAGCTGCTCATGATCGACGCGCTGAAGCGGGCCTCCGCGAAGCGCATCACCGTGGTCGTGCCGTTCTACGGTTACGCGCGCCAGGACAAGAAGCACCGCGGCCGTGAGCCGATCTCGGCCCGTCTGATGGCCGACCTGATGAAGACCGCGGGCGCGGACCGGATCCTGACCGTGGACCTGCACACGGACCAGATCCAGGGCTTCTTCGACGGTCCGGTGGATCACCTGTTCGCGCTGCCGCTGCTGGCGGACTACGTGGGCGCCAAGGTGGACCGCAGCAAGCTGACCATCGTCTCCCCGGACGCCGGCCGCGTCCGGGTGGCCGACCGCTGGTGCGACCGCCTCGGCGCGCCGCTGGCGATCGTGCACAAGCGGCGCGACCCGGACATGGCGAACCAGGTCACCGTCCACGAGGTCGTGGGTGATGTGAAGGGACGCATCTGCGTCCTGGTCGACGACATGATCGACACCGGTGGCACCATCTGCGCGGCCGCCGACGCGCTGTTCGCGAACGGCGCCGAGGACGTCATCGTGACCGCGACCCACGGTGTGCTGTCCGGTCCGGCGGCGGACCGGCTGAAGAACTCGAAGGTGAGCGAGTTCATCTTCACGGACACCCTGCCGACGCCGGGCGAGTTGGAGTTGGACAAGATCACGGTGTTGTCGATCGCGCCGACGATCGCAAACGCGGTGCGCGAGGTGTTCGAGGACGGTTCGGTGACGAGCCTCTTCGAGGACTCGCACTGATCGCGGTACCGGTCGCGCACTGATCGCGTAGAAGATCGATTTCTGAGCGGGCCTCCCCGCCGGGTAGACTCCTGGAGTTGCTCGGCGAGGGAGGCCCCCTCTGTTTTCAGGCCTCCGTTATCGGCGCGCTCCTCGTAAAGGAACGGCCCGTCGTGGGCCGGGTGACGTGAACACCCCGTCTTTCTATTGCGAGGAGTGAGTTTCATGGCCGAGATCAAGATCTCCGGTGAGACCCGTACCGAGTTCGGCAAGGGCGCTGCCCGTCGTGCCCGTCGCGCCGGCCTGGTGCCGGCCGTCATCTACGGTCACGGTGCCGAGCCGAAGCACGCGAACCTGCCGGGCCACGAACTGCTGCTCGCGCTCCGCACCAAGAACGTGCTGATCAGCATCGACATCGACGGCAAGTCCGAGCTGGTCATCCCCAAGGCCGTCCAGCGTGACGCCATCAAGGGCTTCCTCAAGCACGTGGACCTGCTCACCGTCGTCCGCGGCGAGAAGGTCACCGTCGAGATCCAGGTCCTGACCGAGGGCGAGCTGGCCCCCGGTGGCAATCTGCTCGAGAACGTGCTCAACGCGCTGCCCGTCGAGGCCGAGGCCACGCACATCCCGGAGTCGGTCACCGTCTCCATCGAGGGCCTGGAGGCCGGTGCCTCCATCCTCGCCAAGGACATCCCGCTGCCCAAGGGCACCACGCTTGCCGTCGACGAGGACACGGTCGTCCTGCAGATCCTGGCCGCGCAGGCCGAGGCCCCGGAAGAGGGCGAAGCGGCCGAGGAAGGCGCGGCGAGCGTCGAGGCCTGATCGGGTCCCGCAGTACCGTTGCCGCCGCCCCGCTCCTTCCGGAGCGGGGCGGCGGTTCCTGTTGAATGGACGGCATGAGCATGAGCGCATCGGAAGCGACCCCGGAGGGGCCCTGGCTGGTGGCCGGGCTGGGCAATCCGGGGCCCGAGCACGCCGGGAACCGGCACAACATCGGCTTCATGGTGGCCGATCTCCTCGCGGAGCGGATCGGCGGCCGTTTCAAGTCGCACAAGAGCCGCGCGCAGGTGGTGGAGGGACGGATCGGTGGCCACCGCGTGGTGCTGGCCAAGCCGATGACGTACATGAACCTGTCCGGCGGTCCGGTGACGGCACTGCGGGACTTCTACAAGGTGCCGGTGGGAAACATCATCGCGGTCCATGACGAGCTGGACATCGACTACGCGACGCTGCGCCTGAAGAAGGGCGGCGGCGACAACGGCCACAACGGGCTGAAGGCCATCACGAAGTCGCTGGGGCCCGACTACCTGCGGGTGCGGTGCGGGATCGGCCGGCCGCCGGGGCGGATGGACGTCGCGGCGTTCGTGCTGAAGGACTTCTCCTCCGCTGAACGCAAGGAGCTGGACTGGTTCGTGGACCGGGCGGCGGATTCGGTGGAGGCGCTGATCTCGGAGGGCCTGGATCGGGCGCAAACCACCTACAACAGCTGACCCGACGGCTGACGGCGGTTGACCGAGGGGCAGGTTTTGGCCAAGGATCCCCGCATGGTCAAACGGAGCCGTTCCCGCCGCACCGCCGAGGGCGCCTTCGGGCTGCTGCTCCTCGGTAAGGTCCTGTTGCTGTCCGCGCTGGTGCTGCTGGTCCTGACCGCGGGGGTGTGGACCTCGTGGAAGACCGCCCAGCACGTGATGCTCACCAAGGGGCGGGAGCACGGCACGATGACGGTGTCGGCCTGCGGGGAGACCACCTGCACCGGCCCGTTCCTGCCGAAGGACGGCCAGGGCACCGTCCGGGCGAAGGTGACCATCGACAAGTCGGTCACCCACCGCACCGGCGAGCAGATCCCGGTGGCCGTCGAGCCCGGCACCTCCACGGTCGTACGCACCGGGCTCGCCGGCGTACTGCACGCCTGGATCCCGCTGGGCGGCGCGCTGCTGCTGGTCGCCCTGGTGCTGGCGGGCGGCCTGCGGCTGCGCCGTACGGCCTGGGGCGCCGGACTGGCCGGGGGCGGACTGCTGGTGGCGGCGTTCCTGACGTTGTAAGAGGCCGCGCGAATAGGTGGGGTGGGTGAAGGAGTGTGTCGAGGGCCGGGTCTGGCGACGCGGTGGGGGCACTCTCCCCCAGACTCCGTCCGGGGGGAGGACCCCCACCCAGCCGCCAGGCTGGGGGACGTCGTCGACCGACGACAACGCCGCCAGGCGAGAGCCATCGGCACGCGACACCGCCCCAACTATTCGCGCGGCCTCTAAGACGGAGGACGAACGGGCCCGCAGCCGCCGATGCGCCTGGTCACGGCGTCGGCGACTGCGAGCCCGGTGTTCTGTGACCGCAGGTCACCCGGTGTTGCGGAGGCCGGCCGCTACGCCGTTGACCGTCAGCAGGAGGGCGCGGGCCAGCAGCGGGTCCGGGTCCTCGCCGCGGGCGGCGGCTTCGCGCTGGCGGTGGAGCAGGGCGACCTGGAGGTACGAGATCGGGTCGAGGTAGGCGTCGCGGATGTGGAAGGTCTGCCGCAACGCCGGCTGGCCCTCGAGCAGTTCGCTCTCGCCGGTGATGCGCAGGACTTCCTCGACCGTGAGCGCGTGCTCGGCCTTGATGACGTCGAAGATGTGCTTCAGCTCGTCGGGGACGAGCGTGTCGACGTAGTGCTGTGCGATCCGCAGGTCCGTCTTGGCCAGTGTCATCTCGACGTTGGACAGGAAGTTGCGGAAGAAGTGCCACTGCTCGTGGGCTTCGGTGAGTTCCTGCTCAAGTCCCGCCTCGCGGGCCGCCTTCAGGCCCGACCCGACACCGAACCAGCCCGGCACGATCTGCCGCGACTGGGTCCACCCGAACACCCACGGGATGGCTCGCAGTCCGTCCAGACCCGCGCCGGAGTCCGGGCGGCGGGACGGGCGCGAGCCGAGGTGCAGCTCGGCGAGCTGGTCGACGGGCGTCGAGGCGAAGAAGTACGCGGGCAGATCCGGGTCCTCGACCAGGCGCCGGTACGCGGCGTGCGCGGCGTCCGAGACGACGTCCATGGCGGCGTCCCAGCGGGCCAGCGCCTCGTCGGACTGGCGGGGCGCGGTGTGCAGCGCGGAGGCCTGCAGCGTTGCGGCGACGGTCAGTTCGAGGTTCTCCCGGGCCAGCGACGGGATGAGGTACTTGTCGGAGATGACCTCACCCTGCTCGGTGACCTTGATCTCGCCCTCCAGGGTGCCCCAGGGCTGGGCGAGGATCGCGTCGTGCGACGGGCCGCCGCCCCGGCCGACGGTGCCGCCGCGGCCATGGAAGAGCCGGAGCCGTACGCCGTGCCGGTGGGCGACGTCGCGCAGCCGGCGCTGGGCGCGGTGGATCTCCCACTGGGAGGTCGTGATGCCGCCGAACTTGGAGGAGTCGGAGTAGCCGAGCATGACCTCCTGCACGTCGCCGCGCAGCGAGACGAGCTTGCGGTAGGAGGGGTCGGAGAGCATCTCGTCGAGAAGCTGGTCGGCGATCTTGAGCTCGTCCGTGGTCTCCAGCAGCGGCACGATGCCGATCTTGGCGACCCCGCCGTGCAGGTCGATCAGCCCGGCCTCACGGGCGAGCACGGCCGCCGCGAAGACGTCGTCGGAGCCGAGGCACATCGAGATGATGTATGACTCCATGACCTCGGGCCCGAAGCGCTCGAAGGCCTCGCGGATGGTGTGGAACACCCCGAGGGTCTTCGTCCCCCCGGCGTCCAGCGGGGCCGGGGTGCCGGCCAACGGGCGGCGCGAGCGCAGCTCCTTGGCGAGCAGCTTGCGCCGGTAGTCGCGCGGCATGTCCGCATACCGCCAGGACTCCTCGCCGAGGCGGTCGAAGAGCTGGCCGAGGGCGTGGTGGTGGGCGTCGGCGTGCTCCCGTACGTCCATGGTGGCGAGCTGCAGGCCGAAGGCGGCGAGCGTACGGATCACCCGGTCCAGGCGGCCGTCGGCGATCAGCTCACCCTTGTGCGCGCGCAGCGAGTCCTGGAGCAGGCGCAGGTCGGCCAGCAGCTCGGCGGTGCCGAGGTAGTCGCGGCCCTCGACGTGCGGGGTGCCCTTGGCGAGGCGCTGGCGGGTGTTGACCAGCTTCTGGCGGACGCAGGTGGCCTTGAGGCGGTAGGGCTCCTCGGAGTTGAGCCGCTTGTAGCGCGGGCTGATCTCCGGGAGGAGGGCGAGGTCGCGGTCGAGGGAGTCCAGCAGCTCCTGGCTCGCGCCGGTGTTGCGGATGGAGTTGGACAGGGCGGCGCGCAGGTCGTCGATCAGCGCCAGCGCGTCGTTGATGCCGTGCTCGTGCTGGAGCAGCAGCACCTCCCAGGTCACGGCGGGGGTGACGTTGGGGTTGCCGTCGCGGTCGCCGCCGATCCAGGTGCCGAAGGTCAGCGGGCGGGTCTCGGGCGGCAGCGGCACGCCGACCCGCTCCAGCTCGGCGGACAGGTCCTCGAGTACGTAGCCGACGGCGCCGCTGTGCAGCTCGTCCAGGTAGTAGATGGCGTTGCGGGCCTCGTCGGCGGGCTCGGGGCGTACGACCCGCAGCTCGTCGGTCTGCCACAGCAGGTCGATGTTCTCGGCGAGGCGCAGGTCGGCGCGGCGGCGGTCGCCGCCCGAAGCTGGGGGTCCCCCCGCCGAAGGTAGGGGGAGCTTGTCCAGGAGCGCGGCGATGCGGCGCAGCTTGTTGAGGACGCTGCGGCGGGCGGCCTCGGTGGGGTGGGCGGTGAAGACCGGACGTACGTTGAGGTGCTTGACGGTCTCGCGTACGTGCTCGGGGTCGGCGTCCTTGAGCAGGTCCGCGGTCTGGGCGATCAGCCCGCCGTCGGTGGCGCGGCGGGCGCGCAGCTCGCGGCCCCGGTGCACCTGCTCGGTGACGTTCGCCAGGTTGAAGTAGGTGGAGAAGGCGCGCACCAGCTTGGCGGCCGTCTGCAGATCGGTCTCGCCGAGCAGCTCGGCGGCGGCCTCGCCGTCGGTCCGGGTCAGGGCACGGACCTTCTCGACGAGGTCGAGGAGCTCCCGGCCCTCCTGCCGGACGAGCGTCCCGCCGAGCAGGTCACCCAGCCGGCGGATGTCCGCGCGTAGGGGCGCGCTCTCGGTCGTGATGTCGGCGCTGCTCACAGGTGCGGCTCCTAGTGCAGTGGAATGGGCGACGGGTGGGCGGACCGCGCTGTCCGACGGGCACCAGGATAGGTCGCAGCCGCCCCGGAGAGTCGTTGCGCCCGCCAGACGGACAGCGCGCGGGCAGGGCAGGCCTTGCCCGCGCGGTCACACGTATGACCGCGCGGGCAGGGCCTACGCTGGGGGACATGAGTACGACGGGGGAGTCCGTACCTCAGAAACGGGCAGGGGGCGGCCGGAGGGCCGCCGGGGGACCGTGGTGGTGGTCCAGGCGGCGCAGCATGCTGCTCGACGCCACGTTGGCCGCGATATCCGCGGTGGAGTGCCTGATCGAGGGCGTGTCGTTCGCCCAGCGGACCGGCGTATCGGTGGTGGTCGCGGGCCTGTTCGGGCTGGTGACCGGCTCGGTGCTGCTGTTGCGGCGCCGCTGGCCGGTGGCGGTCGTCCTGGTGGCGATCGCGGTGACGCCGGCCCAGTTGGGCGTCGTCCTGAGCATGGTCGGCCTCTACACGCTGGCCGCGTCCGATGTGCCGCGCCGCATCACGGCGGTGCTGGCCGGCATGTCGGTGGCCGGCACGCTCATCGTTACCTTCCTCAAGACGGCCCAGGGCTACGACGGCCCCTTCGCCGCGGCCGTGGTCACCTCGGTGCTGGCGGCCGTGGGGCTCAACGCCCCGCCGGTGCTGCTGGGCCTGTACGTCGGGGCGCGGCGGCGGCTGGTGGAGAGCCTGCGCGAGCGGGCCGACGGCCTGGAGCGGGAGCTGTCGCTGCTCGCGGAGAAGGCCACGGAGCGCGCCGAGCGGGCCCGTATGGAGGAGCGGACGCGCATCGCCCGCGAGATGCACGACGTCGTGGCCCACCGGGTGAGCCTGATGGTCGTGCACGCGGCCGCCCTGCAGGCGGTGGCGCTGAAGGATCCGCAGAAGGCCCACGCGAACGCCGGGCTGCTCGGGGACATGGGCCGCCAGGCCCTCAACGAACTGCGGCAGATGCTCGGCGTCCTGCGTACGGTGCCGGCCGCGCCTGCTGTGACCGCCGAGGACGACGGGCCCTGCCTCGACGAGCTGGACGCGCTCGTGGAGGAGTCCCGCGCGGTCGGAATGGCCGTCGACTTCACGGTCGAAGGGGCGAGGCGGCAGGTCGCCGCACGGGTCGAGACCACGGTGTACCGCGTCGTGCAGGAGGCGCTGACCAACGTCCACAAGCACGCCCCCGGGGCCAAGACGCAGGTGCGCCTCGCCTATCGCGCGGACGAGGTGGCGGTCCTCGTGCTCAACGGCCCGGTCGACGGCGCCTCGGCCGGGCCCTCGCTCCGGCTGCCCAGCGGCGGCAACGGCCTCATCGGGATGAAGGAACGTGTCGCCGCCCTCGGCGGAGGCTTCGCGGCCGGCGCCACCCGCGACGGCGGCTTCCGCGTCTCGGCCCTGGTGCCGGCCCGGACCGGCTGAGCCGTTTCGGGTCAGTCCTCGTCGGCTATTGCGGATCCAGGTCTTGCCGGCCCGGTCGCGGGCGCCGGCGAAGGCGTCCTGGGCGGCCTGGAGGGGGAAGGCGGCGTCGATGACGGTGCTGGGCCGGAAGGCGGCCCGCTGGAGGTCGGCGATGGCGGCGGCGAAGTCGCCGGGGTGGTCGTAGATGAGGGAACCTCGCAGGACGAGTTGCTTGCGTACGACCTCCTCCACGGTGAAGGGGAGCTCCGCTCCGCTGAGGCCGATCAGGACGGCGGTGGCCCCGGGGGCACTGCGCTCGACGGCGGCGCGGAGGGCCGGGGCGTGGCCGGAGGTCTCGAAGACGTAGGTCCGTGTCCGGGATGCGGGCAAGAGGCTGCCGGGCACATTCTTGGCCCGGGCACCTATCCGGCTTCTGTCGTGTCCGTGTCGGCGTCTGGGTCCGTGGCCGTGTCGGCGTCCGCTTCCTGGCCGGGCTCCCGGCCCGTGAGGGCGGCGAGGGCGGCGCGTACGTGGGCGAGGTGCTCGCGGATCTCCTCGCGGCGGATTTCGTGCTCGCGCAGCTCGCGCTCGGCCTCGTGGCGGATGCGCTCCTCGCGGATGCGCGCCTGGGCGAGGATTTCGGAGGAGGCTGCTTCGGCCTCGTCCTGGCGGCGGCGTGCCTCGGCCTGGGCGGTGGACAGGGTGCGTTCGGCTTCACCGGTGAGGACCTCGGCGTAGGCGGAGAGTTCACTCATGCGGCTGTCGATGCCGGCCTCGCGCTCGGCGAGTTCGTGATGGTGGGCGTCGAGGCGTTCGCGGTATTCCTTGTCGAGCTCGGCGAGGGTGCGCTCGGTGTCATGGCGTACGGCTTCGACGGTGCGCTGGGCTTCGCCGCGGAGGTGGGCGGCCTCGCGCTCGGCGTCGGCGCGGAGGGCGGCCGCGCTTGCCCGGGCTTCGCCGATGACGTGCTGGACGTGTTCCTCGGCGGCGGCGAGGCGGGCCTGGGCGGCGGCGCGGGCTTCGTCGAGCAGGGCGAGGCGGGCGGCCTCGGCGGCGTCATGGGCGTAGCGCGCCTCGGCCTCGGCACGGCCTCGTACAGCGGCGGCCTCGTCCTCGGCGAGGCGCATCAGCTCCTGGGCGCCGGGGCCGAGCCTGTCGAAGGAGGGCGGCGCGAGGGTGGCGACGGCTTCGCGGAGCGCACGGCACTCGGCGTCCATCTCGTTGGCCAGGACGGTGAGCCGGGCGGCTCGCTCCCAGGCGGCGTCGCGGTCCTCGGAGAGTTCGTCCAGGAAGCGGTCGACCTGCTCGGGACGGTAGCCGCGGCCACGGGCGGTGCCAAAGCCGAAGTTCATGCGATGCCCCTCGTCGTATGCTCGCGCCCATTTAAATTGACTTGCCCTATTTGTCCATAACGCGACACTCGACCTACGCATACCCAAAAGGGGCGCGTTTCGTCAGCGATGACGAAACGCGCCCCTGAGGGACCGCGCGATGGCCTACAGCAGGCCGTCCCACATCTGCTCGATGAGCACCGCCCACCAGTGGTCCGGTGAGGCGATCGCCGCCGGGTCGAGGGCGGCGAGCTGGTTCTGGAAGTCGACCGTCCAGCGGCCCGCCTGATCGGGCGTCAGCCCGAGACGCAGCCGCCACATCCGCCCCAGCAGTGCCAGGCAGCGGGCGAACTCCGGCAGGCTCGAGTTCACGAACTGCGGCACGGCCGGCTGGCCGCCCGGCGCCGCCTCCAGCGGTACGGCGACGATGTGCGCGGTGCCGTACTGGACGCACAGCTGGCGGCCGAAGTCATTGCCCATCACCAGGTACGAGCCCGCGTCCGGCCCGGGTTGCAGGCCGCGCTCCGCTGCCAGCTCGGCCAGCGTCGGCACCGGGCGGCCCGGCTGGGCCTGGGCCCAGAAGAACGGCCCGAAGTCGACCGGCAGCCCCGACCAGGTCAGGGTCTGGGCGACGATGTCCGGCACGCCCTGCCGCGACACCGCGCGCTGGTCGAAGCGGAAGACGCCCTGCGGGCCGAACGCCTGGACCAGCTCGTGCCCGATGCCGTCCAGCGGGATCGGCGGCATGCGCTGCACCTGCGCCGGGTTCGGCATCGGCACGCGCAGCGGCTGGGTGACCGCGGGCGCCCCCGCCACCTGGTGCAGCTCGGCGAGGTGGGTCAGGAGGTGCTGGACGCCCTGCTGGCGGCCGGCGTGGTCCTTGCCGTACGGGGCGGTGTGGCTGATCCGGACCTGCGGCCAGGTCTCGCGGACCATGCGGGCGCAGTAGCCGCCGGGCAGGTCGCACGATTCCAGCTCGGTGTGGAGCTCCAGGACCTGCTGTGGCGGCACCCCGAGGGCGCGCAGTTCGTGCAGGATCTGCCACTCCGGGTGCGGGGTGCCGGGGGCCGAGCGGCGGATGAGCTGCTGCTCTGAGCCGTCGGCCGCGCGGTAGCGGAGGACGGCCATGTAGCCCGGGCCCACGGCGGGCACGCCTGCGGGCGGCGGCGGGTAGCCGTAACCGCCGCCCTGGGGCTGCGCCGGCGGCAGAGGCTGTGGCGGTGCTTGTGGCGGCATCTGCTGCTGCATGGGCGGGGGAGGCGGCGGGGGCGGCCCGCCGGGGGCCGCGAGCATGGTGGCCGCGTGGTGTACGTCGCCCGGGGCCGGCGGACGCCCGGGCACGGC
>NZ_RJVR01000138.1 GCF_003999195.1 Streptomyces soli
GACGACCACACCGAAGGCCAGAAGATGAGGGGCTGGAACGACCCCTACTGGGCGAAGATCGCCGACAGCTACGACCACATCATGACCCGCAGCGTGCTACGCGACCAGCCCATCGACTACCCGGCGCCCGCCGGGCACGCCCGCCGCCCGCGGAGGCGCGGTCGATCGGCCACGGGGGGGATCAGGCTGGTCGCTCGTGCTGCCGGCGTCCGCGAAGCCACGGTGTCGCTGGGGGTGGGTGAACTCGACTCCGAGGAAGCACCGTTGGGACGCATTCGCCGGGTGGGCGGGGGCCGCAAGCGCGTCGTCGACCTGAACCCGGCCCTTCGAGGCGCGCTCGTGCGAGGAGCAGTCGCCGAGCGCGGATGACCCGGACGCCCCGCAACTGTGGTGTCTCCAACCCTCCGGCCGCACCAGCCATGAGGGCTTCCGGTGCGAGATCACCACGCACTGACGAGTGT
This sequence comes from Streptomyces soli, assembly GCF_003999195.1. GTDB lineage: Bacteria > Actinomycetota > Actinomycetes > Streptomycetales > Streptomycetaceae > Actinacidiphila > Actinacidiphila soli. Next base: position 462 of record NZ_RJVR01000138.1, read on the forward strand.
TCCCAGCCGAGGGCGCGACACGGCCGCGGGCCCTGCCCTGTGAGTCCTCTGGCGCGTACGGCGAAGTGGTTTTGTATCCGAGAGAGGGACCCGTTTCGCGATGGATGTGGGAGTCACTTCTGACCAAGTTTGCGATGTCAGTTGGTTTTGAACCCGGTTGAGGACTTGCGGCGGGACGGTGAGATGTGCCTGTCGCGCGCGTGTCGGCGGGCGTGCATCATCAAGGTGGCACAAGGTGCGTTCGACGACCCCGCGGCGGGGCAGCACCAACGAAGCCGGAGGTGTCCTTGGGTCAGCTGACGGTCTTGATCGTGAGGTTGAGGTGCTGTTTTCGCCCAGCCGACGAGCTTTCCGCCATAGGCCGAGTCGGCCCAGACGATGGCCATCCGCTTGACACGGTGGAGAAACGCTCACATAGGGTTGGCGGATGCTCAAGGTCAGCGTCATCGTCCCGGTGTACAACACGGGCCGTTACATCGAGGAATGTGCTCCGTCCCTGCTCGATCAGAGCCTTCCGGCCGATGAGTACGAAGTGATCTACGTCGACGACGGCTCGACCGACGACACGCTGTCGCGGTTGCGCAAGCTGGCCGCCGAGCACCCGAACGTCTCGGTGCACACCCAGCCGAACTCCGGCTGGCCCGGTAAGCCGCGCAATGTCGGCATGAAACACGCACGGGGGGAGTACCTCCAGTTCGTCGACCATGACGACACGCTCGGGCCCGAGGCCCTGGAGCGGCTGTACGAGCACGCGAAGCGCAACCGGGCGGACGTGGTGCTGGGCAAGATGTCCAGCACCATGGTCCGGCCGCGCCGGCTGTTCCGGCACACGGTCGACGCCTGCACGATCGACAACGACGAGCTGATGCAGAGCATGTCGCCGCACAAGATGCTGCGGCGCGCGTTCGTCGAGAAGCACGGGCTCCAGTTCCCCGAGGGACCGTGGATCCTGGAGGACCTGCTCTTCGTCAGCGCCGCGTATTTGGTCGCGGAGCGCATCGCCGTCCTGGGCGACTACCCCTGCTACTACTGGATGAAGCGGGACGACGGCGGCAACAACACCGCGGCGCGGTTCAGCGAGCGGCACGACTTCTTCGGCAACGTGCGCAGGGTCGTGCGGCAGATCAAGGCCGGCACCGAGCCCGGTGAGGGCGTCGACGACCTGCAGAACCGGCTGCTGCACCGCAACTACCACGTCGAGGTGCTGTCCCGGGCCCGGGAGCCGGAGATCCTCAACGTTGCCCCGCAGGAGCAGCGGCCGCGTTTCGAGGCGGCGCGCCGGGTGGCGCTGGAGGAGTTCCCGCCCGCCGTGCGAGAGGGGCTGCCCGCGGTCTCGCGGGTGCGCGCGGAGCTGCTGGAGCGCGGCGACTTCGAGGGGGCGCTGGAGCTGGCGAAGCGCACGCGCGAGATAAAGGCCCGTACGAAGGTCACGGACCTACGCTGGCAGGCCGGCCGGCTCGTCGCCGACGTGACGCTGGACCTGGTGCGCGGCGACGGCGAGCCGCTGGCCCTGGTCGAGCGCGACGGACGGCTGCTGCTGGACCCGGAACTGCTGGACGGTGTGCCGGGGTTCGCGCAGTGGGAGGTGCCGGATCCGCTCCGGCTGGCGTACGCAGAGCTGGTCGTCAAGGACCGGGACCGCGAGGACTGGTGGTACCCGGAGGGCGACCTGGAGGTCCGGCTGGAACCGCTGGACGAAGGGCGCGTCCAGGTGCTGGCCGCCGGGCGGATGTGCGTCGACCCCGCCACGCTGGCCGGCGGCCGGCCGCTGCAGCGCGGGGTGCACGACGTGTGGGCATTCGTGCAGCTGCTGGGCGTCGACCGGCTCGTACGACTGACCGGAGACGGCACACCGGGCACGACGACAGACGCCGGCCCCGCGCTCCTGGGCACCACTGGCGCGACGGCAGAGGCCGGGGCCGCGCTCGGCGGAGCGCGGATCGCGATCCCGTACTGGACCGGCGCCGGGCAGCTGGCCCTGGACATGGACGAACGGCAGCGTCGGCTTGCCGACGATCTGGGCCGGGTCACGAACGCGGTGCGCGGCCGGGGCGGGGTGCTGCCACTGCCGCTGGCCAGCCAGGGGGGCGGTGCGGGAGCGGCGTCGGCCCCGGTGCGGGTGCGCATCGGGGAGGGGAAGTCGGCGACCACGGTCGCGGCCGAACTCGTCGCCGGACAGCCGCCGTTGCTCCGCGTCACCGGGCGGATCAAGGCCCCAGCGGGCCGCTGGCCCGTCGCCCTGCTGACCTCGGGCGTGCCCAAGCCCTCGGACGCCGGCCCAGTCGCGTACGCCGTCGTACGGGACGGCCGGGTGGTGCGCCTGGAGGGTCCGGCCTACAGGGCGCCCGCCCAGCTGCGCCTGCGCGACGCGGTCGCCGGCAACCCTTGGATCCGGCGCGCGCGCCGGGCGCTGGGGCTCAAGCGGTAAGCGGTAGAGGTCAGCGACTCCGCTGGGTGGGGCCACCGCTGCCCGCGGCTTTTGGCTCCGGCCCGACGTCTGGACGGCTGTGGCTCGGGTGCGGGGCCGTGCGGGATGAAGTCGGGGCGGGCCAAGGCACGGCGGTCCGTCTGCGCCGCTGCGCCCAGTTTGTCTTCGGCCTGCCTGCGCGGAGGTGGGGGAGATGAGAGGGCGGGGCGGGGCGGCGGTGGTGGAGGCTCCGAAGCGCCGGCGGCGTAGTCTCTCCGCGGCTTTCAGATCCACTTTGAACCTCGCGGGGCCGCGGTGCGTGCGGCTTGGACTGCGCGGATCTGTTCCCGGCTCGCGGCGGTAGCCAGGAATGCCGAGCCGCGGTGGTGGCCGATGACGGCGTCGAAGACCTCGATGGTGTCGTCGTGATGGGACAGGTGCCGTACCGAGACTTTCGTGCCGGTACGGCCGTTCATCCAGGGGACGAGGTAGTCGCGGCGGCGCCATCGCACACCGCTGGTGCTGATCGTGCAGGTGCGGCCGTCGTCCTCCAGAGCGATCGTCGCGAGCTGCCCGGCGGACACATCCGTGAGCGGCGTCGCGTCGGCCCGCCACGCCTCGACGGGCGTCTTGCCGCCCAGTTCGCGGCGGCCCGAGCCTTGTACTTGCGCGGCGCGGCCGCCCAGGCCGGCCACCGACCGCGATCAAGAAGCTCGTCCTGCGCCTGGCCCGGGAGAATCCCAGGTGGGGGCATAAGAGGGTGCACGGCGAGGTGGCCCGGCTCGGCCACCCCATCACCGTCTCCACTGTCTGGAAGATCTTCCATGCCGCAGGCCGCACGGACGCTGGTGCTCGGCGGCACAGTGCGCCGAGAGTCGGGTGCGTCCAGCGGCAGACGGCGAGTCGTCCCTGGCACCAGGGTTCACTCCAGCGTTCAGGTGCACCGACTCAGAGGCGGGCGATTCGGTGCGGGGTGCGGGGCGGATGGCGGTCAAGGTCACTGTGGTGGTTCCCACGTATAACTCGGGGACGCACATAGAACCGCTCATCGACTCGATGCTTGGGCAGACGATGCTGCGCGACGCGTTCGAGGTGCTCTTCGTCGACGACGGCTCCACCGACGGCACCCCCGCCCGGCTGGAGGCGCTGGCCGCCGCGCACGAGCAGCAGAAGCCGACAAGCCGACTCAGCTGACCGGCGCCAACACCCGCAATCCGACGCTTGAGGATGGTTGGGCCGCCAAAAGAAGATCGCGCCTCCCATGTGAAAATCGCCCGACGCCCGTCATTGTGATCGGCCCCGCTCGTGCTCCGCTCCCGCAGGCATCCGTGAGGATCGAGGGACACGGACGTAAAAGAGGAAGGCATCTATGAGACCGCTGGACCTGCTGGTCAAGCAGCACGTGGCCCCGGTGATGAAAGCAGCTGGCTTCAAAAAGTCCGGCCGCACCTTCCGTCTCATCGCCGACAACGGCGATCAAGTCATCCTCGGATTCGCCCGTCACTACGTAGACCCCGACGCCGCCGTCTTCGAGGTCGGCTACCGCATCGTGCCGGCGCCGTACTGGGAGTGGATCAACCGGCAGCACTGGGCCAGCGGTGAAGTGCGAGCCCCCGTCGCCTTTGTTACTGCGGTGCTGTCCGGCGACGTGATCCCACCGTCCCACGTAGCGCACGCTCCCGACGACGAGTTGCCGTTCCGCGCGCGCTGGGCCCTGCGCGAGGACAACAGCCTCATCTGCGGTGAAGCACTGGCGACGGTCCTGCACGATGACGCCGTCCCGCAGATGGTCCACCTTCTCGATCGAACCAATCTCCTGCAGGAGTGCCGCCACCCGTCCCTGCCGGTCGTGCGAATGATGTCGCTCACGAAAGCGGAGATTTTCCTTCGAGTCGACGACGCTCCGAGTGAGGAGATCGAATCCCTGCTGGCGGACGTGCGGCCGGCAGGCCCCGGGGACAACTTCATCGCCTGGACGCGCCAACGACTGGCGCAACGTCAGACGGCGGCGAGTTCCTGAATCCCGGATAGCCACGCAAGTTGCTGGCCCACTCGCAGAATCTGCCAGTAACGTGGAGAACCTCACACGCACGAGTGACAGCCAGCGGGAAGGCTCTCACCTCCTCACTTGCGCTGTTCCCCTCATCAGGACCGCCGATGAACCCGCCGGAACTCCATTTGGGATAGCCCCGGACGGCGGTGGTGCGTACGGGTCGACGTCGACCAGGTCGCGGCCCCGAACGGCACCGAGCGGGTCTCGCCGCTCGTCTACTAGGATCTGCGTCCGTGACCATCACCCTTGAGCAGGCCCAGACCATCGTCACCGCCGCCCTCGCGCACGGCATCGAGCAGGGTTTCAACCCGTTGACGGTCGCGGTGCTCGACCCGGGCGGCGCGCTCGTAGCCCTCGGGCGGCAGGACGGGTCGGGCTTCCTCCGCCCCGACCTCGCCGTCGCCAAGGCCTCGGGCGTCCTCGCCCTCGGCATGACCAACCGCGCCATCGCGGCCCGCGCGGCCGACTCCCCGGAGTTCTTCACCTCGGTCGCCACGCTCGCGGGCGGGAAGATCCTCTCGGTGCCCGGCGGCGTCTTTGTCCGGGACGCGGACGGCGGGCTGCTCGGCGCCGTCGGCGTCACGGGGGACGCGTCGCTCAACGACGAGGCCGCCGCGCTCGCGGGCATCGTCGCCGCCGCCCTGGTGGGCCAGACCGGCGCGGAGTGACTGCTCCGACCAACCCCTCGACCGGACCGGCGCGGGGCTCGTCCTCGCGCCGCTGCTGGTGCGGGTTCCGAAAACCCCACCCCCCGCAGACGAGAGCGCACCAACACCGACCCTGGGTATTCAGCGGAATTGGGCGATCTGACGCCCCGGTAGCAGAAAGGTGCCGCTGACCTGTAAGGATGCGAGTGTCTAGGTCGTATCCGCTGCAGAAGTCAGGGCACCGTTCTGGTGATCGAGCGTATAGGCCGGGATCGTCGGCAGGCCGTGCAGGCTGACGGCAAGGGGGCGATCGGGCACGCCGGGGCGGCGCTGCTGCGCCAGTGCGCGGACCGGACGGGGCTGACCGAGGCGCTGGCCAGGTGCTGCCGAGCGGCGCGGGAGGCGGCTGGCGGGACCGTGCCCAGGTGGTCGTTCAGCTAGCCGGGTACTCCGCACATGGGGGAATCGCTTCGCGAGGCTTGTGTCAAGCGATGTTGAACCGGTCGGTACCAGTCAACATCGGGGACACCTTGCCCAACGACCGAACCCCGAAGTGGTGTCGACTCAGCCGCGATTCGATCCGCGATCATGGCCGCTGTCACCCACACGAGCTACATACGGAGGACGGGGCTAGCGGTGGCCATCGGTCTCGGCGCGACGAATCTCCTGGAGGCCGAGCAACTCGGGGGTTGAGGAACACCCGTGTCAGATCGTGCGTCTGTACGCTTCGTGACGGAGTTATCGCAGATAACAGCCCGATATCCGTGCCGTCGGTGATTGTGAGCTGCGGTTCTGCGTGGCGGACGTGGCCCGAAGCGGCCCTGTCATCTGCGCCAACGCCACCACCACCGGCTTGCGCGGGCGTTGTTCCGCGCGATGTCCTCACTGTGGCTGTCGCCGAGTTCGCGGAAGATGGCGGCGGCCCTGGGTGTGGGCGTCGATGGCCTCGTCGAATCGGCGCACCTGCCGCAGGGCGTTGCCGAGGTTGTTCAGCGTCATGCCTTGACGCGTTCGACGTTGCGGTCCGCGACCTGCCGCACGACGCCGCCGGCGTCCAACGGCTCGGTGGCGGCGGGGACCAGGCCTGTGACGTGCGGGCGGTCGATCACTAGCCGTGCGGGTGTGGGTGGTGCAGTGCAAGCACAAGCGGGCGGGCAGGGCAGGGTCGGTGGTCGGCAGGCAGGTGCCGCACCGGGTCAACGGCACCGCGCAGCCGGTACACAAGGCTGACGTGGTGGTCGCGGTGACGAACGGGCGCCTCGCATCAACCTTCGCCGGCGATAGCCATGCCGGAGATGTCCAGGGGCACGACCACCCGCGACTCGCGCGGTGGAGGAATGGCCGCCGGGTACCCGCAAGCGCCGCGGTCACCAACTCCCAGAGCTTCAAGGCGGGTTGGCGTGCGACGCGGGCCAACGTCATGTGCAGCGTAACCCAAGATCGTTCCGGCAATGAGGCAGAAAAATTACTGGCATATCGGCGTAACCACGGCGATCTACCGTCGACGTCACTTGAGGTGATCACCTGCCTTAAAGAGTCGCAGGGGAACAGATTGTCAGACGAATGGAGTCCCATGAGCCGCTTCACCCGAACCCGTAGACGTGCCCTGGTCACCCTGGCAGGCGTCGCAACCGTCGCCGCCACGCTGACCGGTCCGGCACAGGCGGCACCGAAGCAAGAGCCGTTTATGCTCACCGAAGCCACCATCAGCGGCATCCATGAGGCGATCGCGTCGCACCACCTGACGTGTGTGCAGCTCGTTCAGGCCTACCTGAACCGTATCGCGGCCTACGACAAGGCCGGCCCCAAGCTCAACAGCTACATCACGGTGTCCGACCAGGCACTGAAGCGGGCAGCGTCACTCGACAAGTCATTCGCCCGGCACGGCTTCACCGGCTCGCTGCATTGCGTCCCAGTGATCCTCAAGGACAACATCGACACCGCCGACATGCCGACGACCGGCGGGTCGAAGACGCTGGCCGGCACCTACCCGAAGAAGAACGCCTCCGTCACCCAGCGCCTCCTGGAGGCCGGGGCGGTCATCCTGGGCAAGGGCAACATGGATGAGTGGGCGCACGGTGGCTCTCCCGGCGGCGGGTACAGCTCCGTGGGCGGCCAGACGCTCGACCCGTACGACCTCACGCGCGGTCCGGGCGGGTCCAGTGCCGGCCCCGGTGCCGCGGTCGGCGCGAACCTGGCCGCCACCGGTATAGGTACCGACACCCTCGGCTCACTGCGCGGTCCGGCTGCCAACAACGACCTGGTCGCCATCAAGCCGACCATGGGGCTGGTGAGCGGAGCCGGCATCATCCCGTTCAGCCTGACGTTCGACGTCGCCGGGCCGCTCACCCGAACCGTCTCCGACGGCGCGGCAATGCTCAGTGCCCTGACCGGAGTCGACTCAAAGGACCCGCGTACCAAGGCCAGCGCGGGCCACTACAGCACCGACTACACGAAGTACCTGAAGGCGGACAAGCTGTCCGGCGCCCGCATCGGGTTTGTAGACAACTTCAACGGCGGCAACACCGAGATCGACGCGGCCACCCAGCGCGCCCTGGACACGATGCGGGCACGCGGCGCGACCATCGTCCCGGTGCACCTGCCCGACTCGCTGCTGTCCTCGGCAAGCTCGGTCTATGCGACCATCTCCGACCTGGAGTTCAAGTACCAGCTCGCCGACTACCTGGCGACCAGGCCGAAGAGCGTCCCGGTCAAGACGCTGGCCGATGTCATCGCGCAGAGCAGCCAGCCCGACTTTCCCATCTCGCCGGCCGTGCTGACCCGGCTGACCCAGGCCGAGAGCCGGGGGTCGCTCACCGACCCCGCGTACCAGCAGGCGCTCGCCACTGGTCCTGCCTCGTTCCGGAATGGCATCGACAGCCTGCTGACCGCGAACCGGCTGGACGGGCTGGTCTTCCCGAACGCGACGTGCCCCGCGAGTGCCTACCCTGGCAGCACCGCCACGAACACCTGCAAGACGGTCCCCAGCAGCACCGCACTGGCCAGCCTGTCCGGCTACCCCTCGGTCACGGTGCCCAACGGCTTCACCGCGAACGGGCTGCCGATCAGCCTGGCCTTCCTCGGTACGGCGTTCAGTGAGCCCGAGCTGATCGGGTTGTCGTACTCATTCGAGCAGGCCACGCACCTACGCCGGCCCCCGGCCAGCACGCCGCCGCTGGCTCCGACGACCCGGGGCCGGTAAAGCGCGACAACCGCCACTGAGTAACCCGGTGGGGCCGTCGAACGGCGACCACACCATCCCGGCCCCCTCGACCCGCCGAACGCGGTCGTCAGTACGCCGGGCCCGCACCGCGGGCCCGGCTCTGACCGGTGCAACCCACCTCTGAGAGGGCGTTATGAGGCGCACGGGCCACGAGGGCAAGTACCAGATGCGGGAGATCGTCAACGCGATCCTGTACCAGTCCCGGACGGGCTGTCAGTGGGCCTACCTGCCCAACGACCTGCCGACGAGCGGCACGGTGTACTACTACTTCGGTCTGTGGCGGGACGACGGCACCGACCAGACCGTCCATGACCTGCTGCGCTGGCAGGTACGGGAGAAGAAGAAGCGATTAGCCGACCCGAGCCTGGTGGTCCTCGACACGCAGAGCGTGCACGCCGCGGCCGGAGTGCCGTCCGAGACGACCGGGAGAGACGCGGCGAAACGGATGCCGGGCCGGAAGCGCGGCATCGCCGTAGATGTATTGGGCCTGATCATCGCGGTCGTGGTCGTGACGACCTCAGTCCACGGGTCGGTGTGGAGGTGCGCTCCGGCTGGCGCAATTACAACGAGCCGTATTCCTGGTACTGCTACATTCCGTGAGCAGCTGACGGATACGCCCGCTAGGAGCGTGGGCCAGTAATGGTTCAGGGCGAAAACGATCTCCACACGGGGTCGATTCTGGCGCCTTCGGGAGCGGCAGCCCTCCACCGGAGTCCCTTCCGTGGTCAATTTGTGGCTCGCTCGCCCCACCGGGGCCGGTCCAACGTCGTTACTGGGACACGCTCCAGTTCTCCAGCAACGTGTGGTGGTGGGCCCAGCACCGCTCACCAGAAACGCTCGCGCGGCGTGCAACCTGCGAACCGGCGGTCACGGTGTGCGAATGTCCAGGTGGCGAACAGACCGATCCTGCTTCCTCGGCGGGGGCAGCGCTTCCCGCAGCCCGCGCCCGGGCCCGCTGGGCGGGCTGAATGGGCCTCCTCCCAGCGGTGTCCCGCCTCCTGCCGCTGAAGGCATCCCTGGCCCGCACCCTGCGCGGCCTGGCTACAGGGTGATCTTCCGGTCGTTCAGGTGTGGCGGAAGGGCCTCCCGGCAGCTCGGGGAGCATGAATCACCCCGATTTCCAGGTGGTGCGCCCTTCAGCCATGTACCTGACAGAATCACCTCGAGCCTGGCGCATGGTGGCACCAACTAGGTACCATCAGGGCATGCCATCACTGAATGTGTCCTTCACCGACGAGGAGCTCGAGGGCGTGCGCGTGGCAGCTGCAGCCGAGGGCAAGAGCCTCAAGCAGTACGTCCATGACCTCGGCGTTCGCGAGATGCAGCGTAAGCAGTTCGTCGCCGGCGCCGCCGACTGGGCGGACAAGCTCCGCACCGAATTCGACGAGGCCTTCCCCGAGGAGATCCCGCCCTCCCAGCGCCAGGACGGAGCTACGGCGGCCTGATGAGCGTCCTGCACATCGATGTCGCCTGGCTCCTGGACGTCCAGGAGCTTGCCCTGGGCCACGACGACGTCACCGTTTCCGACTACTCCGCGCTGGTGGCAGCCGTCGCACGCCACAGGACTCGGATGCCGACCTTGGAGTCATCCGATCCGGATGCCTCGTGGCGCGCGGCCGCGCTCCTACACACCATCGTGCGCCTTGAGCCGCTACCGCACCGCAACTCGTTGTTCGCCGCGTTCGTAGCCGCCCAGTACATGGACCAGTCCGGCGAGGGTGTCGACCCTCCATACGGGGCCATGCCTGACCTTGTCCGTAAAATTCGGGACACTCGCCTAAGCGTATACACCGTTGCCGACCAGCTGCGCTCCTGGAGGATCTAGATCTCCTTCAAGGGGCGTACAACCGCCTTGGAGGACCCGCGCCTCTCTCAGGCCGTCCGCACCACCACTGTCCGCCGCAGCCGCTACCGAGGCCAGGCCAAGACCGGCCTGGGCCACGTGCTCAGCGCCGCGGCGATCAACCTCCACCGCATCGACGCCCACCTGACCGGACGCCCCGTCGGCACCACACGCCGCACGCACTTCGCCGACCTCGACCTCAGCCCCCCACCACGCAAGAAGAACTCAGCTAGGGAGGTTAACCCGTTCGAGCGCCTTCGAATCGAAGGTCGTCGCCGACCTACCCCGTGATGACCCGATCGCGTCCCACTACGTCGAGTACTTCTACCCGCTGACCCCGCACAGCACGGCCGCCGACCAGTGGATCGCCTGGCAGTTCGGCACCTCGGCCTCCGACGCCGTCCAGGCCTTCCGCCGCCCCTCAAGCGGCACGGACCAGCATGTACGGGCTGAACACCTCGCGCACCTACCAGGTAACCGACCTCAACACCCAATCCACCTGGCAACAGACCGGCAGTTCCCTCACCAGCACCGGCCTCGCAGTCTCCCTCACCACCGCCCCCGCCACCACCATCACCTACACCGCCCTCTAACGCGGGATTGGGCGTTGGTGCTGAGGAGGGCGCGCGCCGGCGCCCTGGCCGAGTCCCACAGCAGATACTTCGGTGACGCCGGCCACGCGTGGATCGCCGCGCTGCCGACTCCGGCGGGGACTTCCTGGACCGTGGGCAGTCGGCACGAAGCACAGCGCTGAACGGCAGGGCCTGTCCCCGGCCCTACTCCCACCAGGCTCCCTGCGGGCGTTTGGTTCCGCAGCCGGCACCATGTATCCAAGCTTGTATCTATGGTTTATTCTAACGCTATGGCCGCTTCCGTAACCACCTCGCCGGTCCCCGCGGCGGACCGCGCGTACCGGCTCGCCAAGGAGCTCATCCTCAGCGGACAGCTTCCCGGTGGAAGCCTCATCAGCGAGGGTGAGATCGCGGAGCGAGCCGCGCTGAGTCGCACCCCCATCCGCGAAGCCTTCCTGCGCCTGCAGGCCGAAGGCCTGCTGCAGCTGTTCCCCAAGCGGGGAGCCGTCGTGGTGCCTGTGGCGCCCGGCGAGGCCGAGGACCTGCTGGAGCTGCGGGAGGCCTTGGAGACCTCGGCCGTACGCCGCATCGCCCACTTCGGGAAGCCGCTGACCGACCTGGTGAGCCGACTCTCCGACGTGATCGAGACCCAGCGTGGGCACGCCCGCGCCGGCGACATCCTCGCCTTCGCCGAGGCGGACGAGGCATTCCACCGGGGCATCGTGGCCGCCTCGGGAAACGTGCTTGCCGAGGGCTTCTACAGCACGCTCGGTGACCGCCAGCGCCGGATGATCGTTCATGCCCTCCACCCCCAGCCCGACCGGCTGGCCGTGCTGGTCGGCGAGCACGCCGCGCTGCTCGAACTGATCGCCGCCCGGGACGCCGAGGGGTTCGCCACTGCCCTGCGCGCTCACCTGGACGCCACCCACCGCACCATGACAGGCCGCTGATCCCGCTGTCCGCCCGTCTTGACGGCACAGCCCGCGGGGCACGTACACGTACGAGGAGCGCCACCGCCGTGAGCACCATCCGGCAGATACCCGACCGCCCTGCCGCTGGGACCGGTGGTGGTCGGCCCTGGCTGCGGGTGGCGGCAGTGATGTTCTGCTGCGGCTGGGGCGGTAACCAGTTCACGCCCTTGCTACTGATGTACCGTCAACTGGCCGGCTACTCCGCAGTCACGGTCGACGCCTTCCTTGGCGCCTACGTGATCGGCCTCGTCCCTGGTCTGCTCATCGCGGGATCTGCCTCCGACCGCTACGGGCGTAAGCCGCTGCTGGTCGCGGGCACCGCGGCCTCACTGGTGGCCAGCGCGGTCCTGTCCGCCGGAGCCAGCGGAGAACTGCCCATCTACATCGGTCGCTTCCTGACCGGCGTAGCCGTCGGCATCGCGATGGCCGTCGGTACGAGCTGGGTGAAGGAACTCTCCCAGCCACCGCACGACCCGGACGTCCAGCCGGGTTCGGGGGCGCGCCGTGCCGCGCTGTCGCTGACCGCGGGCTTCGGCCTGGGCGCCGGAGTGGCCGGGACCATCGCCCAGTGGGGACCCTGGCCCATGGTCAGCCCCTACATCGTCCACATCCTGGTGGCCGCGCCCGCCCTGCTCGCGCTGACGGGAGCGCCGGAAACCCGCGAACGGACCGGGGCGGTGCCCAGACTGTGGGCCGATCTCAGGGTCCCCGCCGCCGGACACCGGCGATTCCTGCGCGTAGTGCTCCCGATGGCGCCGTGGATCTTCGGCTCCGCGGGCATCGCCTATGCGGTGATGCCTCAGCTCTTGGGAGAGCGCCTCGGCCACTGGAGCCTGGCCTACGCAACCCTGCTCACCGTCGTCGCAATGGGTACCGGTGTGCTGGTGCAGCCCCTGGCCAAGCGCCTGGACTCGGTTTCCACGGCTAGGGCGACGATCGTGGCCATGGAGGCGATGGCGTGCGGCATGGGCGTCGGCGCCTGCGCTGCGGCCGCCCACTCGCCCTGGCTGGGTCTCGGCTGCGCCATGCTGCTGGGAGCCGGCTACGGACTGGCCATCGTCTCCGGCCTGCTGGAGATCCAGCGAATGGTCACCCCCGACGATCTCGCCGGACTGACCGGCCTCTACTACGCGCTGTCGTACACCGGCTTCCTGCTCCCTGAGCTCCTTGCGGCACTGTCCCCCCTTATCTCCTACCCGGCGATGCTCGTCGTCCTGGCCCTTCTGGCGACAGCGAGCCTCATCGCGATCACGACAGGCTCGCGAACGACGCACCCGTCACTGACCGTGGCCCGATCGTCCGGCCTGGGCGAGGCGTCGGCGACGCCGCCGACGCGCGAGGACGCGTAGAAGCGACGATCGACCTTCGTGTGACGGGGGACGCCCGATCGAGACCGAGCCGAGGCTACGCCCGCGAGATGGAGAAGAACGCCGTCGCCGCCTGACAACGCTCGCCCGGTAGGCGGCTCCTGCGCGAAACCCCGATGTGTACGACATCATCGTCGAGTTGACACGACACGCACCACTAATTCATCGACAGCCCGCGCCCGTCCGGCCGCGTGCGTGGTGACGGCCTGCGGGCCGACAAATCCCAAACAGGACAGTCGAGACGTCAGTCAGGCGGAGGGTCAGACCCGCCAGCAGGTCACCACGAACATCATCACTGTCAGGCGTTGTCGCGGGTCAGCCGCAGCGTCACGATCTCGAACGGGCGCAGCGTCAGTTCGACCCGGCCGTCCGCCACCGACACCGGCGACACCGGGCGCTCCAGCAGGTCGCTCACGGTGGCCCCCGCCACGGCGAACCCGGCGGTCAGCTCGGCCCGGACCCGGCCGCCGTGCGCCTCGTGGAGGCGGACCACCACGTCGCCGCTTGCGTCGTCCGCCAGCTTGACGGCGGTGATCACCACCGCGTCGTGGTCCGCGCTCACCAGCGGCGCCACCTGGGCGTCACCGGGCACCCGGCGTTCGGGCAGGTTGATCCGGTAGCCCTCGCGCACCGCGTCGCCGACCTCCGCTCCGGGCACCAAGGCGTAGCGGAAGCGGTGCAGGCCCTGATCGGTCTGCGGGTCGGGGAAGCGGGGGGCCCGCAGCAGCGAGAGCCGGACCGTCGTCGTGGTGCCGGGCGTCTCGCCGTCCGCCGGGCGCACGGTGCGGGTGACGTCGTGTCCGTAGGTGGAGTCGTTGACCAGTGCCACACCCCAGTCGGGCTCGGTGAAGTGGACGAAGCGGTGGTTGCACGCCTCGAACTTGGCCGCCTCCCAGCTGGTGTTGGTGTGGGTCGGCCGGTAGAGGTGCCCGAACTGGGTCTCGGCGGCGTATCGGTCGGTGTGGATGTCCAGCGGGAAGGCCGCCTTGAGGAACTTCTCGGTCTCGTGCCAGTCGATCTCGGTGTCGATGTCCAGGCGCTTGGCGCCCGATCGCAGGGTGAGGGTCTGCACGGCCCGGGACGAGCCGAACGAACGAGTGACGCGCACGGACACCTCGTGCGGCCCCTCGGCGGTGACGGTGACCTCGTCGGCGTCGGTCAGGTCGGTGACGGTGTTGCGGTAGAACTGGTCCACGTCCCAGGCGTCCCAACTGTTGGGGAAGTCCGGGTGGATCTGCAGCAGGTTCGCCGCCTTGCCGGGCGCCACGCTCTCCCGGCCGGCCTCGACGTCGAACGCGGACACCACGAGCCCGCGCTCGTCCACGACGACGCGCAGCAGGCCGTTGTCCAGCAGGTGGCCGCCGCCCTCGCGAGCCGCCACCGTGCATCCGCCGGCCAGGGCGGGCGCCAGGCTCGCCGCGCCGGCGGCGACACCGGACCGCTCGTGCGGGGCGGCGTTGAAGACCACCTCGCCGCCGGACGCGGCCTGGCCGGCCAGCGCGCGCTGGGCGGCGCCGATGATGCCCTCCAGCTCCTCGGCCACCGCCGCGTAGGTCTTCTCCGCCTCGCGGTGCACCCAGGCGATGGACGAGCCGGGCAGGATGTCGTGGAACTGGTGGAGCAGCACCGTTTTCCACAGCCGGTCCAACTCCTGGTAGGGGTAGGGGAACCCGGCCCGCACCGTGGCGGTCGACGCCCACAGTTCGGCCTCGCGCAGCAGGTGTTCGCTGCGGCGGTTGCCCTGCTTGGTCTTGGCCTGGCTGGTCAGCGTGGCGCGGTGCAGCTCCAGGTAGAGCTCGCCCACCCACACCGGGGCCTGGGGGTACTCCGCCTGGGCCTTGGCGAAGAAGTCGGCGGGCGTTTCCCACTCGACGGTGGCCGAGCCCTCCAGGTTGCGCAGCCGCGCCGCCTTGGCGATCATCTCGCGGGTGGTGCCGCCACCGCCGTCGCCGAAGCCGGTCGGCGCCAGCGAGTGACGCGCCGAACCCTTGTCCTTGAAATTACGCGCGGCGTGCGCGATCTCGCTGCCCTTGATCGAGGAGTTGTAGGTGTCGATCGGCGGGAAGTGGGTGAAGATCCGGGTGCCGTCGATGCCCTCCCACCAGAAGGTGTGGTGAGGGAACTTGTTGATCTGGCTCCAGGAGATCTTCTGCGTCAGCAGCCACTTGGAACCCGCTGCCTTGATGATCTGCGGCAGCCCGGCCGCGAAGCCGAAGGTGTCCGGCAGCCACGCCTCCTGGTTCTCCACCCCGAACTCCTCGAGGAAGAACCGCTTGCCGTGCACGAACTGCCGGGCCATCGCCTCCGAGCCGGGCATGTTGGTGTCGGACTCCACCCACATCCCGCCGGCCGGCACGAAACGCCCCTCCGCGACCGCCGCCTTCACCTTCGCGTACACCTCGGGCCGGTGCTCCTTGATCCAGGCGTACTGCTGCGCCTGCGACATGGCGTAAATGAAGTCCGGCTCGTCCTCCAGCAACGCGGTCATGTTCGCCGTGGTACGGGCCACCTTGCGTACCGTCTCACGCAACGGCCACAGCCACGCGGAGTCGATGTGTGCGTGGCCGACCGCACTGATGCGGTGCGCGGACGGCGCGGCGGGCGCGGCCAGGACCCCGGCGAGCTGCTTGCGGGCGGCGGCGGCGGTGGCGTTCACGTCCTGCAGGTCGATGGCGTCCAGCGCGTGGTCGACCGCGCGCAGGATCTCCCAGCGGCGCGCACTGTCCTGCGCAAGCTCGGCCATCAGCTCGCCCAGCACCTCCAGATCGTGGACGAGCTCCCACACCGTCTCGTCGAAGACCGCCAGGTCCATCCGCCCAAGCGTGTACTGCGGCTCGTCGCCCGCCGTCTCCTTGTCGCCCAACGCGGTCGGGGCGAAGGACGGGTATTGGAGAATCACCGGGTTCGAGGCGGCCTCGATGTGCAGCAGCACCTCTTCATCGCCCGCGACCGGCGCGCCCACCCGCACCCACTGGTTGCGCGGGTTGAGCCCCTTGACCGGCGAGCCGTCGGGCCGGTAGACGAGCCCCTCGCACTGGAACCCCGGCATGTTCTCGTCGAAGCCGAGGTCCAGCAGCGCCTCCACCGTCCGGCCGGCCCACTCCTGCGGCACCGTGCCGGAGACCGTGAGCCAACTGGTGCCCCACGGCGCGCCCCAAGCGTCACCGGCCTCGATCGGGGTTCGGGGGGCGGCCAGGCCCTCGGCGACCGGCACCGGTTCACCGGGAGCGTTCCAGATGCCGGTGTGCAGCGGCACCGAGACGGGGTAGACGGCGGGGCGGATCCGCTCGTCGAGGACGCGCTTGAGACGGGATTCGATCAGACTGCGGTCGTCGTGCATGGTCGTAACTCCGGGGTGACGGTGGGGCGGGTCAGGGTCAGTAATCCGGTCGCCTGACGGCGACACCGTGTGTGCCCTGTGTGCATGAAAATCGGTGTGTGGTCATCCGGGGAACGTCGTGTCGCCTTGGCGCTTTCCGAGCCCATGAGTCAGTAGGACGCTGGGGTCCACCAACAGGCACCCGGATGCGTTGCTTCGCGCACGTGAATCAGACTCTTCCGCCTGCCGGACCCCGCCGGACGGTCGGGTGCTCGCGGCCGACGACTGGAGGGCTGCCGACGGGATGGAGTGATCCATGAACGTTCCCTCTTCCGGCGGGCGGGCGACGGTGCGGTTCAGGGGGCCGAACCGTCGTCCGCCCGTCGGCCTCCGCTCAGCGGCGGGCTGCAGTCCGCACCGCACGTGGCCGGGCCGGCAGTGGACGCCCGCCTGGCGAGAGCAGTCACGAGGTGCGCCGGACCTCGATCAGAAGGGCGTACTCGGGGTTGAGCGTCGGCATCGGCAGGCCGGCCAGCGTGAGGACCGCGCCCGGCAGCGGGATCCAGCCCTCCACCGCCTCGGTGAGCCAGGCCGGGCCGCTGGTCTGGTGGAACGACGGAAGGCCGAGGTCGGTGCGGATCCGGACCTCGTAGCGGGCGTCGGCGGCCAGCCCGGGCAGCCGTACCCGGCCGGACTGGCCCTCGGCCGAGGTCGCCACCCGCGCCCAGCAGTACAGCGCCGCCGAGCCGTCGGGGGCCACTACGCCGTGCAGCAGCCGCACGTCGTCCTCCAGGTCGGCGCGGACCGTACGGCCACCGTGCAGCAGCGGCCGCAGCTCGCGGTAGAGCGCGGTCCACGCGGTGAGCCGGGCCAGTTCCTCGGGCGGGCACAGCGTGAGGTCCTGTTCGATGCCGGCGTGGCCGAACAGCGCGGTGGCCAGCCGGAAGGCGTCGGTGCTGACCCGTGCGGTGGTGTGGCTCGGCGAGGGCCCGATGTGGGTGCCGACAAGTTCGGGCGGCAGCAGCTGCCCGGTCCAGCGCTGGATGGTCTGCCGCTCCACGGGGTCGTTGCAGTCCGAAGCCCACACCCGGTCGGTCCTGGCGAGGATGCCTAGGTCGACCCGGCCGCCGCCGCTGGAGCAGCTCTCGATCTCCAGGGCGGGGTGGCGTTCGCGCAGCGCGTCGAGCAGCCGGTAGAGGGCGTCGACCTGGGCGTGCGCGGCCGGACGGTCACGGGGTCCGTGCACGGCCTCGTGCAGCTCGCGGTTGTGGTCCCACTTCAGGAAGGCGATGTCGTACGCCGCCACCAGCTTGTCCAGGGACTGCAGCAGGTACGACCACACCTCGGGGTTGGCGACGTCCAGGACGTACTGGTGGCGGGCGGACGGGCCGAGGCCGGCCGCCGGGCCGAGCACCCAGTCGGGGTGTTCGCGGGCCAGGTCCGAGTCGAGGTTGACCATCTCGGGCTCGACCCACAGCCCGAAGTCCATGCCGAGCGCGCGGACGTGGTCCACCAGCGGGCTCAGCCCGTCCGGCCACACCGCGGGGTCGACGGTCCAGTCGCCGAGTCCGGCGTTGTCGGCGCGGCGGCCGGCGAACCAGCCGTCGTCGAGCACGAACCGCTCGACGCCGACCTCGGCGGCCCGGTCCACCAGCCGCAGCAGGTGGTCCAGGTCGTGGTCGAAGTAGACCGCCTCCCAGCTGTTCAGCACGAGCGGGCGCGCGGTGTGCGGGTGGCCTGGGCGGGCCCGCAGCAGGGTGTGGAAGCGGTCGGCGAGGCCGTCGAGTCCTTCGGCGGACCAGGCGAAGTGGGTCACCGGGGTGCGGAAGGTCTCGCCGGGCGCGAGCCGGATCTCACCGGCCCGCAGCAGTTCGCCGCCGCCCAGCGCGGAGGCGTGGCTGCCGGCGCCCTCGGGCAGCTGCTCCACGAGGTAGCGCTGGTCGCCGCTCCAGGCGACGTGCACGCCCCACACCTCACCGGTGCGGAAGCCGAAGCCGGGGGTGCCCACGGTCAGCAGGTAGGGCGAGTCCACGCCGGGTTTGCCGCGGCGAACCTCGCGGGAGTGGGTGCCGTGGCCGAGCGGGCGGCGCTGTGGTGAGCGCTCGCGGCTCCACTTGCCGGTGAAGTCCAGGATCTCGGTGGCCCGGCGGGGCAGCGGCAGCAGGGTGAAGGCCTGCGCGAGGTCGTAGGGCGCGTCGTCGCCCGCCGGGCCGTGCGCGCCGCCGGTGCGGTCCTGGCCGCCGGCCGCCCGGCGGGTGAGCTCGGCGCTGACGCCGAGGACGCCGGAGGGCTCCAGGCGGTAGCTGAGGGTGACGTCCAGGCCGGCGCCGGTGTCGGCGAGCTCCAGGACGAGTTCGCCGCCGCCTTCGGGGTTCTCGTGGTGCGCGACGCGGGTGGTGGCCAGCCGGGGTGCGGTCGAGGTGCCGTCGAGGTGACCGAAATGGGCGGGGGTGCCGGACCAGCCGTCAGCCTCGGTGGGCCAGACGGTGAACCTGCGGGGGATGTCTATGGAGTTGTTGAGCACCGCGGGCTCGCCGGTCAGGGCGAGCGCGGCCAGGGCGGCCTCTGTCAGCGCGCCGAGGTCGGCTCCCCAGTGGAGGACTCTGGGCACCGGCTCGGTGAGTTCCACGACGAGTGAGGTGCCGGCCGCGCGCAGGGCGGTGATCGGCACGGAGGCGTCAGCCATACGGAGTCCTTTCCATATGTCCGGACGGCCGGACGGGCCCTGGTCGTGGGCCGCGTCCGGTGCCGGGTCACCAGTTGCTGTCGGTGGTTCGGTTCACTACTTCGCGAGCAGGGTCTTGCTCTGCTTCTGCATGTCCGCGAAGACGGAGTCGCTCTTCTGGCCGGCGAAGTACGCCTGGAACAGCGGCTCGAAGGCGGCCTGGACGGCGGCGCCGTTGCCGTAGACCGGGGCCGGGTAGAGTTCCTTGTTCTTCAACATGCCGGTGAAGACCGACAGGTCGACGCCCTGCGCGGCGAGGGTCTTCGCCGAGGAGTCCATGGCGGCGGGGATCGACGGGAAGAACGTACCGGTCTGCGAGGCCTTGGACTGGCAGGACTCCGAGCCCATGTACGAGACCCACTTCCAGGCCAGGTCGGGGTTCTTGGTGCCAGCCCAGATGTTGTTGCCGTTGGAGTTGCTGACCACGGCCCGGGTCTTGCTGTCGGTGCCGTACGGAGTGGGAGCGATGCCGACCTTGAGGTTGGGGATCTTCACGAAGGTCGCGGCCTCCCACGAACCGGCACTCTCCATGGCGACCTTACCGGACGCCAGCAGGTCCGTGTCGCTGACGCTGTTGGTGAACTGGCCGATCTTGGGCGCGTATCCCTTGTCGTTCAGGGAGCGGATCCAGTCCATGGTCTTCACGAACCGGGGATCGCCGTAGTTGAACTGGGTGGGCCAGTTCGCCTTGTCGCCAATGCGCCAGCCAGTGGTGTCGACCAGCGGGTCCCAGGTCGTCGGGCCAAAGAAGTCCTTGGCCGCGATCTGGCCGTAGCCGTATGTCTTGACGTTGGACTTGTCGAAGCCTGGCTGGTCGCCGCGGCGTCCCTTGTCGTCGATCGTCATGTGGGCGATCATCTTGCCCAGCGTGCCGCCGTTGTCGGGGTTCCAGTTCAGCGAGTTAACGTCCTGCTGGGTGTACCCGGCCTTAGTCAGGGCGTCCTGGTTGTAGTAGATGCCCGCCGCCGCCCAGTCCAGCGGCAGCGCGTACTGCTTGCCGTCGGTGTACTTCCAGGCGCTCACGCCGACTGAGTAGCGGGACAGGTCGAAGTTGTCCTTGGCGATGTAGCTGTCCAGCGGCAGCAACTGGTGCTGCGAGGCGTACGCCTGGAAGAACTGCACGCTGTTCTGGAAGGCATCGGGGGCGTTCCCGGCCACGAACCCGGCGGTGAGCTTGGTGAAGTAGTCCGCCACGTTGTACTGGGTGATGTTCACGGTCGTGCCGGGGTTGGCCTTCTCGAAGTCCGTGGCGCACACCTTGTACGCGGCGGCCTGCTTGTCGTCCCAGGTCCACCAGTTGACGGTCTTCGAGCCGCCGGCGGAGGAGGCGCCGGACGAGCAGGCGGAGACCACCGCCGCCAGGGTGAGCGTGGCGCCCAGCGCGACGAGCTTTCGTATTCTCATGATTCCTTCTTTCGGGATGGCGCACGGTGCGCGGGGGACGGCAACCGGTGCGAGTGCGACGACGTCTTCAGGAGCGCGCCGAACGCGCTCACGGCGATGGCCAGGTCTTCGGGTCCGCCGGCGTCATGGCCGTTGAACTCCCACAGCCGCAGGTGCTTGGGACCGGCGTAGACGCGGTGGGCGGCGACGGCGGTCGCAGGCGGGCAGACGGTGTCGCGCAGCCCGGCGGAGAACCAGGCGGGGGCGGCGGCGCGGGCGGCGAAGGCCAGGCCGTCGAAGTAGCCGAGGGTGGTGAAGGTCTGCTCGACCAGGTCGCGGCGGGCGGCGAGGTAGCCGATCAGCTCGTCGTAGGGAGGCTCGCCGGTGAGCCGGGTGGCGTGGCGAACGTCCGACAGGAACGGCGACTGGAAGTGGGCTGCGGCCAGGTCGGGGACGAGGCCGGCGACGGCGAGCGCGATGCCGCCGCCCTGGCTGTTGCCGATCGCCGCGATTCGCTCGCCGTCGACGTGCTCGCAGGCCCGCAGCGCGTCCACCGCCCGTACGGCGTCGGTGAAGATCCGGCGGTAGACGTAGGTGTCCTTGTCCTGGATACCGCGGGTGAGGAAGCCGGGGTGGGAGGGGCCGGCGCCTACGGGGTCGGGGGTGGCGCCGCCGCCCGCCCAGGCGCCGCCCTGCCCGCGGGTGTCCATGATCAGGTGGGCGTACCCGGCGGACGCCCACAGCAGGTCGTCGGTGGGGGCGCCGCGCCCGCTGCTGTAGCCGTGGAACTGTACGACGGCGGGCAGCGGCCCGGTCCGGTGCCGGGGCAGCCGCAGCCAGCCGCGTACCGGATGCCCGGCGAAGCCCGGGAAGACGGCGTCGAAGACATCCATGGTCTCAAGGCCGGTCTCCACGGGTGTCAGGCCGAGCTGGGCCTCCTGGTGGGTGCGGGAGTCGGCGAGGGTGCCCTTCCAGAAGGCATCGAAGTCCGCGGGTTCCCGGTAGTTGCTCTGGTACGAAAACAGCTCGGGCAGGTCCTTCTCGGTCAGCACGGCACCGGCTCCCCTCGGGGGAGCAGGTCCGCGCCGAGGGTGACCTGGGTGCCGGTGGGGATGCGGACCTCGGCGGTACGGTCCCGGTGGCGGATCCGGACCGGCTCGGTGTCGTCGCCCACGAGCCTGCGGACCGTCACGGAGGTCGGTGCGCCGCCACTCCAGGTGAAGTCGGCCGCGAGGCCGCCGCGGCAACGCAGGTCCGTGGCCTCGCCGTCCGGCCACTGCGCGGGGAGGGCGGGCAGCAGGTGGAGGGTGCCGGTGTGGCTCTGCAGCACCATCTCGGTGAGGGCGGCCGTGAAGCCGTAGTTGCCGTCGATCTGGAACGGCGGGTGAGTGGAGAAGAGGTTGGGCAGCAGCCCGCCCCACTGGGAGCCGTCGACCGGGGCGTCGGTGCCGGGGTCGCCGTCGAGCGGGCGGACGGCCTCCAGGAGCAGGGAGCGGGCGTTGGCGGCGTCGCGCAGCCGGGCTCGCAGGGCGATCTTCCACGCCCAGGACCAGCCCATGGCGTCGGGACCGCGACGGTCCATCAGCTTCGCTGCCGCTTCGGCCAGTTCGGGGGTTGTCTCGGGGTCGATCTGGCCGAGCGGTTGGACGGCGATCATCTGGGAGACGTGGCGGTGGTGCGGGTCGGCCTCGGGGAGGTCGTCGGCCCACTCCTGGAGCCAGCCGTCGGCGGAGACCTGGGGCCGCCGTACCCGGGGCAGCGCGGCGCGGATCTCGTCGGTCAGCGGGTCGGTGAGGCCGAGGAGTTCGGCGGTGCGTAGGGTCCGCTCGAAGGTTGCCCGGACGAGCGCGCAGTCCATCGCGCAGGAGTGGGTAAGGGACGCGCGGGCGCCGTCGGGGGTGAGGAAGAGGTTCTCCGGCGAGGTGGAGGGGATGGTGTCGAGGTGGACTCCGTCGGCGTCCTCGACGAGCCAGTCCAGCAGGAAGGCGGCGCAGCCGCGCAGCAGCGGCCAGGCGCGCGTGCGCAGGAAGTCGGTGTCCTGGGTGAACTCGTAGTGGTGCCACAGGTGTTGGGTCAGCCACGCACCGCCCATCTGCCAGATCGCCCAGGAGGGGTTGCCGTGGCCCATGCCGACCGGCAGGGCCCAGCCCCACATGTCGGTGTTGTGGTGCGCCACCCAGCCGCGGGCGCCGTACAACTCCCGTGCCACATCGGTGCCGTGGACGGCGAGGCGGTCCAGCAGGTCGAACAGCGGCTCGTGGCAGGCGCTCAGGCCGGCCGCTTCGGCACCCCAGTAGTTCATCTGGGTGTTGATGTTGGTGGTGTAGTTGGACGACCAGGCCGGGCGCAGATCGGCGTTCCAGATGCCCTGGAGGTTGGCCGGGGGTCCGGTGTGCGGGCGGGAGGCGGCGGCGAGCAGGTAGCGGCCGTACTGGAACAGCACGGTGGCGGTGAGGAGTTCGTCGTCACCGTTGAGGATGTCTCGCGCGACGTCGTACGTGCCCGAGCGGCGCGGGCCGAAGCGCAGGGCGGTGCCGCCGAGCAGGCCACGCAAGTCGGCCTCGTGGGCTGCTCGCACGACGTCGGCGCCCCGGGCGGCGGCCTTGGCGGCGATCTCGGCGGCGGTGTCCAGGTGTGCGGCGCGGTCCGCGGTGGCCTCTCCGCGCCAGTGGCGGTCGGCGTTGGTGGAGCTGGCCAGGGTGACCAGGACACGGGACGCGCCCGCGACGAGCAGACGGCCGTGCGCCACTGTCACCTCGCCGTTCGTGGCGAGGGTAAGAGCGAGCGCGCCGAACGGGTCGTAGCCGTCGACGGGCCTGTCGGCGTACCGCAGCGGCTCCGCCACGTCGGATTCGTGCGAGGGGGCGCCGTCCACGGGTATCTCGACGCCCAGCGTGAGGCTGCCGACTCCGCACGACCGGTGCACCTCCCGCAGCGGCGTGGACAGTTCGACGCACAGGTCTACGGTGCCGCCCTCCGCGTCCATGGCCGCGCACAGGGTGCCGGTGACGGCGTCGGACCAGACGCGGCGGCGGACCGCGGTCCCGGCGAGGTCGAAGCTCTCCTCGGCCACCCCGGTGTCAAGGTTGAGCGTCCTGCCGTGGTATGTGGCGTCCTCACCGCCGGCAACGGTCAGCCACAGGTCGGCGTAGGGCAGGTACTCCTGGCTGTAGGGGCCCTCGAAGGCCATCAGCAGGGCCTCGGCGCGGTCGTGGTCACCGGCTCGGATCGCGGTGCGAACCTCGTCGAGCCGCGCTGGGCCGGCGCCGGCCGCGCGGACCGCGGCGAGGGCCGCGGCCGGAACGCCGGGGGTGCCGGACCACACGGTGGAGTCGTTGAGCTGGATCCGGGCCCGGTGGCCGCCGCCGAAGACCATTGCGCCGAGCCGACCGTTGCCAACAGGCGCGGCCTCGTTCCAACTGGCTGCGGGTGTCGTCCATTTCAGCAGTAGATCGGTGGAGTGCATGAGGGTGCCGTCCAAGGGAGTGGTTCCGCCGGTCACTTGAGGCCGGAGAAGCCGATGGAGTTGACGATGCGCTTGCCGAAGGCGACGAAGAGCAGCAGCATCGGCAGTGCCGCGATCAGCGCGGCGGCCATCAGTCCCGCCCAGTCGGGGGCGGCTTGCGGCGACGACTGCTTGAAGACGCCCAGTGCCAGCGTCAGCGGCTCGACGCTCTGGGAGTTGGTGATCAGCAGCGGCCACAGGTAGTCGTTCCAGGCGTTGACGAACATCAGCAGCGACACCGTCGCGATGGGTGCGGACGACATCGGCAGGATGATCCGGAAGAAGATCCGCAGCGGCCCTGCGCCGTCGATGATCGCGGCCTCCTCGACCTCGCTGCTCAGCCCGAGCATGAACTGCCGCAGGAAGAACAGGGTGAACGCCTGGAAGAGCGCGCCGGGCAGGAGCAGTCCAGCGAAGGTGTTGGTCAGGCCGAGGTTCTTTACGAACACGAAGTTCGGCAGCAGCGTGAACACGCCCGGCACCATCAGCGCGCTGATCAGGATGTTGAAGACGAGGTTGCGGCCGCGCCAGTGCAGCCGGGAGAAGGCATAGGCGGCCGCCGCGGAGAACAGCACGATCAGGATCGTCTGACTGGTCGCGTAGATCACCGAGTTGCGCATGTAGAGCGCGATGTCGAGAGATGCGCCGGAGCCCCCCTGGGCCTGCGCCTGCGCGGTGGAGGCGATGCCGAGCGCCCGCTCGAACGCGCCCCAGGTGAAGCCGACGGGCAGCGGCGAGGAGGGGTTCGTAGCCAGATTGTAGTTATTGGACAGCGCGGTGCGCAGGATCCAGTAGAAGGGGAAGAGCGTGATCAGGACGATGACGACGAGGTACGTCCACGCCAGGATCCGGCCGGGGGACAGCTTCGTCGCGCGCTTCGGGGAGCGGGGGCGCGGTGCGGCCGTCGTGCCGGCCGCAAGAGTGACAGCCATGACGGACTCCTTCAGTTCAGGTCGGATTCGTTGGCGCGGGCGAGGCGCAGCTGAGTGAAGGTGACCGCGATGAGCAGCACGAACAGCGCCAGCGACATGGTCGCGGCGTAGCCGAAGTCGAACTCGTTGAACGCCTTCTCGTAGATGTACATCTGCAGCACGTTCGAGGCGTTGGCCGGGCCGCCCCTGGTGGTGACCTGCACGATGTCGAACACCTGGAAGGAGTTGATCACCGTCAGGACGACCACCATGACGAGGATCGGCCGCAGCAGGGGCACGGTCAGCCGACGGAACATCTGTACTTCGCTGGCGCCGTCGACCCGGGCCGCCTCGTAGATCGTCGACGGGATGGTCTGCAGTCCGGCGAAGATCAGCAGGGCGTAGTAGCCCATCCACTTCCAGATACTGATGGCGGCGAGCGAGGGGATCGCCCATCCGCCGCTGCCGAAGAAGAGGATCGAGTGCCCGGTCAGGTTCTTGAGCGCGATGTTGACGATGCCCAGCGTCGGGTCGAGCATCCACTGCCACACCAGCGCGGCGATCACGTTGGAGATCAGGAAGGGCAGCAGGATGACGCCGCGCAGGGCCGACGAGCGGGTCACCCGGTGCAGCACCACGGCGGTGACCAGCGAGACCAGGGTGCCGAAGACCACGGACAGCACGACGAAGTAGACGGTCACCTGCAGCGAGTGCCAGAAGACGTCGTCGTGGAGCAGCTCGTTGAGGTTGGCCGTTCCCACCCACGAGGGCGGGGTCAGCACGTGGAAGTCGGTGAAGCTGAGGTAGATGCCGCGCAGGGTCGGGTACGCGTAGAAGATCGCGAAGCCGAGGACCGACGGGATGATGAGCAACAGTGCGACCGGCAGGTCCTTGCGGCGGGCGGCCACGGACCGGGTCGGGGCGGAGCCCTTCGGGCCGCCGGCCTTGCGGCTCGCGTGCAGCCCGAGGGCCCTGCCTGTGGTGCGGGGTGAGGCGGCCGTGGTGGCCACCGCGCCGGCTGCGCCGGACGACGGTGTCACCGGCGTCGTGTGGTTGCCCGGCGATGTGACCACCACGGCACTCTCCTTTGCGTGTAGCGGGTGGGTCGGGTCGGATCAGACGGTGATCTTGTCGATGTCGGAGGAGTAGTCGTCCGGGTTGCCGAAGGTGACGGTGTTGCTGCCGGCCTTCAGCTGGACGGGGACGGTGATGGACTGCGCGGTGCCCCAGTTGTTGTCGTTGGTGCCGGGCAGCGGCACCTGGAAGGACGTGCCGCCGGTGGTGACGACGATGGTGCGGCCCGAGGAGCCGTCGACGTAGTCGAGCTTGAGCAGGTAGGTGCCGTCGGCCGGCGCGGTGACGTTGTTGATGGCCACCGTGTTGCCGCTGCCGCCGATGTTGCCGACCTTCTTGCCGCCGGAGCAGCCCGAGCAGTCGCCGACGCTCGCACTGCCGCTGAGGGTGTTGCCCGGGGCCTCGGCCTCGTACGCGACCGGTCCGGTCGCGGCCGGTGTGGTGACCGGGACCGCCTTGCTGGGCTGCGAGGTGCGGCCCTTGGCGTCCTTGGCGACGACGGTGAAGGAGTAGCCGGTGCCCGCGGTCAGGCCGCTGACGGTGGCGGAGGTGCCGGTGGTGGTGGCGACCTGCTTGCCGTCGGCGTAGACGGTGTAGCCGGTGACCTTGGACGGGCCGGTGTTCACCGCGTCCCAGGCGAGGGAGGCGCTGCCGGCGGTGGAGGCGGTGCCGTGAACGGCCAGCGGGGTGCCGGGGGTCTTGGCGCTGCCGGACGGGGTGATGGTGAACAGCTTCGAGCCGTGCGGCGGCAGGTTCTCGGTGATGCTGCCCGAGGAGCTGCCGAGGTTCTTGTGGCTCCACAGGTCCCGCACGGACGCCTTGCCGTTGATGCCGAGGTCGGAGAAGTTGGCGGTGACGTCGCTGTAGCCGGCGCCGAGGTTGAACAGCGCGACGGTGTAGCTGCCGTTGGCGTTACGGGCGTACCAGACCTGCTGGTTGGTGGTCTGGCTGACCGGCTTTGCCGGGTTGCCCGCCTGGTCCACGGCGATGACCTCGTCGTTGGTGAGCAGCGACAGGCCGTAGGAGTCGAGCTTGGTGAGGTCGTCGCCGGAGTACAGCGGAGCGGACTCGATCGCCCATAGCGTGGCGTAGCTCTGCCGTTCGGCCTCGGTCAGGCCGTCCATGGGACCGACGCCCACGTCGAGGGAGTCGAGGTTGTTCCAGTGGCCGGGACCTGCGTCCGGGATCCACTGCACGACGTCGTTCCAGCGCTGCTTGACGGAGTTGTTCCACGTCACGAGCGTGTTGCAGTAGCACTCGACGTCCGTGTCGACGCGCCAGCCGTTGGAGTTCTGCTTCCAGGCGTCGGCCTGGGTGTGGCTGAGCGACCAGGACAGGGTGAGCTGGATGGGGCGGCCGGTGGCCTGCAGCGCGGCGTGCCACGCCTGGACGTCCGGGATGTTGTTGTGGGCCGCGTCGCCCTGGCTGGAGCCTGGGCCGACACCGTCGATCTTGAGGAAGTCCACGCCCCAGTTGGCGAGTTCGTCGGCGATGGACTGGATGTACTTGGTGGTGCAGGGACTTGCGAAGTTCAGCTGGTAGGAGACGTTGTCCCAGCCGCTGGTCTTGCGCAGGTCCGGGTAGACGATGTCCTTCGTGGTGCAGCCCGGCGCATTGTAAATGGGTGTATTGCCGTTGTTGTAGTAGTCCTGGTAGAGGCCGACGGCCAGGTAGAGGCCGAACTTGAGGCCCTTGGCGTGCAAGGAGTCCCCGACGTACTTCATGCCGTGCGGGAACTTGTTGAGGTCCGCGGTAGGACGGGCGTAGGCGTCGGACACGTTCTTGCCGTTGTCCACGTTCCAGCCGGCATCCAGGTTGACGTAGTTGTAGCCGTGGGACTTCAGCTTCGAGGCAACCACGTTCGCCTGTTGGAGTATGTTGGCCTCCGTGAGCCACTTCTCCCCGCCGTAACCAGGGAAGTTAGTGGACTCCAGACTCCAACTGCTCCAGCCCATGTACGGCTTGTTGGCCAGGACGGGCGCGGACTGACCGCCCGCCGTGGTGGCGGTGGCCGACGTGGAGGTCTGCGCCTGGGCCGGGGCGGCGGCGGACGCGCCCGCCGGCACGGCGAAGGTCGCCGCGAGCGCGGTGACGGTGATCAGGGGCAGAGTGAGGGGGCGCAGAACACCGCCGCGGCGGGCGGGCGCTCTGTGCCGTGTTGGTGGTACGGGTCCTGCTGGACGAGCCATGGGGTTACTCCATCTCGGCGCGGAGACACGGCAGGGTCCGGACGGGTCCTGCCGTGCCCGCGCACGGTCAGCCGCCTTGAGGATTGGTGTGTCGGTTCTCGGTACAGGGCAGCAGGACGTGCCTGCCCGCGGTGTGTTCCCTTGGTGGTGGTCGTCCCGGAACACCACCAAGGGGGTCATGCCGCGACCGGTTGGGAGGGGGCCGGCCACGCTCCCGACGGGAGGGCCGTTCTGCCCGCCCCGACGCGGAGTGCGGCGAATGTAGCCGGAGTTTTCTTCCAGCGTCAATATAGTCGGCCAGGAAAAATCCGATGTCTGCTGGCGTGATCACAGGAAACAGCACCAAATTGACCATCGGGCGACCTATACATGGGATGACAGAGTCGCCCGCCCCGAGGGCTTCCTTAGTTTCCTTTGGAAAAGTATGGTCCGGGCATGACGCTCGCCGACCAACCTCCCGCGGCCGCTCTGGTCTTCCAGACCCTGCTCGTCCACGGCCCGCTCACCAGGGCGGAGGTCGGCCGGCGCACGGGGCTGTCGCCGGGCGCGGTCACCAAGGTCGCCACTCCCCTGCTCACCGACGGCTGGATCACCGAGCTGGGCCGGCCCGCGGTCGAACGGGCCTACGGCCGCCCGGCCACGCTGATCGCGGTACGGGCCGAGCGCGCGCACTTCGTCGGGGTGAAGGTCACCGGCGACGAGCTGATCGGCGTCCTCGCCGACCTCACCGCACAGCCGCTCGCCACCGGCCGGGTCGCGCTCGCCTCACGCGACGTCGGCACCGTCGTCCTGGCCATCGCCCGGCTGGTAGGCGAACTACGGGCCGAGGCCGGCGCGGCCAGGAAAAGCGGCGTGCACAGTATCGGCGTCACCATCTCCGGGGAGGTCGACGGGCAGACCGGCACCGTGCAGTACTCGCCCTTCCTCAACTGGCGCCGGGTGCCGCTGGCCCAGCTCGTCGAGACGGCCACCGGCACGCCCACGCTGATCGAGAACGACGTGCGGGCGCTGACCGTCGCCGAACAGTGGTTCGGGGCCGGTGTCGGACTGCCGTCCTTCGCACTGGTCACGGTCGGGGCCGGGATCGGCTGCGGGATCTCGATCGGCGGGCGGGTGGTCTCGGGCGCCCACGGTGTCTCAGGAGAGGTCGGACATCTGCCGGTCGGCGCCGCCCGCGTCTGCACCTGCGGCAACACCGGCTGCGTGGAGGCCGTCGCGTCCACGCACGCGATCACCGAGCAGGCCCGGCAGGCCAGCGGCAACCCGGAGCTGACCATGGACGAGGCGGTACGGTTCGCGCACGCCGGCGACCCCGCGGTGCGGGCGGTGTTCTCCCACGCCGGCCACGCGATGGGCCTTGCGCTCGCCTCCGTGGCCAACCTGATCGGGCCCGACCGCATCATCATCTCCGGTGAGGGCGTGGCCTCCTACGACCTGTACGAGGACCAGATCCGGCAGACCTTCGGCGCCCACGCGTTCGGCGCGGCGGCCGAGTGCGACCTCGTGGTCCGCCCGCTGCCGTTCGAGGAATGGGCCCGCGGTGGCGCAGCGTTCGCCGCCCAGAGGTTGTTCGCGCCGACCAAGTGACCACGCGGCAGGGCCTCTTTGCTCCGGGCTGACTTCGTCACCACGGGTGCTACCAAGAGGCCCTGTCCTTATGGGCAGTTATGGGTGAACTCGCCTACCTTGCTTGCCGATGTGGATCAGTTAGTTCACAGGCACCGGCGGACGACGGCCGTGCGCTCTGGCCGGGGCATCCCGGGGGAGGTGGGAGATGAGGGCGCCCGGGGCGGTGCCGCCGGGGTGGAACGTGGCGGTGCCGCCGGGCGCATGACGCGCGCCAGGCGGCACCGCAGGGGCCAGACGAGGTCAGATCACGAGCTCCAGACCTGGAGCTCCGAGACCTGGCCGGCCGGCCAGCTCGAGTTGGCCGTGACATTCACCCGGAAGTAGCGCTGGGTGGTCGCGGGGAAGGTGATGGTGACGGTGTTGTTGCTGGCCGGGTCGAAGCTGTAGGTCGCCGACGCTTCACCGTGGTGAAGATGGAGCCGTCGGTGCTCGCCAGCAGGGACAGCGTCTGGGTGCGGGCGCCCCAGCTTGCGGGCAGCTGGAGGACGACGCGGGACGCGCTCTGCGCGGAGCCGAGGTCCACCTGGATCCACTGCGGGAAGGCGTTGTTGGCGCTCTCCGTGTCGTAGTCCATGCCCGGATCACCGACCGGCGCCGCGATTACCTGCACAAGCTGACCACTCGACTCGTCCGTGAGAACCAATCGGTCGTGATCGAGGACCTGACCGTCCGCACCATGGTCAAGAACCACAAGCTCGCCCGTGCCATCTCCGACGCGGCGTGGAGCGACATGCGGTCGATGCTGGAGTACAAGTGCGCCTGGTACGGGCGTGACCTGGTGGTGGTCGACCGGTG
>NZ_RJVR01000284.1 GCF_003999195.1 Streptomyces soli
TGGCCACCCGCAGCTCACAGTGAACCGCGCAGACCACACCTCGAACCATCAACTCGCCACAATGGCATGACAGTTGGAATTAGCCACCAAGATCCCACAGGCCCGGGAGGGCTAGGACACCGGCCCCGAAACCGCTGCTCGTGTGCGGTCCGGCAGGCGGTGGCGGCCGGGGGCGCGGCCCGACATGGACAGGCCCCGGCAGACCGCCGCGCAGTGATCCCCGCCATGTCGACTCCACGCTGGCCAGGTATGCCTCGCGGGGCCCGTAGAGGGCTTGTGCGAAGCGGGAGAACAGCAGGGTGGCTTCACTGGTCCCTGACCAGACCACGGCCATAAGTCGGATTTCGGCGGGGACGGCTAGGCGGCCCCACACGCTCGACAGTTTTCCCCAGCCGCCGGCCATGACCACCGATGAACGCGGGCAAGGCGCTCAAAGCGGCGGGGCGGTGGCTGGGCGACTCGACAGTTCCCGAGCGGGTCTACGTGCGGCCCACGGAGGGCCAGGCGGTGGGCCCCTTCGCGGCCGTGCCGCTGGGCGGCTTCGCCGAAGGCGGAGAGAAGCCGCCCAGCGGGCCACCGGCCGCGCGAGAGCGCCGGCTCGAACTTCGCCAAGGCCAAAGCCGTTGGCGTGGATCACGGACCCACGCCAACGGCCCGGGGCAACGCGCCAGGGTCAGTGCTCAGCGCGCAGGACGCCTAGCAGCCCGTTGGCTTCGTCGTTGATTCCCGCAGCGAACCAGACCGCGTCCCGGCCGCCGGACCGGTCGGTGCCGCGCAGAAGCCCCCACAGCCCGGGGATCTCGATCGGGTGCCCCTTGCGATCCTTGAGAGTTCCCTCGAAGTGCCCGGTGCGCAGGTCGAAGGCGTTGATGCGGCCGTCCCCGAAGTTTCCGACAAGGAGATCACCGGAGAACTTCCCGAATCCCCGGGGTGCTACCTCAAGACCCCAAGGCGAGTTGAGCACACCCTGGCTCGCGAAGCGCTGCAACAGCCGTCCCTCGGTGCTGAACACGTCGATGAAGCCGTTGCCCGGACCGGCGACGTCATCCTCCTTGTCCGCATCCTGCTTGGCGTACGTCACGAACACCCGCGAGCCGATCACCTTGACGTCGAACGGCGCGAAACCGCTGGGAATGTTGGGGTCCTCGAACCGGCCAGTGGACGGCACAAGGGTGAAGTTCGTGTCGAAGACGTCGATGCGCGCGTCGCGGAAGTTCGCGACGAGCAGCCTCGGCCTCTCGTCCCTCCCGCGGTAGTCATGCTTCTCCGGGCTGCGCACCAGCGTCAGCCCCTTGAACACCGCGTTTTCGCTACCGCTGTTCTCGTGCGCCACCCGGACGGCGCTCGTCCGGGATACGACCGGATCCCACGCGAAAAGGTCACCGTTCTCCCCCGCGAAGACGAACCGGGCGACGCCTGCCTTCCCGAAGCCGCTGAACCGGAACGCGTCAGTGTCGTTGCGCACGATCCCGGTCGGCGCGCCGCCCGCCGGTATCGACACCACCAGGGGTGAGATCCTGACCGGCCTCCCCCGCTGGGCCCCCTCGTACATCGTGGCCTTGTCGGCGCCATTGTCCGCGACCCACACCCTTCCGGTGCGCGACGATGCCAGACCCCAGGGGTTGACCAGGTTCGGATCCGTCTTTTCCGCCCTGCCCGGGATGTCGGAGACCAGATCGACCTCTCGGAAGCCGGTGTCCGGCCGTTGCCACGGCGGCCCCGGCTCGGGCGGCGACACGGCAGCCAGGGCGCCGACGGCGCCCAGGGACAACGCGCCCACCATCAGCCGTCTGGTGAGGGATCGGGGTCGACGGACAGACGACTGCTGTGCCATGGAGACGCTCCTTGGTAAATCGGATGAATTACTCGAAGTCATCACATGTCACTGAAGTCACACTCGCCACCCGAAGCAGAGTCGCATACCGCCGATCAGGCGGTGCCGAACCGGACGCCTGCGGCGGCTGTCGCCGACGGTCGGAGGGGAACGCGTTAACCCGGCGTGACACCCGCCGCCGGTTGCCGCGTGGCGGTAACCCTTGCGGGGCAGGTTGAGCCCAAGGTGGTTTCGGACGAGTCGCTGAGCCTGACGCCCGCCCCGCCAAGGCCCGCAGCGCCCGAAGACACCCTTTGACCGGCCCGCACGGACCGAACACTCCGCGAGCGGGCGCCCCCGTACTCCCACCTGCTCTGCGCACGCCGCGACTCCCCACATGGTTGAGCAGCAGAGCAAGTGAGGCTACGAGTAGCCCTGGCCGCTTCCAAGGATCGTCATCAGTGCTGCGTGGTGTCGTTGTCCCGGCCTCCCGCAGCAGGCGGACCTTGTCACAGTGGAACGCTGCCGAGTTGGGGGTGCTGAATACCGGGATGGGGATGGCACGGGCGCTGCGGCAATGTCGGTCCTGGCCACGACGCCAGAAGGGTGCCTGCCGTGTGCCGCTGTGAAAGGTTGGCCGTTCCTTAACGGTGCGCTGCTGATCTGCTGGCCTTGCCCTGTAGCGCCTGATCCTAGGGTTGTTGACGTTACACGGCGCAGGCCCCGCGACTCGCGTCCCTCGGAGCCTGCGTTCCTTCCCCCTGCGCCATGAAGGCTCGCGGTGAGCCGGCCGTGGTTTCCCGTTCGCTCTGGTCGGCCACAGCGGCTTTCCTGGCGCAGCGGTTCCGCACCGGCACGAAGTCACTGCGGAAGGAGGGCGGAGCGGCGGTGGACCGCTGTTGCCGGGCGGCGCGTGCCCCAGCGGGCCGCCCGGCAACAGCCTCGAGACCCATCGGAACCGAGGGAGGATCCCGTGCCAAATCGAACCGGCTGACAGACGTCGCTCCATCCCGTGGGCCGCGAAGCGGCGACGGCTTCCACAGGACCGCCCGTGTCCCGGCCGTCGTGTAACCGATCAACGCTGTGACCTGCGGCTGAGCTGTCAGCGGTGATTCGCGAGCACTTGCAGGAGACCCAGCGGCATGGACGCTGCCGCACGCGCCCCTACGTCCAGGGGCTGGAACACGCGGACGGCATGCACCGGTTCTCGTTGACCTGCTCCTCCCACCCCAGCACGACGACCTGGACGAAGGACGTCACCGTCGCCGAAGCCGCCGACCTCGTACGAGCCCTGGTAGAACGCCTTCTCTCAGACCCCGCATCAAGAACGTCAGGATCAAGGGTGCCTGGTTTCTGCGGCCCCCAACCCGTGAGAGGCAGCTGGCTATCAGGCGGCCCCTCCGCTGTAGCGTACGGCCGCCTGCATCACCCGCACACCCCTGCGACCACTGCTCACCACCACCGCGCCCGCCACCGCCGTAGCGAGCTGACCGGCAGAACCCGGGCCACACCGCCTGGTACCCGTCCTCGCCTGCTTTTGCCGTGATCGTCTGAAGGAATGGAACGACCGCAGCGGTGATAACCGCTATCCCCACCGTCTCCGGGACGCCTTTAAGGTGCCCTGCATCCACCAATGGGGGGCGGCTGAGCTCTTCCTGGCGCGCCATCTCAACCGAGACGGCAGCCGCCTCGTGGAACCTTCCCTGATCCAGCAGCACATCCATCAACTCGCCCAGGAAATCAGAGGAGCCATCCGCGGCACTGCTGTCGCCTGACTCTGCCGCCTGAAGAATCAGAGCGATGGCTTCTTCCGTGGCGCCCTGCTCGTGCTTAAAGCGGGACAAGTCAAACATCGCACGGGTGCCGCCTGTCTCAGCAGCTCGGCGGTACCAGATCTCGGCCTCTTCCGCCGCACCCTGGCGACTCAAGAACTTGGCTAGATGCGCCATGGGGTCTCATCGCAGCTTCCCGAGCGGAGGGCCGTTCCACGCGCCCCTGGCGGGAGGAATCTGGACGTGCGGCGGTGCGGCCCGGACGACTTCGCTCCTCGCCCCGTGCGCTCCGCTCGCCCGAGCTGCTGGGCCTCCGGGGCTGGGTGACGGGGGTAGGGCTTGGCGCCGGTTTCCGTTTCGATGGTCCCCGCCCTAATAACAGGCCCTAGCGCCGGGACCACTGGAGATCACGAACAAACGGGCGACTGCGGGGGAGGTCAAGCCGTCGCGATGCGGCGCAAGATGCGGGCGCGGGCGGCCTGGTGGTCGGCTCGGCCGTCGCCTCTCCGGGGGTAGCGGCGGCGGGGCTGGCGGGGAAGCGTCGTGAGGGTGAGCACGGCCTGGTCCTGGTGGGTCTGGGGGCCGGTGCGGATGCCTGCCTTAGGTGCGTACATCCATGCTTCCTCCTGCTGCCACCAGCGGTACAGCTCGGTCTCGACGGCGTACTGGCGGGCGCGGGCGGCTCCGCGGCCGTGGACGTCCAGGGCCTTGGCTGCGGGGATCAGGGAGCCGGGCCGGGGCCGGTAGTAGGGCGTGCCGGCACGCTGGGCGGCGAGGGCCTTGCGGGCGCCGTGCTGCAGGTCGGTATGGCGGCGGTGGACGGTGCGGCCATACACGCGGCACTTCTCGCCGGGCACGGCCTGGCAGGTGGGGCACTCGTGGTGGACCGTCATCACGGCGCGGGTGGCGACCATGAGGTCCCGCATCCGGCCCAGGTTCTTGGCTGCCGTGCGTGGCGCGTACCCGCTCCTCTCGGAGACCTCCGTGAGACTCAGGGGCCGTTCTGCGTGCTCGGCCAGCAAGTCGGCGAGGTCTTCGCCTCCTCCGGACACCGAGTTCTGCGCATGCTGTTGATGACTGGTGCGGGCCCGGAGCGGCTGGGCCAGGGAATCGCGCGCATCAAGACCGAGATCACAAAGTCCGCACTCCTCAGCGAATGGAGCGGTGACCGACATGTCGCTGTCGACATCCCGCCCGGGGCGGAAACGGACAGCTTGCTCAAAGTCATGGAGCGCGAAGTGGCGGAGGCCGGGGCATTCTGGGAGTGGGCTCACGCTGAGCCGTTCTCCACGCACCACTGACTGAGACACACCGGCAAACGGGCAGTGAAGGTGCCCCTACGTCAGTGATCCCGCTATCAGGGACAAACCCTCACCGGATATGTCTCATGCCCAACTATCGGGCGTACCCGATGCGGATGTCGGCGGTCGGGGTGTACGGCGCTAGGGCGAGCGGGACCGGGGTGCCGGGGCGCCACGGCTGGCCGGGCCCGCGGTCGGCGGGGGTCGGCACGCGCAGGAGCTTGGCGAGCCGGGGCACCTTGGTGAAGCGGCCGGTGTTCCTGCGGGCCTCGCCCCAGGCGTGGAGCTTTGATGCCCCGGTAGCCGAGGGCGAGGCACTGGTCCGCGACGTCGAGGAACTCCTTTCTGTTTCTGGTCCTCGGACGGGCCGTTCGGGGCGCGGGGGTGGCGGTCAGGAGCCGCCGTACGCCTGGAGTTCGTAGACGCTGCCGCCGTTGTAGCTCGAGCCGGTGATGGTGAGCCGCAGGTAGCGGGCGGACACCGGCGACGATGCGGAGGAGTAGTTCGCCGACGACGTGGTGTTGGCGGCGGTGTGGTTGTCGAGGGTGGACCAGTTCACGCCGTCGCTGGAGTACTCCAGGAGGTACTTGTAGCCGCTCGGCTTCTCGAAGGTGGTGACCACGCTGAAGAGCGTCGTGACCTTGCCGAGATCCACTTGGATCCAGGAGGGGTCCGGCAGCCCGAGGCCCTGCGCCCAACGGGTGGACAGGTTGCCGTCGACCGCGAGATCAGCGGTGTTGGGGCTGGAGTACGACGAGACGGTGACCGGTTTACCCTGGGCGAGGTCGTTGAAATTGCCGTACGCCTGGAGTTCGTAGATGCTGCCGCCGTTGTAGTTCGAGCCGGTGATGGTCAGCCGCAGGTAGCGGGCGGGCACCGGTGATGCGGCGATGGAGGTGTTCGCCGACGACGTGGTGTTGGTGGCAGTGTGGTTGTCGAGGGTGGACCAGTTCACGCCGTCGCTGGAGTACTCCAGGAGGTACTTGTAGCCGCTCGGCTTCTCGAAGGTGGTGACCACGCTGGAGAGCGCTGTGACACTGCCGAGGTCGACCTGGATCCAGGAGGGGTCCGGCAGCCCGAGGCCCTGCGCCCAACGGGTGGACAGGTTGCCGTCGACCGCGAGATCAGGGGTGTTGGGGCTGGAGTACGACGAGACGGTGACCGATTTTCCCTGCGCGAGGTCGATGTTGGCGGGCATGGTGATCGTCGCGGCCGGGCTCGGTTGCGACTGGTTGAACGCCGCGTCCAGGGCCACGACGGTGAAGCTGTACGCGCTTTGCGGTGTCAGACCGCTGACCCGCGTGGTGGTCTTGTTGGTCGTGACGATCCGCTTGCCGTCCTGGTAGACGTCGTAGTTGGTGACGCCGACGTTGTCGGTCGCTGCGGGCCAGCTCACATCGGCGACGCTGGGCAGCAGCGGGGTGACGGTCGGCTTCCCGGGGGCGTTCGGGGCCTGCTGGTCGGTGTTCGGTGGCAGGGCCGTGCCATAGACCTGGAGTTCGTAGATACTGCCGCCGTTGTAGTTCGATCCGGTGACGGTGAGGCGGACGTAGCGGCCGTCGATCTCGGTGGCAGCGGGTGAGTAGTTGGTCTGTTCGGTGGTGGCTGTGCCGGTGTGGTCATCCAGCGTGGTCCAGTGATCCTGGTCCGGCGAGACCTCGATGCGGTACTTGTAGCCGCTGGCCTTTTCGAAGGTGGTGATCACGCCGCTCACGTTGTACTGGGCGCCGAGGTCGACCTGGATCCAGGAGGGGTCCGGCAGGCCGAGGCCTTGGGCCCAGCGGGTGGACAGATCACCGTCGACGGCCAGACCGGGGGTGTTGGGGTCGGAGTACGACGAGACAGTGACCGGTTTGCCCTGGGCGAGGTCACCCCCCGACGGCATGGTGACGGTGAGCGCGGAGCTGAGCGGGGATTCGTTGCCGGCCGCATCACGGGCGGTGACGGTGAAGGTGTACGTGGCCCCGGCGGTCAGACCGGACAGGCGTACCGACGTGCCGCCGGAAGCGCTGATCACCTTGCCGCCGCTGTAGACGGAGTAGCCGGTGACAGCGGTGTC
The DNA here is from genome assembly GCF_003999195.1 of Streptomyces soli. Lineage (GTDB taxonomy): Bacteria > Actinomycetota > Actinomycetes > Streptomycetales > Streptomycetaceae > Actinacidiphila > Actinacidiphila soli. The sequence continues at coordinate 6,946 of NZ_RJVR01000284.1, forward strand.
GTCGGTGGCCGCAGGCCAGCTGAGGTCGGCGACGGTCGGGAAGTCGGTGACCGCGCTGGGCTTGCCGGGGGCAGTCGGCGCGGTGTGATCGGTCACCGCCGGGTCCGGATCCAAATACTGGTACGCGGGCTGGAGGCCGGCGTTGTCCACGATGGAGGCCGGGAGCTGGTCACACCCACTGACGGTGGTGTTGTTGGTGATGGTGTCGTTGGTGCTGTTGAACTGGGTGGTGAACGCCCGCTGCGTGGTGAAGTTGTACTCGGCGTTGATGTCCATACCGTGGTTGAGCAGCAGCCACTGATAGGCCACGTTGCAGAACGCGTTGTTCGTGGTGGTCCAGTAACGGCTGCCCTCATCCTGGTAGATCGCCCCGTACGCGGGCGTCGGAACATTCGAGACGAAGTTCCCGGACACCACACCACCGGGGTTGGCGCTCAGCGTGTAGATGGCGCCACCGTCGGACTGCGACTTCATGATGTCGCTGATCTCGTTGTCACTGACCACGTTGTTCTGGCTAGTCGTGGGGGTGGTCCAGACTGGTACACCGGAGTTGCCCGGGTAGTTGCTGTCACCGCCCGCGTCGGTCAGGCCCCAGCCCCAGCCCACCGAGATGCCGCTGTAGGGCAGGTTGTACACCTTGTTGTGGGTGATCACGGTGTGGTCGGTGTAGCCGGCGAGGATACCCACCGAGCCGTTGTACTGGTCGGCGACATTGGTGACGACATTGTTGTCGACCGTGTTGTCCTTGGTGATATCCCGTGTATCAGTGGGATGGGCATCGATCACATCCGTCCCGCCGACCTGGATACCGGTGGCGGCGACCTCCGTGAACACGTTCCCGGTGATATCCGTGCCCTGGGTGCCGGTGTTCAGATTGAGCCCGACCGCGCCGAGATGGGTGAAGGTGTTGCCTTCGAAACCGATGCTGTGGCCGAAGCTCACATTGACCGCACCAGGCGTCTTGACCCACTTCAGGCGGGTCGAGTCGAAGTCCGTGTTGGTGCCGACGATCCGGAACCCGGCCTGGCCTTCCACCATGCCGTCGCTGGAACTGGGCGCCAGCCAGGTGGAGTACGAGAACGTGACGCCCTGGAAGGAGACGTTGCTGACCGGGTTGTCGACGGTCCCGTTGAGGTCGACGAGGTCTTGGACCTGCGGGATGGTGACGGTGGCGGTCGTCATGTTCTGCCCGGCCTTGGGCATGTAGTAGATGTCGCCGGTGCTTTTGTCCAGGTACCACTCACCGGGGGTGTCCAGCAGCTCGCGAGCGTTCTCCAGCCAGGTCGGGTTCTGGATCTCCTCACCCTGGTGCAGATTGGCGTTGTTCCAGCAGGGCTGCTGCATCGTCATGGTATTACCGGAGATCGACTGCACCGGGCAGCGGTACAGCATCCAGCCCCACGCACTGACCACTTCCATGTTCGACACGTTCTTGTACGAGTCGAGACTGGTGTCAGTGAACGTGTAGCCGGTGGAGGTCTTGGTGAACCCGGAGGGGTTCTTCGCACTGCGCGCCCGGGTCTCCAACTCCCCGTTCACATACAGCTGCCGGGTGTCGACATTACCCACATGCGCCTTGTACACGTTGTGCGCCGCATCGGAGAGGGTCCAGCCGGTGACCTGGCTGCCGCCGCTGACCACCGGATGGGCACCCGGCGCGGCCTCGTACACGACGCGGTAGCCGTTGGTACCGGAGTCCTGGCTGGTCAGCGTGAACGTGCTCGCCAGCTGGTAAGTACCGGACATCAGGTCGACGTGGATGTCGCTCTGCATGTTCTGGTCGATCGTGCGGACGAAGTTCCGGGCTTCGTCCAGCGTCTTCAACGGGTCCGACGCGCTGCCAGACGCGGTGTCATGACCCAGCGTCGGGGAGACATAGACATAGACGGCGGCGGCCGCTGAGGAGGCGGCCTGGGCCGAGGCCGCGCTGACCGGTGCCATCACGGTGGCGGCCAGGGATATTGCGGCGATGCGGGTGGTTCTCCGCGTCAGTGCGCGGAGCAGAGCAGGAAATTTCGACACTGAAAGTTCCAATCGGCACCAGGAGAAGGGAGTTGATGACGTGCAGGCTGCGGGCGCCAGTGCAGCCGGCGCCCGCAGCGACGCCGCCACTACTTCGACGCCCGCTCCTCGGCCGCCAACGGATCGCGGGTGCGGCCGGCCAGGTTGAAGAGCCGATCACAAATCTTGCGTTCGAACTGATGCCGAGTGGTGTCGATATGCGCGCCGGCCGATCGCAGCCAGGACCTTGACCACCTCACGGACGACGTTGCGAGTCGCGCCGAGGATTTTCAGCGAGCCCCTGCTCGGTCGGCAGCCGGTCGCCGGTCAGCAGGTTCGGCTCGGCGATGTAGTTCAGCAGCCGCTCCGCGACCAACTCGTACCCGAGACGGTAGCCGTCTGACGCCTCGTCCGGCCCCTCGGGAGTCGGCGTTGGCTGTCCGCGCATTGGCAGCCTCCTCGCTAGTCACAGTGGATCAGATCTATTTGCGCGGTCACTATGGCATCGGAGTGACCGGAAAGGAAGCTTCGTGCCGAACTTCGTCGGTCAAGTGCATAACTCTGTGAAAACAAGCTGACAAAAGTGGCCATAATCGGACCAGACATGCACAGAGATCCCCCGATACATATGGTCCTTGCAGCCACATTGAGCAGATGCTTGCAAGCGGACAGCCCAGGCGGCGCCAATGGTGGGATGGCAGCCGTTGCGGTGGCCGGCGCGAACGACCGGGACATCGTCGCGGTCCCCGGCGGCAGCGACGCGCTGGTAGCGGCCCCGGCCGGGCTGCTGCTGCGCGCCGCCGACGCCTGATCCACGCCGTGCCGCCGATCCGCGGCAAGCGCGGACGGCCGCGTCGGCGCCCCGGCGTGCTCTACGCCGACCGGGGCTACGACCACGACATCTACCGCCGCCAAGTCCGCGACCTGGGCATCCGCCCGCTCATCGCCCGCCCCGGCACCGAGCACGGCAGCGGCTTGGGCAAGAACCGCTGGGTCGTGGAAGCAGCCTTCGCCCTCCTGGGGCCTTCCCCCGCGAAAGTGGACACCTGTTCGCGTCGTTATGCGGCAAGTGTGATGGTAGCTGATGCGTGCTCGTAGTCGATGGGGGACATCTGTGCCGCCGCTGAGTGCCGTCGTGTGGTGTTGTATCTGGTGACCCAGCGGAAGACCGCCATCCGGCAGGCGCCGGCGCCGTCGTAGCGGCGGGCGCCCTGCAGCGTCTCCCGTTTCAGGGCGGCGTTGAACGACTCGGCGGCAGCGTTGTCCGCGCTCGTGCCCACCGCCCCCATGGACTGCGTCACGCCCAACTCACTGCACAGCTCGGCGAATTCACGGCTGGTGTACTGAGCGCCGTGGTCGGTGTGGAAGACGGCGCCGGCGAGGCTGCCGCGGGTGGCCGCGGCAGCCTTCAGTGCGTCTGCGACCAGTTCGGTGCGCATGTGGTCGGCGATCGACCACCCGGCCAGGCGGCGTGAGAAGCAGTCCACGACCGTCGCCAAGTACAGGAACTCGCCGTCGCCGACGGGAAGATACGTGATATCGCCCACGTACTTAGTGTTCGGCGCATGAGCGGAGAAGTCACGCAGGAACATGTCCGGCACCGGGGTGTCGGAGGGCTCGCTGACCGTGGTGGTCACTCGCCTGCGCAGCCGCAGGCCCACGATCCCGTTCTCGCGCATGATCCGCTCCA
>NZ_RJVR01000029.1 GCF_003999195.1 Streptomyces soli
GCCGACGGTTGCGTGGCGCGAGGATCGTCTGCGCTTCTGGGCTGCGATCGCCCGGGGGCTCCGTTCGGAGGAAGCAGCGGTCGAAGCCGGAGTGTCGCCCGCGGTAGGGACACGGTGGTTTCGCCACGCTGGGGGCGTGGGACCGAACCTTTCACCGACCGCGTCGGGACGCTACACCAACGAGAACACGAACGGACTCCTTCGTCAGTACTTCCCCAAGGGCACCGACCTCTCGCGATGGGAGCCCGATGAGATCGAGGCCGTTGCTCTCGCCCTCAACAACAGGCCCCGCAAAACCCTCGGCTGGAAGACACCCACCGAAGCCCTCAACGAGCATCTACTCTTGTTCCAACAGGCCGGTGTTGCAACGACCGGTTGAGTCCGGGCTCGCTCCCGCGGTCGCTGTGGAAGATCACCCCGTCCACGGTGCCGCCCCGCGTCGCGGCCGCCATCCGCAGCGACGCGCTGACCAGGGCCGCGTCGTGGCGCTCGCCCATCGCATAGCCGAGCAGGCGGCGCGAGAACAGGTCGATCACCGTTGCCAGGTACAGCTTGCCCTCACCTGTGTCGATCTCGGTCATATCGCCGACCCAGAGCAGGTCGGGTGCAACGGCGTCGAAGTGACGCCACACCAGGTCGCGGGCAGCCGGCCGCTTGCCCTGCCGGGTCAGCGACCTGCGCTTCTTCGGTTCGCGCCCGTACAGGCCGAGTTCGGCCATGATCTCGGCGACGGTATTCACGGACACCTTCCAGCCTTCCGCCCACAGGTCCAGGGTGATCCGCGGCGAGCCGTACGTGCCGCCGGACGCGTCGAAGAAGTGCTTGATCCTCTCCGTGAGTGCGGCACGCCTGACCTCGCGGTTCGTCGGATTGGCCGACCGGTTGCGCCACTTGTAGTACCACGCCTCGGACACACCGAGAGCGCGGCAGGAGACCGCGTGCGGGATGCCGTGCTCGGTCCTCTGGTCGCTGATCACCCCGGCGAGTACCGCCGGGTCCGCCTCAGCTACTTCACCCAAAGGACCATGCAGCGTTTGAGGACATCGCGCTCCATCTCCAGCTGCTTGATCTGCTTGGTCTTCTCCGTGTCCTGCCGCCGCAGCCGCAGCAGCTCCTCGCGCTCGGACCCGCGCCCAATGTCCCGTCCCCGCCGGCCTTCCTGGCCCGGGACACCCAGCTGGCCAGGGTGGTCTCGTTGATCCCGAGATCCCGCGCGACCTCTGCGGCCGACTTGCCGGTCTCGGTCACGATCCGCACAACCCCCTCACGGAACTCCGCGTCGAACTTCCGCCTACTCTCCGCCATGACTCCCGACTTTCCCTTCAGTCACGGCCTCTACGGTACGAGGGGATGCTCATCTGCGATCTGTGGCTGCGCAGCGACGCCACCCACGCCGACAGCACGACTGCGCAAGCCGTCCACGCGCTCGCGCCCTCCGTCGATCTACCGACCCGGTCCGCAAGCGCGGCTGCGCAGTCGCTGCTGCGCACCATGGCGGTGCGCAGCGCGCGGCTGAGTGACGGCAGCTGGTCGGTCGTCGTCGCTGCGCAGTTCACCGTCCGTAACGACAGCAGCGGTGCGTCGTCGCCCTCGGCTGCGGACGCGGATGCGCGGACGGTCGTGCGGTACTTCGCCGTCCCGGTGATCGCGTCGGACACCGCGGGCGGGACGGGCGCGTTCACGGTGACCGCGACCCCCGCCGAGATCGCCGGCCCCGGCACGGCCACAGCGGCCGATTCGCCGCTGACGAATCCGCTGCCCGCCGACGGCGGTGTGGTGTCGTCGCTGGGCGAGTTCTTCGACGCCTACCTCACCGGCGTCGGCGAGGTCGACCGCTACCTCTCCCCCGGCACCGAGCTGACCGCGGTGCGCGGGTCCGGCTACACGTCGGTGACCCTCGACCAGGCCGCCGCCGACTCCGATGTCGCCGGCGGTTCGGTACCGAGCGATGGCACGACGGTGCGGGTTCAGGCCCATGTCACCGCCACGGACACCGCAGGCGGCCGGTGGCCGCTGGTCTACACCCTGACGATGACCGCCCGCTCGGGCCGGTGGGAAGTCACCGCCCTTCAGGCCGGCGCGCCGACGAAGACCGCCACCGCGAAGGCAGCGCCCGCTCCCAGCAGCATCACGGCCACGGCGGTTGGGGGATTCGCTGGAGGTGATCTCGGCGTGGGCGGCCTTGAGGCCGTCCTCGGCGTTCAACGCGCGCTCGCGCCAGGTCGCTTCTTACTCGTCGTCCTGGCCGGCGAGCACCCGGGGCGAGGGTGTTCGCCAGCCGCGGCCATGGCCACGGCGACCGCGACACTCGCGCAGCTGTGACCAGCGGCGACGCACTCCCCCTGTACCAACCGGCAACCAACTGACCCGCACAGACACCAAAAACGTCACCCCCGGACCGGCATCCACGTCACCACCCGGCTCCCTCATGACAACCCAGCCGACCAGCAGAAACCCGACACCCACCCCACTGACACCACCATGCCGAACCACCCCCGGCAAAAACCCGCAGATCATCACTGAACCGTTGTGGGCGGCACCGGCACAGCGGCCGCCGAAACGGTCTGATCAATCGACGGCCGAATGGGGTTCTGGTGCTGCCCTGTCGCGGGAAGGTCCGGAGTCCGGCACCGTCCGCTCGGGCCGCAGGCCCGGTGCGAGGCTCAAGGTGACCGCGACGGAGGCCAGGGCCATCAGCGCCATCGCGATCGGCGGGGATGTCCACTGGGCGACGGCACCCGCGAGAGCCGCACCCACCCCCTGCATGGTGAGCATCCCGGATGAATGCAGTCCGAGGGCGTGGCCGCTCAGGTTCTCCGGAGTCAGTACCATCAGGCGCTCCTGAAGCAGCAGGCTCGCCGAGTATCCGACCGAGGCGAGTACGACGGCGGCGACCGCGAGCGGCAGCGCCGGCTGCAGCGCGAAAATCAGGTAGGGGGCGGCGAGCAGAAGGCGCAGTGGCGCGCCGAGCCGCTCTCGCCGGCGCGGGCCGATAAATCGGCCGGTCAGGGTGTCGCCGGCCAGCATGCCCAGTGCCGCGAAGGCGAAGAGGAGCCCGGCGTGCTCGGGAGCGTAGGGGACATACAGCGACTCGCAGCCGACGATCAGACCATTGGGCACCCAGAGCGCCAGGTAGACGTAGCGGCGGGGCCGGGAGGACCACAGCAGGGCGTTGTTCCGCCACGTCTCGCTGACCGAGGGCCGTCCGGCGGCGCGGGCAGCTCGTCGGGTGAGTCCGCAGCGGGCGATCACCGCGGCGGTGCCGTACAGGGCAGCGCCGGTGAGCAGCGTGCCCCGAGGTGACAGGGCGGTCAGCAGCAGGCCGCCGATCGCGAATCCGCAGATCTGCATTGTGCCCGCGGCCATGTTGAGTACGGAGCGGCCGATCAGGTAACCCTCCTTGGCGAGAATCTGGCTGAGCAGTCCGTAGCGCACTCCGCCGCCCAGCGAGGCCGCCACCCCGAGACTGAGGACCAGCGCGAAGACGGCCCACACGGGCAGACCCGGGAGGGCCTGTGCGGCGGTACCGAAGGCGAAGAGGAGCGCCAGGCCTGCCATCGCCGCGCGAGAAGGCAGCCGGTCGGCAGCCGACAGGAGCGTGGTCGCACCCAGCACCTGGGCCAGCGAAGGACCGAACATGGCAAGTGCGGACAGCAGCGGTGAGCTGGTCGCTTCGAAGATCAGTGTGCCCAGGGCGAGTCCGCTCACGGTCTGCGCGGCCACCTGCATGGAGGTGGTCAGGAAGAACGGGGTGAACTCCGGGGTCCGGAAGAGTTCTCGGTAGGTCCGCATGGCTGGAGTCTCATGGGATGTGCGAGCGGGCCGTTAAAGTTTCGCGGGGAGGCGAAACCATGGGGTGGTGGCAGATCGACGCGGACACGCTGGCGGGCAGCCGTTTCGTCCTCTCCCCCCTGGCCGAGACGATCGCCAGCCTGAAAGCCCTGGAACTGGGGGCGGCAGCGCATTCCGGTGAGCGCGCCTGGCTCGACGCCCACCGCCCCGCCTACCGGGCGAGACTGGCCGATGACCCGGCCACCGCGCTGCTCGTCCGGGCCGGCCTCGGGGGCAGTTGGAACGCCGACTTCCTCACCCCCACGCCAGCCGGTGAGGGGGAACCGGCCTTCGCCGATGAACTGGCCCGGATACGTGAGACACCGGCCGCGGCAGCCCGCGACCACATGACCGTGTCACTGAACGGCCCACTCCCCGACCTGCTGGACCGGTGGGACCTGCCCGAGCGAGCCGCCGGGCTGCTGGAATGGGTGTGGACACAGACGGTACTTCCCTACTGGGGGCGGCGCCGCCAGATCATCGAAGCCGATGTCATCGCGCGCACCCGGCAGTTGAGCCAGGGCGGCTGGGCGTCGGCACTGGACGGCATGGGCCCGGGAACGCGCTGGCTGGGCGGCAGCAGACTGCAGGTCAATACGCGTGACTACCCGCCGCGTGCGCTTTCCGGAGCGCGATTGTTCTTCATCCCCGTCACCCCGCGTACCGGCTGGGTCTCATGGGACGCGCCGCACCGCTACGCCATCGTGTATCCGTGCTCGGGTGTGCTGGCTGAGGTGGAGCGGACTCCGGTGCCGGAGAGCCTGGGCGCACTGCTCGGTACCGCACGTGCGGGTGTGCTGGTGCTGCTCGCCACCCCGATGAGCACGACGCAGTTGGTAGCTCTGACCGGGCAGGGACTGGGGTCGGTGGGCCGCCACCTGAAGGTCCTGCTCGACGCCCGCCTGATCGGTGTGGGAGACGAAGCTCTCCGCGTTTCGCAGCTACCGGCGTGCACACAGACACCTGGCCCCGCGTCAGGACGCCGTACGGGCGAGGACGGCAACGAACCGGTGCCCATCGGGCATCGGGCAGCACATGGCCAACCTCCGCAGGACGCGCGGCCTCGGCAAAGACCCCGAACGGGCCGAAGACCTCCACGAAGCAGGTCGCCGCCATCGATGAGGACTGGAACTGCCCCTGGCCGTCGCACCAATGTGGCACTGACCAGCAACAACACACCCACGATCAACTGCCTCTCACAACCACTGTCCCGAAACCGAGAGATCGCAGCCAGGACCGAGATGGCGTCTGACGAATGCGGGCTGTCGACGATCTTGCGTTGCAGCCAGTTCGACGGGCCTGTCAGCGCACCTGCATGGCAGGGCTCAACGCCGAGTTTTTCGTCGGAAAGACTTCAACGCACCGCTGTCGTATTTCCGCAATCACTTCAGAAGAGTACTGCCGCGGTGAGCAGCAGAGCCAGGATTCCGGTCACTGTAACGCTTGTCGCGGCCACCGATATCCGCACGCCGGAACTCGGGTCGATTACTCGGGCCTGTGCAGCCCCGGCGAATGCAGTAAAAGAGAGTGCGGATGCGACGACAATCACCGGAAAACCGAAGATGATCCCGGCCCTGATAAGCGTGAGCATGGTAACCGCGGCCGAGAGCGTCGTCCGCCGCCACGAGAGTGTGGTTCGCTCGGGCTGCAGTCCCGGATCTCGATCGATCACGACCGAACCTGGGCCACGATTACTACGATAACGACCCCGACCGCCGCGGCCGACCATCCCGTTAGGGACGTGATCCAGGGCGTCGGCAAGGGCTGTTGATTGCGCATCGCCCTCTGCACCTGAGCCCAGCGCTTCCGTGCGAGGCTGGCGAGAAGCGTACCGCTGATGGCAAGCAGCAGTGCGAGTACGCGGAGCCAGGCGTCCGATTCCACTGAGCCGAACTGCACGATCGCCAACGCTCCGGCAATCAGCGCAAGGCTGGTCCGCAGCCACGCCAGAAACGTCCGTTCGTTGGCGAGCGTGAAACGGTAGTCCGGCTCTTGGCCCTCTTGATTCCATTTTGCGTGCCGTATCACGCCTTAATTCCTTTCGTGGGCTTTCGAAGCGATGCCTTCTGCGGGCCCGGTCCAGGTCGCAGCGTCCGCCGCCGCCTGAAATTTCGGGGGCGGCGACAGCAGACGGGGGCGGCACCCAGAACCAGCCGACCCGCCGACACAGCGCGACCCCACCGCATGACTGCGGGAACCGACGCGTGAGCGCAGGCGCTGACATTCACCGCGCAGGCAAGCGGCCCGCAGGGGGCTCCAGAGTCGCTGCGCGTACCGCATAGGGGCATCACTCAAGTCTGTCGTTGGCCAACTTCGCATCTTTATAGCATGTTACATGTAATCGCACCGGGTGTGGCGCTCGAGGGCAGCATCTATTGACGCCGCCCTGCCAGCCTGCATACTGCATGTAGTAATCGCGGTGGTCGTCGCTTGCGCATCGCCGCCTGGAGGTCGTCGGGTGCGCCTCGGCGTAGCGCCCGAAGGGAGATGTGAGCCAGCGAGTCGCCGACCCTTGCCGGACCTCGGGCTGCAACTTCCGGCAGGTGAAGAGCGAGCAGCGGTGCTCGGTCCAGCGCGGGCGCCGATGTCCAAGATCCTCATCCGCCGGGGCGGGCGCAGGATTGCAGTTAGTCGGCCGGCCACCGAGATCCGGCTTGTTCTGCCAGACCAGACCCCATCAAGGGAGCGGGCCGGGTAAGTGACCCTGCGCGTGATCAGAGCCGCCAACGCCACAGATGCGTGACGTTCGAGATGGAATGGAAGTACCACGAGTGAGCATCTTGATAACCGAGGACGTGTGGGGTGAACCGCTGCGCGAACTCGGAGAGCGTTGGCAAGTCACGCACGCGCCCGAACTGTGGAGCGACCGCAGCGCAATACTCCGAGAGGCCGCGAAGGTCCAGGCGCTGGTTGTACGCAACCGCACGCAAGTCGACGCGGAACTGATCCGAGCGTGCCCGCACCTGCGCATCGTGGCTCGGGCCGGTGTTGGCCTCGATAACATCGATGTCCCTGCCGCGGACGCCGCCGGTGTTGTGGTTACGGCCCCGCGAGGCGCCAATGCGCGCAGTGTCGCCGAGCACACGCTGGGACTCGCGCTCGCCCTCGCCAGGCGCACCGTCGAGCGGGATCGTGATGTCCGTGCCGGTGGCTGGAACCGGACACCCGGCCGCGAGCTTTGGGGAGGTACATGGGGACTTCTGGGCGCCGGTGCGACCGCCCGTGAGTGTGCGCGGCTGGCCAGAGCTCTGGGGATGCAGGTGATCGCCTACGATCCGTACGTCGATCCCAGCTCCCCCGCCATGGCCGAGGCGGGAATCCGGATCGCTCCGCTGGCTGAGGTCGTCGCGTCGGCGGATGTGATCTCCTGCCACCTCCCCGCCACTCCCGAGACACACGCATTCGTGGGAGAAGAGCTGCTGGCGCAGATGGCGATAGGTACCCTGCTCATCAACGTCGGCCGTGGGGAGATCGTCGATGAGGAGGCGCTGGCCGACGCCCTTGAGGCGGGACGGCTTGGCGGAGCCGCGCTGGACGTCCGGATTACGGAGCCGCCGACACCGGGCCGTCTCGAAAGGCTTCCCAATACGATCCTCACCCCGCATGTCGCCGGCATCACTCGTGAGAGCCAGAGGCTGATTCTTGAGGTGCTTGCCGCGGACCTCGACGCCGTACTCAGCGGCAACGAGGCACGCTCGATGGTCGGTGAGGTCCGTCGCGGCCGCTTGGGTACGAGGTGAACACCTGACGGGACGCGTCCGAAGTATCTTGACGCACCCGTCTGCCCCGCGGCGTGACGTAGGTGCTCTCGTCGCACCGTCAAGCAGCCCCGAGTGCGCCTGGGCATGAAGAGGGCTTGCGGTCCGACAGCGTACGCACCTGATACCGCCGGATCCTTCCCAGCGGTCGGCACAAGCCTGAGGACGCCCCAGGCGATGCAAGACCGGAACGGTGCCAAGCCCCCTCGGCTGTCATGCCGTTCGAAACCCCTTAAGAGAACTCGCACAGATCACCTGAATGACTCCTGAAAGGGGACAATGTTGTCACTCATTCAGATATTTTCGCTCATTCTGCTTGTCGTGACCTTCGCTGTCGCGATCTGGCGGCACATGAACATCGGCATGGCCACTATCGCGGCCAGTTTCATCCTGATGCTCGCGGCCAAGGTTCCTGCCGCCAAGGTGTTCGCCTACTTTCCGTCGAGCCTCGTCATTCTCATGCTCGGTGTGACATTCCTGTTCGGACATGCCCAGCGCAGTGGAGCCATCGACAGGATCATCAATTGGGCGGTCAGAATGACAGGGCGCCGCGACTGGGCCCTGCCGTGGATCATGTTCCTGATTGCTGCGTCCCTCAGCGCGATCGGCGTGCTGCCTGCGGCCTCGCTGGCCATCACGATTCCCGTCGCCATGCGCACCGCTCAGTTGCGGGGCATCAGCCCGGTGCTGATGGGAACGGTGACCATCAGCGGCGGAATGGGGGGCGGCTTCTCTCCGCTCAGCGTCTGGTCGCAGTTGCTCACATCGACGGTCGAACATGCCGGCCGGTCGATTTCGGCGTCGGCGCTGTTCGGCCTGGAGCTCGGCCTGAACCTGTTGGTGGCCGTCGTCGCCTTCATCGTCTTCGGCGGAATCCGGCTCGTCCGCGCGGCCTCCAGCGCGCCACCAGCCGCAGACATGCCCAAGGGCTGTTCGCCGGAGGATGAGGCCCGAGGCGCGAACGCGACCGCGGGCAAGGCGTTCCCCGACGAATCCGGTGGCGGGACCGCGGTGGCCGTCAGGGACGCCCCACCGGCGCAGACCACCCAGGCGGCCGACGGAAACCGTCTCTATCAGATCGTCTCGGTGCTGGCGATCGTCGCGTTTGTGACCAGCGTCCTGGTGTTCTCCTCCGTCGACGTCGGACTTTTGGCCTTCGCTCTGGCTACCGTCATCCAGCTCATCATCCGCCCGGACGAGAAGGAGGTCATCCGGAGCCTTCCCTGGGGTGTGGTCCTCACCGTCGCGGGTGTGCTGCTGTACGTCGGACTGCTGGAGGAAATTGGCACGTTCAAGACCATCGCGGACCATTTGGGTGGCGTCGGGAATCAGGCTCTCACCCTCCTGGCGATCAGTCTGGTGGGAGCCCTGTTTGCCACCCTGGAACCGTCGGCCGTCGCCGTGCTGGGTCTCGTCGTCGCGCTCGCACTGCGCACCCTGCCGGGGATGGACGGAACTGCGCTGCTGCTGTTCGTCTGCCAGTTCTCCTGGGCCATTGTCTGCGTCAGCACGAGTCCTTATCACCTCAGTGGTGGCCTCGTGATCGCCACCACACCCGAGAATCAACAGCAGGTGCTCTTCCGGAAACTTCTCGTCTGGACGATTGCCCTGGTGCTGGCCGTGCCCACGGTCGGATGGATCATGCCGCTGCTCGCGTCGGCGTGAGATCGACGCGTCCGGGCCGGAGGGTTCGCGTCTGACAGAAGCTGCTGCCCGCCTGCCTCGACCGACTGTCGAGGCAGGCGGGCAGTCGCGTTGCGTCGCCGCCGCGGTGGCGACCCTCCGGTGGACCGACATCGAAGGGGAAAGAGAGAGGACCGCCCCCGGGGCCACTGCCCTTAACTTAAGGGCAGTTTGGTGATTTTTCGGGGTGTTCGTCGGTCGGCGGTTGCGGCTTGATTACGATCTGGGCGGGTCGCCGGATGCAACGAAGCTCCTGGTAGGACATGAGTTGTCTAGAAACATGGTCCATACACAGGAGCTCCGTTGTTCGTGCAGTCTGCCATGTCCGCGGCTGAGGAGTCGATGGGCGGTCCGGTCGCCTGGTCTGCCGCGTTCGCGACCGAGGAGGGCCGAGGGCTGCTGCGGGACGCGGCGCTGGCCGGTCCTGCCTCGGGGCGTGAGGTGTTGGATGCCGAGGGGCGTTCGCGGCTGCTGGCGGGCCTGGTGGATCCGGCCGGGGTGCGGGCGGCGCTGGATGGGGCCGGGCACGTGGACCGGCGTCGGCGGGTGCTGACCGGCGAGGTCACGGTGCACGCGGTGCTGGGACTGTGTCTGTTCAGCGGGGAGGGCTACGACTCGGTTCTGGGTCGGACTGTGCCGCTGCTGGGCGGGGCGGCGGCGTTGGCGGGCCCGGTGCCGACGGGCGCGGCACTGTCCAAGTCCCGGGTCCGGCTGGGTGAGGATTCGATGCGGCATCTGTTCGAAGCGGATGCGGGTGGTGGGCCCGTGCCGGGGATCGGCGGGTGCCTGTTCGGCCTGCTGCTGACCGCGTTCGACGGCACCACCATGGAGCCGCCCGCCGAGGACGTCCTGGTCGAGCAGTTCGGCCGGCCCACCGGTGGTCCGCGTCCGCTGGCCCGCATTGTCACCCTGGTGACCTGCGGCGATCGGCGCGTGCGGGCCGCGGCCATCGGCTCGTACCACACCAGTGAGCAGGAGCTGACGGACCGCCTGGACGCCTATCTGGCTCCGGGCACGCTGAACCTGGCCGACCGCAACTTCTTCAGCATGGACCGCTGGCTGCGGTTCACCGCTACCGGCGCACAGCTGGCCTGGCGGGTGAAGAACGGCAAGCACAGCCTGCCCGCCAAACTCATCGAGCGGCTGCCGGACGGTTCGCACCTGGTGCGCCTGCGCGAGTCGGACAACATGCGCGCCAGGCGCCGCAAGGACAGCGGCCAGGCGCACGCCGAGCGGTTGCCGGACACGGTGGCCCGGTTGGTGGAGTTCGATGTGGCGGTCACCGATCTGCGCGGGCGTCGACGCACCAGCCGGATCCGCCTGCTGACCACCCTGCTCGACCATCGGGCCTTCCCAGCCCGGGAGTTGGCCAAGATCTACAGTGAACGCTGGCAAGTGGAGATCACCTATCTCCGCCTCAAGCAGCAGCTGCGCGGTCCCGGCGTGGTCGTGCGCGGGCGCTCGCCCGAGCTGGCCCGCCAGGAGATCTGGGCCTTTTCTGATCGTCTACAACGCGCTGTGCGACCTGGCTGCCCACGTCGCCGCACTGGAAGGCATCGACCCCGACGAGATCGCCTTCGTCGCCGTCCTGCGTCTGACCCGCGCCCGCCTGGACGCCGATACCCCGTGCCACCACTGCGGCCACCGCCCCAGCGACCAGGCCGACCCGCTCACGGCGCTGACCAGCGGCATCGCCACCCAACCGCGCAACCGCACCGGCCGCAACCGCACCAGCCCCCGCACCACCGAGGAGCGCCGCACCAGCCACACCCACGAGGCCATCTACACGATCATCATCGCCGAGTCGAATCTACACAAAGCAGCCTGAAGATCCTTAAGTTAAGGGCAGTGCCCCCGGGGCTCGGCCTGGCCCGCGCGACTGTGCCTCGGCGACTTCGGATTGGCGTACACGGTCAGGTCAGGCCAGTGCTGTGACTACTCCGGACACGATGATCAGCAATTTGACGGCCGTCTGGAAGACCTGCTGTGGGATGATCCGACCCAACCGTGTACCGATGTGATTTCCTGCCAGCGCCGCGGCGATGAGCAGTGGCAACGCCGGCCACAGAACTGCGGCCGGAATGGACCCGTGAAAACTCAGCAGCGCGATAGAGATCGCGTTGGTGGCGACGAAGTAGCCGGCGAAATCGGCGATGAACTGGTCGGGCGTGCGC
The DNA here is from genome assembly GCF_003999195.1 of Streptomyces soli. GTDB lineage: Bacteria > Actinomycetota > Actinomycetes > Streptomycetales > Streptomycetaceae > Actinacidiphila > Actinacidiphila soli. Next base: position 11,447 of record NZ_RJVR01000029.1, read on the forward strand.
GGTGAGTGGGTCAGCAGAGCGGCCACCGGAGGTCCGCTGAGCGAGATCGACGTCGAAAGGTATCCGCTGAAGAGCCCTGCCGCCGCATAGGTGGCCGCGCCTGGGCTGCGGCGGTTCCGCGGCCGGTAGAGAAGAAGGAAGAGGCCCGCCAGCGCGATGAAAACACCGGCTCCCAACTTCAGGACATGCTGGTCGAGCCAGCCGGCGGTGACAGCGCCCGCGACCGCACCAGGCGTACTGCCCGCCACGAGTAGGGCCACCGACCGCCGGTCGACCAGAGTCCGGAGCCGTATCAGAGTGGTGACGCGGGTGGACAGGGTGGACAGGAGATTGACGACCACGACCTGCGAGACTTCCATGCCGGCCAGGAGGAGGAGAGGCGTGGCCACCAGCGCGGTCGCGAATCCGGTGGTTCCGCCGATCACCGACGCGAGGAACATGGCCGCAGCCGTCAGGCCCAGTGTCACGACCCACCTTCCGAGGCGCCGAAGCGCGGGAGGTGGGTGGCCCGCTCCAGGGCGATCACCGCGGCCTCGCCTTCGAGGCCGGGAGCGACCGGTCCGCCGCTGTCACCCCGGGAACCTTGTCGCGCGTTGTTTCGGTGGCCCGGTTCACGAGTCCCCTTTCTAGCGGTGGCGCAGAAGCCGAGGTGGGAGTAGGCGTCTGACGCCCGACTCCGAATTGGATATTCCGCATGCAAAATGCAGAAATGGAACTCCAGGACGAGGGGATGCCAGATTCAGCAGGCCGGAAGAGACAGAACAACGAGTCCACGCGCCGATACAGGACAGCCGTACGATCCTCAGGAGGCGTCGTGGAGTCCCGCCGCCCCAGAAGGTCAGACGGACCGTTCGCGCAGCGAATCACGCAGCCGGACGATGTGGTCACGGGCGCGGCGCTCGGCCAGTTCGGCGTCAGCGAGCCGGACCGCCGCGGCGATGTTGCGATGGTCTTGCCAGGCGGGTTCGAGCCCCCCGAACACCATGGTCGTGCGCATGCCGAGTCTGACGAAAGACTGGATCTGGTCCAGGAGACGGATGGCGTAGCTGTGACCGGACGCCTCCCGCAACGCTATGTGGAAGGTCTCGTCGCAGTGCTGTACGGCGGAAGTGTCCTGCGCGTCGAGGGCGGCGCGGTGGGCGGCCAGGATCTCGTCGAGCTCGTCGGCGAGCCCGGGGCTGCCACGTTCGACCGCGAGGCGGGCCACGACGCCCTCCAGAACACAGCGGACTTCGTACAGCTCGGCCAGCTCGACCGGCGTGATCGTCGCGACGACTGCCCCGCGCCGTGGAGTCTCGACCGCGAGTCCGTCGGAGATCAGGCGTGCCACGGCCTCACGCACCGGGCTGCGGCTCACGTCGAGCTGCTCGGCCAGCGCGGGCACACTGAGCTTGCTGCCTGGCGCGATCACCCCGTTGAGCACCGCCTCCCGCAGACCGCGGAACACGGAGTCCGCGATGCGCTGCGCCGGTTCAATGTTGATCATCGATGACATGGAGACATCCACCCTGAAATTATGCGGGTACGGCGCCCTTGCCTCGCCCAATGGAACGGCCCTCGGCCGGCTGTCGTCGGGGCCAGCCGGTGTGCTCCGCGACCCGCCTCCGCACCTGCGGTACGGCAGGAGATCCGCGACCTTGCTGTGGAAGGCCGGGCCGACAGCGCACTCACGCGCGGCCCCTCCGCATCACTAGTACCACCTCGGAACGTCCCGTCGAAGCAGGGAGGCACGACTACCCCCAGGTGCACGCATGAGCTAGCAGGCACCGCGCCGCCTGCACTGCAGTATTACATGCATTATGCAGATTTCTTTTCGACGCGTCAACAGCTTACCCCGAATCACGACGGACAGTGACCGATATCACGTGATCGCGACTCACCTCGTCGGGTCGAAGTGCGCACAGGGCACGGGAAGGAAATCCACCACTACATGAATTTGGCATTTGCATGTAATGTGCAGATCGTTGGTCGATGGTGACACGCCACAGTCGAAGGAGTACTGACTTGAGTATCAACAGGACTCACCGGAATCCCGATTCATGGCTGCGGATCCCCGCAGTGATGACGATCTCGAACGGAGGACAGTCATGACGACCGGTCACTCGGACACCATCGTGTCGGCTCGGCTGAAGGTCCTCCGTGCGCCCACCGGCGACGGCGTGGCCATGTCGTTCGCACCGCTCAGGCACCGGTCGATGGTGATGGTCGAACTGCAGACCGATGACGGTCGTATAGGTCATGGGGAGAGCTGGACCAACTATCCCGCCTGGGCTGCCGCGGAGCGGGTCGCGACCCTGCGTGAGGGTGTGTTTCCCCTGGTTGTCGGCCGCACGGCCCGCCACATCACCGACATCCATCGCACGCTGACCAAAGAGCTGGAGCCGTTGGGCCGCCAGTGGGGCGCCCCGGGCCCGATCATGCAGGCGATCAGTGCGGTGGACATGGCGCTGTGGGACCTTCGCGGCAAGGACCAGGGGGTTCCGGTCTCCGCCCTGATCGGCGGTCGGGTCCGCGAGCAGTCGCCGGTGTACGCGAGCAGCTTCGGTCCGGCCTCGGTGGCCGAGCAGTTCGCGATGCGCGCCGCCGAGAAGCACACGGCTGTCAAGGTGAAGCTCGGCTTCGGACGCGAGAGAGACGAGAGCATCCTCACGGAGATTCGGGAGGCGGCCGGGGCCGACATCACTCTCTACGCCGACGCCAACCAGGCGTGGAGCGTGGGCGAGGCGACCAAGATGGCGGCGCTCCTCAAGGCCTTCGACGTGGCATGGATCGAGGAGCCCCTTCGTGGCAACCGGCTCGAAGACATCGAGGAGCTTCACCGGCGCACCGGTCTGACCATCGCGACCGGGGAGAACATGTACGGGCGTGAGGAGTTCGCCCGGTACGCGCTCTCGCCGGCAGTCGCGATCCTGCAGCCCGACATCGCGAAGACTGGCGGTCTCACCGAGACGTTGTCCATCTGCCAGGTCGCCGACGCGTTCCGCAAGCCGGTCCTGCCCCACCTCTATGGCGGAGCCATCGCGTTCGCCGCGACGCTCCAGCTCGCCGCCTGCGTACCGGCCGTCCGGAACATTGAGTACGACATTCGGGACAACCCGCTGCGTGATCCCCTCGCGGTCGACCCGCCCACCCCGAGCGCGGGCATGATCCGGCTCCCCGACGGACCGGGACTCGGTATCGAACTCGACGGCGCCATGGTCGACAGGTACACGCAGTCGTCGGAGGAACACCTGAAGGAGTCCGTCGGCTGAGTTCGCCCCACGCTGCCGGTGCGCCTGGCAGGTTGAACACCTCTCACTTCCGTGCTGCATGCCCGGTTCTCGCGCGCAGCCGATGAATGTGTCCCGGTATCCGGCGGGCAGACCGGGCACCGGTGCCGATGTCCGGCGCTGGTGGGTTGTCGGCACTGTCCGCCTGCGGTTTCGTGATCGCGGCCGTGGGGTGCAGACAAACGCTTGTCTGTACCCCCCCCGGCCGGGGGGATGGTCAACGGCAGGGAACCTGAAAATGCAGACACTGGAACTCCCACGTGGACGCGCGGGACCAGTCGCAGGCGGGCGCGGCGTCATCGAGGCGCGCGGGCCAGCTCATGCCCAGCGCCAAGGCCATCCGGATGTCCGGCGGCGCGAGTTGGACGATGGTGGAGCCGTCGCGGAACTCGACCTCGAGTGGACGATCACCTGGGGGTGGACCACGACGTCGATCCGGTCGATGGGGATGTCGAACAGCAGGTGGGCTTCGATGACTTCCAGGCCCTTGTTGACCAGGTTCGCGCAGTTGACCGTGATGAACGGCCCCATGTTCCACACCGGATGGGCGAGGGCCTCCTGCGGGGTGACGTCGGCCATCTGCGTGCGGGTGCGGCCCCGGAACGGTCCGCCGCTGGCTGTGACCACCAGCCTCCTCACGTCCTCGCTCGTGCCGGCCTGCAGGCATTGGAAGATCGCGGAGTGTTCGGAGTCCACCGGAATGATCTGCCCGGGCGTCGCCCGCTTCTTCACCAAGGGTCCGCCGACGATCAGCGACTCCTTGTTCGCCAGGATCAGCCTGCTGCCCGTGTCCAACGCTGTAGGTGCCGAGAACCACGTCCGTGCTGGTCACGCGGCATGTTGGTATTCGTGCAGGATGCCTCCGAGGCGATCTCGTCGCCGGACATCCAGGCGGGCCAGTCGCGCAGGTTCGGTGATCGGCTCGGGTAGCGGGCGCAGCGGTGCGGCGCCTGCGAGGGTACGGTGGGGTCTGTGCTGGTTGAAGTACGTCTCGTACTCGCGCAGGGCGTGCAGCAGGTGGGCCTGGTTCCATATCAAGGTTCGGCCGAGGAGTTCGGTTCTGCACGAGCGGATCCAGCGCTCCATGATCGCGTTCATGCGGGGCATCCTGACCCCGGTCCGCACGACCTCGATGCCTTCGGCCGCGAGGACAGCGTCGAAGCCCGCCTGGTAGCGGACGTCGCGGTCCCGGATCAGGTACTTGATCTTCGCCGTGCTGTCCTGGATGTCCATGGAGAGGTTCCTTGCGACCTGGGTGACCCAGTCTGTGCCGTGGTGCCGAGGATCCGCACGCGGCGGGTGGCGTGTTCGATTACCGCCAGCACGGTCAGGGTCGCGCCGGAGAGGGTCTTGGTCTCGAAGAAGTCGGCGGCCAGGATGGCCTCGGCCTGGGAGCGCAGGAAGGTGGCCCAGGTGGTGTGTTTTGCGGGCGGGATGCCATGTTCCTTGAGGATGCTCCATACGGTGGAGGCGGCGACCTTGATGCCGAGCGCGGTGAGTTCGCCGTGCACGCGCCGATAGCCCCACTCGGGATTCTCTCGTACGAGTCGTAGTACCAGGTCGCGGATGGAGCGGACGGTGCGGGGCCGTCCTGGGCGTTTGGGTCGGGACGCCTTGGCGTGTCGGCGGCGCAGGAGGTCGCGGTGCCAGCGCAGAACGGTGTCGGGGGAGACGATCAGGTGAGCTGGCGGAGCTGTACGCGGGGGAGGCGGTGCAGCAGTGCGGCGAGCAACGCTCGGTCGGGCCAGGTCAACTTTGGCTTGTCTACCTGTCTTTGCAGTACGCCGAGTTGGTGGCGCAGGGCCAGGATTTCCAGATCCTTTGCCCGATCGCTCATCGGCAACAGTCGTATGAGGCTGAAGGCGGTCGACAAGGCGAGGTACGGCAGTCGCAGCAGCACAGTTGACCATCTTCACAGTCGACCGGGGTCTGCCCAAGATGTTCTTCGCTGCGCGGCAGGCTGCCCCGCTCAGGCGCGGGCTGCTGACGTCGAATCAGGACTCTGACCAGCGTGGATGTAATTTCCGGCACGTACAGGACCCTGGTGGTTAATTGCGCAGCGTGGCCAATCGTCCAAGGTCGCCAGTCTCGAGCGGCCCATCATTACCGACAAACCGGTCAGGAATCCGTGCATCCATGACCGCTGCCGTGACGCTCCGCCAATTAACCACCAGGGTCGTACAGGATCTTGGTGGTTAATTCGGGGCTGGGTCGATGGGTCCCCTGGCGCTGCTGTAGTGGATCATGGTCCTGCGGTGGGCGTGCCGTGTACTGCCG
>NZ_RJVR01000280.1 GCF_003999195.1 Streptomyces soli
AGATAGATGTGCAGGGTCTGGCTCTCGATCCACTCCCCGCAGTACAACAGCCGTCGCAGCTCGGCGAGTTGGCCGTCCACGGTGATCCCGCAGGCGTCCTCGACCGCCGCGCACGCGCTCATCTGGTACGCGACCGGGCAGATCCCGCACACCCGGGCGGTGATGTCCGGCGGCTCGGTGTACGCGCGGCCGCGCAGGAACGCCTCGAAGAACCGCGGCGGTTCGTAGATCTGCAGCCGCGCCTCGGCCACCCGGCCGTCGTGCACGCGCAGGTGCAGGGCGCCCTCGCCCTCGACCCGGGACAGCGAGCCGACGTGCAGTACACGGGATCCGCGATGGGTCACGGGGTGCTCCCTTCGTCATGTTCCAGCGCTGTCGAGGCTTCGGCGAAGGCGGGGGCGTAGGCGTTGAAGGTGCGCAGGAGCCGCAGGACGTCACGGTCGTCCAGGCCGTCGGTGCGCAGGCGCGGGATCAGGGCGGGCAGGTTCGTGGAGGCCGACGGGCCGAAGCAGCCGTAGCAGCCGCGTCCGTAGGCCGGGCAGATGGCGCCGCAGCCGGAATGGGTGACTGGGCCCAGGCAGGGTGTGCCGTGCGCAACGGTGACGCATACGGTGCCTCGCCGCTTGCATTCGAAGCAGACGCTGTGCCCGGGGATGCCCGGTTTGCGCCCGGCGAGGTGGGCGGTGATGACTTCGAGCAGTTGGCGGCGGTCGATGGGACAGCCCTGCAGCTCGAAGTCCACCGGCACGTGGGCGGAGACCGGGGTGGAGGTGGCCAGCGTCTCGATGTAGTCCGGGCGGGCGTAGACCGCGGCCCGGAACTCCTCGACGTCGGCGAAGTTGCGCAGCGCCTGGATCCCGCCTGCGGTGGCGCAGGCGCCGATGGTGACCACGCGGCGGGAGACGGCGCGGATGTGCCTGACCCGCTCGGCGTCGGCTGCGGTGGTCACCGAGCCCTCCACCAGCGACAGGTCATACGGTCCCGGGCCCGCGGCGCTGGACGCCTCAAGGAAGTGAGCGATCTCCACCTGCCCGGACAGCGTCAGCAGTTCGTCCTCGCAGTCCAGGAGGGTGAGCTGGCAGCCGTCGCAGGAGGCGAGCTTCCACACGGCGAGCTTCGGATGCGTCGCGGGCATGTCACAGCTCCCTTACGGCGAGCAGCGGCTCGGCGCGGTCCCAGCCCAGGACCGGGCCGTCGCGGCACAGCAGCACGGTCCCGAGCTGGCAGTGGCCACAATGTCCTGTCGCGCAGCGCATGTTGCGCTCCAGCGACACGCGGATCCGTTCGGCGGGGACGCCGCGGTGGACGAGTTCGCGGGCCGTGGCGCGGATCATCGGCTCAGGACCGCAGACGAATGCCGCGCTGCCGGGCGGGTGGAACCGCGCCCGGTCGAGCAGGGTCGTGACCATGCCGACTTCCCCCGTCCAGCGGTCGTCGGGGCGGTCTACGGTGACGGAGACGTGGGCGGCACGCGCGACGGACCAGTGGTCGATCTCGGCGCGGTACAGCAGGTCGTCGGGGGTGCGCGCGCCGATGAGCACATTGACCTGTCCGTAGCGGTCCACCGGCTCCGCGAGCGCGTCGGCCACCACCGGGCGCAGCGGTGCCAGGCCGAGGCCGCCGGCCACGATCAGCAGATCGCGTCCCTGAGCGGCCGGCAGGTCCCAGGCGGTGCCGAACGGGCCGCGCACTCCCACGGTGCTGCCGGGCCGCAGCCCGTAGAGGGCGCCCGAGACGGCGCCCACGGCCCGGACGGTATGGGCCAGGCCCTGGTCGGTAGGCGTGATACCGCTGACGGAGACCGGGATCTCGCCGACCCCGAACGCGTACAGCATCGCGAACTGGCCGGGCCGGAACGACGGCAGCACCGCGCCGACCGGCCGCAGGGCGACGGTCGCGGTGTCCGCCGTCTCGCTGTCCCGGCGCACCACCTGATATGGCACCGGTGTCGTCATGTCGCCGGCCCGCTTCCGTAGGGACCGTAGAGGTCGAGCAGGCGCATACGGGTGGCCTTGAGGCGGTGGGCGATGATCCCGGCCACGGCGTGTGTCAGCGCGTACCCGAGAGCGAGGTCCTCCCCGCACAGGACGCGCACCGTCGCCGCGTCGAATTCGTCGGCGCGTACCGGGCTGCGGGCCGCGGCTCCCAGGTGCCACACGTACGGCGGGAACAGCCACGACCAGCCGAGCAGGTCGCCGGGACCAAGGGTCTCGACCGTGGGCGGGCGGCGGCCCGGGACGTGGAGGTTGAGCGTGACCGATCCGCCGCTGATGATCCAGAAGCGGTCGGCGCTGCCGCCTTCCTCGAAGATCAGGGCACCGGCGGGGTAGGTCACCTCGTGTCCCAGCCGCAGCAGCCGCTCCCGGCTTCCGGCGGGCAGGGCGTCGAGCAGATGCGCCGTGGTGGTCATGGCAGCTCTCCGCCCTCAGGGCCCTCGGACGCCGCGGGCCAGGTCTCCGCGTGGAGCGCGGCCGCCTCCTCGGTGATGTCGATGCCGACCGGGCACCACACGATGCAGCGGCCGCAGCCGACGCAGCCGGAAGAGCCGAACTGGTCGTACCAGGTGCCGAGTTTGTGGGTCAGCCACTGCCGGTAACGGCTGCGCCCGGACTCACG
>NZ_RJVR01000083.1 GCF_003999195.1 Streptomyces soli
ACCGAGGCATCACCGGCGCACACCCACAGATTTACCCGCCCCCCGGCGTGCGGCGAAGCCGCACTGGGTTGCTGTTCTGCGACCTGTGGCTGCGCAGCGACACCACCAACGCCGACAGCACGACCGCGCAAGCCATCCACGCGCTCGCGCCCACCGTCGAACTGCCGACCCAGTCCGGCAGCGCGGTTGCGCAGTCGCTGCTGCGCACCGTGGCGGTGCGCAGCGCGCGGCTGAGTGGCGGCAGCTGGTCGGTCGTCGTCGCCGCGACGTTCACCGTCCGTAACGACACCAACGGTGCGTCCTCGGCTTCGGACGCGGACGTGGATGCGCGGACGGTCGTGGGCGACGGCACGACGGTGCGCGTCCAGGCCCATGTCACCGCCACGGACACCACGGGCGGCCAGTGGCCGCTGGCCTACACCCTGACGATGACCGCCCGCTCAGGCCGGTGGGAAGTCACCGCCCTCCAGGCCGGAGCACCAGCCAAGACCACCACCGCGAAGGCAACACCCGCTCCCAGCAGCAGCACGACCACGGCGGTTGGGGGTGCGGCCAAGTGACCACCACCCATGTGCAGCTGGCGGGGAAGCTCGCCGACCTCGGCAACTCCTGGCTGTCGACGCTCGGGACCTGGGGCGACAAGTGTCTGCAGGTCGGCCTGACCGCGATCGTGGTCATCGCCTGGCGCCGACGCCGGTGGCCGTCGACGAGGTGACCGAGTACACCGAGCAGGCCCACCGGGTACAAGCCGCCCTCGGCGGCGGCCTGGCCCTGCGCCCCGCGTCCCCGGCGGAGATCGTGTGGATGGTCCAGCACACCGTGCACCGCGGCCTCGAGGAGCCGCTGCTCACCGACGCCGAAACCTCACCCCTGTACGGGAGCCGGGTGACCGACGGGCAACTGCGCTCCCCCTCCTACGCCGACCTCGGCCAGGTCCGCCTCGCCGAAGGCGGCCGCCTCGCCCGCCGCACCAGCACCCGCGCCGGCAGTCGTGCCCGCTCGCGGGTGGCGACCGCCACCCGGGCCGTGGCCAGGCCGGGACCGACGCCTACACTGCCCCCGCACAAGCTCGGTGAGCGGAGGATCCGTGTTCGGCCAGTTCCTGGCATTCGTCGTGATGCCCCTGCTCATCGCGGGTCTCAATCGCTGGGGCACCGTACGTCGGCGCCGCGCGCTCGCCTCTGGCAGGACCGTGCACTTTCGCGGCAGGCTGAACGGCCGCAAGGGCCACCTGCTGGTGGACCGCCGCCGGGACCGTCCGGCGTTCCTGGACAGACAGGGAAGGCTGACCGAGATCCCGCTGGGCGGGGAGGTCCTGGACGCCACGGTCACGCGCGCTACGGCCTCGAACTCCTCCGTCGAACGCGTCGCCGTGCAGTACCGCAGCCCCGAAGGCGCCCTGCTGCGGCTGGGCCTGGCTACGGGCGACGCAAAGACGGTGAGCGCACTCCTGACCTCCCCGCAGGACAGGCAGGCAGCACCGCACCGGAGGCTCCCGGTAGCGCCCATCTGGTCCACCCTCATGCTGCTCGGCGCGCTGGTGTCGGGTCTGCTCGCCGCTGACGTCTCACTGCTCGGACAACGGGTCACCGCAGATGTGGTGGCGGTGAGCCGAGACGACGGTAGTTGCGTCGTGCACTGGGGCGCAGCCGAGACGGCGCACGTGGACTGCGCCGACGACGTCCGCGCCGGCGACCGGGTCCAGGTGGTCGCCGTTCCCTGGCCTTTCCGGGGCGAGGCGGTCGACCTGCACGACACTCCGAGCGCGATCGCCGCGATCGTTCTCGGCCTCGCCGGGCTCGGCCTGCTCGGACGACTGGTTGTCAGCCCGCTCGCTCACGCGCACCGGACGCGCCGGGCCGAAGCCGCGGCTCCGGCGGATCCGCAGCCGGAGGCCGCAGAACAGGAGGGGACCACGTCCAACCAGTTGCCCAACGGCCCGGACGACCTCCACTACGGCGCCCTCGCCGCCGCCGCCCGCCACAGCGAGCTCTACCGCCCCGGCGCCCGCGTCTCCCCGCCCCGACGCGCCACGGTACCCTCAGCCCGTTCCTGGGTGCTGCGCACGACGTTGGGCACGGGCGCCTGGTGGTCCCTCGGCCTCGCCTGCGCCGTCTTCACCGATCCCCGCTTCGGGCATGGCCACTGGAAGTGGTACGCGTGCGGTGTCATCGCCATCGCCTGCCTGGCTCGGATCGGCTGGTACGCGGTGGACGGCTGGTCCCGCTGCCGCCCCGTCCTGCGCGCCGTGCGCGAAGTCAAAGCACGCCCCATGCGGTACGTCCGGCTGCACGAGAGCGACAACCGACCCGTTCTCGTGCTCTTCCACCTCGAGGGGGGTGACACCTCACGCCCGGCCTACCTCCAACGCATATCCGCCTCCCGCGGCAGTGAGCGGCGCACCATCGGCGGTCCCGCCACCATCGGGACGGCGATGGTCCGCGCCACCTTCGGCCCCGGCGGCACCAGCGACGACCTCCGCGACGCCGCCCTGGTCTGCGAGATCGACGGTGTGGTCTACCTGCCGCGCCAGATGTCACTGGACGTTTGGGCGAACCCCTCCGAAGCCAACGAACTGCTGCTGCGGGTCGCCAACAGCCACCGCCGTTCGCTCCGTGCTCGGACGAAGTACACCCTGCGTTGACTGCGGAGTACCACGGGGACGTGGAGACGGCTTCCAGCACTGAATGGGCCGACGCCGTCCCCGTGCGCGGCGCGTCCAGCCGGACTCGTGCCTTCGCCGACGCCTATGGCCGAGCTCTTCGTCGTTCGCAACTGCTCAGCGGTCACTTCGCCGTGCGCGTGTACAACCGTGCCGCCCGCTACCATCTCGTGCTCGGTACGCACCACGAGGCGGGCCTGAAGTGCTGGAAGCCGGTCAAGTGGAAGCTGGACGCCTACACCGGAGAAGGTGCCTCGGCGGCGACCGTCGGCCAGCCTGACCTGTTCGGGGAGGCGTACGTCGGCCCGCTAGATCCGCACTTCGCGGGTGGCTGATTCAGGTGAACCGGGCCGTTCCCGGAAGCTGCGGCGCGATCGGATTCGATCGACATCCATACTTCCCTCGCGCCGATTCGATACACGGTGATCACCCGACCGGTCACACCCGGTCGGGACGCCCGGGGAAAGCCAACTCAACAGGTGACCCGCGACGTACGAAGCTAGCAGCTCACGCTGCGGCCTGAAGCCGTCCTCGCGTAGAGCCGCGCGCAGCGTCAGCCAGAAACCGGCAGGTCGACCCACGGCGCAGCGCACCACGTCGTCGTAGACCGGCAGCAGACGGAGGCGCCCTGTCGCGCCCCTGGGTGTGCCGCTACCGTGCGCCAGGGTCGGCCACGGTGGCTGGCCGTACAAGAGGGGAACGCCATGGCCCGCAGGTTGCGCTTCATCGGCACCACATCCGAGGACGGCAACTGCCCCACGCTGTACGAGGACCTCGACACGGGCGAGATCCTCGTCCAGGGCGACGCCGTCACCGACCCTGACGACGTCTCTCAGCTCAAGGACGTTGCCCCGCATGAGGCGTTCGCGCGTGAACCTCACCTCCGAGGAGGACGCGACCTACAAGCTGACAGTCGACGGCCGCATGGAGCGGTTCTCCGGTGCGCTGGGCGGGGGCGGCGAGGCGTCCGGCCTCGGATTCACCCTCCCGAACGGCAGCTACACCGCACACCTTGAGGTGACTGACCAGGCGGGCAATGTCCGGCGCGCCCAGCAGAAGTTCCGGGTGGCCGTGTCCGAGCTGGCTCCCCAAGTCCGGGTCGCCGCCGCCAGGTCCGGCGCGGACCGGCTGCAATTCACCATCACCGCACCGCCGCGCAGCCAAGGCACCCTGAGCATCGGGGACTCCGTACAGCAGGCCTTCACCGCTGACGCCGATGGCAAGGCCGGCGTCACCCTCCGGCTGCCGGACGGCAGATATCCGGCACCGGTCATCAAGGTCACCGACGCCTACGGCCGTACGGGCCTGAGCACAGGCAAGGCCCTGGTCGTGGACACGGTGGCGCCCGCGCTCACGGTCGTACGGGATGCCCAGCGCGCGACGCACGGAGACCTCGTCCTCGCTGTCACCACCGAGCGAGGTGCCCGCATCGCGGTGACGTACGGGTCCCACGCGGCGCGAGCCTTCCCCGGGTATACCGCCGGGCAGGGCCCCGCCACCCTGACCAGGGCGCTCGACCCCGGCACGTACGACGTGACGGTCACGGCGACGGATGCGCAGGGGAATGTCACGACCAAGCGGCTTCACTTCGCGATCGGCGACAGTTGGACGGCCGGCGAGTGGCTGCTCTTCCTTCTGAAGCTGCTGTTGGTGATTGCGCTGATCATCGCGGTCGTCATGATCCGTTATCGGACCCGACCCGCGCGTGAGGCGAAGGCGTACCGCGCCGCCTTGCAGCGCCATGAGCGTGATCTCCAGGCGTGGGAGCAGGAGCGCGAACGACTGGTGGATCTCGCCGAGTTCGCCGCCGAGTTCGACCAGACCGAGTCGGCAGACGGCGACTGGCCGCCGGCCTGGGGCAAGCGACGTCGAGGCGAACAGGTCCGCTGGGTGACGGCCGGTGAGCTGGTCCAGCCCGCCGCGAACGGGGCAAGCGTCACGGTCCGGGACACCGGAACCGTGATCGTCACCGATCAGCGCGTCCTCCACGTCGGCAAGACCAAGCGCGAATGGCTCTTCGCCAAGCTGCTCCGCGTCGAGCACCCCGGCGCCCAGATCACCTGGATGCAGGTCTCGAACCGTACGAACCTCTCCGGCGTCCAGTACCGGCACGACTCGGCCAGGACCCGTCTCGCCATCGAACTCGCCACAGCCGCCGCCCCCTCCGGCCCTGGCGTCGTCTCTCTCCTCGCCCGCCTCCGCGAGGCCCTCACCGCACACGACCGCGCCCGCCCCCGGCAGCCCGCCCCACCGGACCAGGCCGGCCCGGGCAGGGCCGTCGTCGCCGGGTGGCAGGCGTAGTCCGACCGCGCTTCGACCGCCCGCAGGGCTTCGACGATCACGTCGGGCCGTCCGCCGGGGGATTGGCCGTGCGGTTCGCGGGTGCGGGCGGCGACGAAGTTGTGGAGGGCGGTGACGAGGACCGAGGTGTCGTGCTCCTCGCCCGGTAGGGGGAGATTGGTCAGCATGTACGCGTGGGGGGCGCGGCGCCGGCACCTGGTCGGTGTACCGGGTGCAGCGGATCATCTGGGCTGGCGGGGATGAGAACACCAAGGGTCCGGCCTGGCGCAGCGTCCGCACCGTGGGGGTGGCCGACACGCGCGCCGGGGCGGTGGAGTGGCTGCGTCAGCTGGCGGCCGCGCGGGGCGGCGAGGTGGAGGTGGACGAGTACCGCATCCCGCGCTCGTGGGTGCTGCGCCGTGGTGACAGCTATCCGGTGCGGGAGTGGTTCGACGTCGTCGCGCCGACGATGGCCCGGGACAAGGTGCGGCCAGGCTTCGCCAGGGGCGTGGCGGACGCTGGGCGTGGGGGCGGAGCAGTTGGCGATGGCCTGGCCGTGATCGAGAGCCCGCGTTCCCGCCCGCATTACCCAGGGTGGGGCAAGAGCCGGCGGCGCCGAGGTAGACACCCCACCCCCACGCGTGTATTATTATGACTGTCGGTTGTGAGGCCGGCAGACAACACAATTGAAGGAAGCCCGCAACCAGCGCAGCAGCACCGACGCGGCCGAGCACAAAGAATGACCCTGGGCCAGCTCGCCGGGCTGATACATCGTCCGTGACACCGTATCCGCCGGCAGGTTCAAAGATGGTCGACATGTGGTGACTGACGAGGGCTCGGGGCGCGAGACTTTAGGCGTGGGCCTCGTCGTAGGCGGCCATCAATCCGGCGGGAATTGGGCCTCGTGTGCTGACCTCTTTGTTGTTCTCCCGCGCCCAGGCCCGTACCTGCGCCAAGCTGCGCTGCGCAGGGACGCCTCCGTTACCGCCAGCGGAGGCAGTCGCCTTGCTCGTCCGGCGCGTCCTACGGGCCCTGCCAGATCCCGCAGCGGGAGCCGCCTCGTCACTGGGAGCCGCCGTCGCAGTGGACGCCACCTTCCCCGCAGCGCCCTTCTTGCTCGCCCGGCGCTTTACGCCGGGTCCCGCGGCTTCCGCAGCGGGAACTGCCTCTGCGCTGGGGGCCGCCGTCGCA
>NZ_RJVR01000122.1 GCF_003999195.1 Streptomyces soli
ACCAGCGGACACCCCATACCCACCACCGGCCCCTCCACCAGCAACGACCCGAAACCCCCGAAACGATCACTCCCGAATCAAGCCGGTGGATCCGGGCTGACCCTGCAGCAGTACAGGACCGAGGCGATCCTGACCGAGCGTCTGCATGATCTGGGTGGCAAGGTGCAGCGTCCCTATCTGGTCAAGAGTGTCTCGCTTGACGCGGACTCGCCCAGAGTCGAGGTCATTGGGCCAGATGGCCACGAGGTCGTCAAGGCCCGCTACGTCGTCGGGGCAGACGGCACACATTCAATCGTCCGTCAGAGTACGCAGATCGAATTCGTTGGGGGCGACTACAGCCAATCCTTCGTCCTCGCCGACGCACGCCTGGACTGGCCGCTGCGTTACGACGAGGTACAAAATTTCTTCTCCCCCGCCGGCATCGTTGTGAGTGGCCCCCTCCCCGAGAACCAGCGCCGCGTGCTCGCGACCGTCGAAAGCGCGCCAGAGGTCATCAGCCTGGACTTCGTTCAGCAGATCCTAGACGGGCGAGGTCCAACCGGCGCGCTGGTCAAGGAGCTCACTTGGAAATCGCAGTTCCGAGTTCACCATCGCATCGCCACGGCGTTCCGGCGAGGACCGGTGTTTCTCGCGGGTGACGCAGCGCATGTGCACAGCCCTGCAGGAGGGCAGGGCATGAACCTGGGGATCCAGGACGCGATCGATCTCGCGCATACGCTCTCGCCTTCGCTGAAAGGTGCAGCTCACGCCGATCTCGACGGATACGAGAAGCGGCGTCGACCGGTGGCGCGAGCGACCGTCGGCTTCACGAACATGATGACGCGCGCGTCCATCGTCAGTAATCGCCCTGGTCAACTCGCGCGCAATGCTGCGTTCTCCGTCGTTGGGCATTTTCCCCTGGTGCGTAAGCAGATGGCCCTGCACATGGCAGAACTCGCGTGAGCAGGGCAATTTCAAAGTCGGGGTGATCTTGTAGGTGTCTGTGCAGGTCACGGCGGTGTGACAATGTGCGGTTGGCGCGCGACATACGCAACGAAGCTCCGTTGTGCAGGTGACCTTCCCAAATCGCCTTCGCCCAACGGCCAACGCCGCGCACGTCCCGGCGTTGTCAGGGCTGCTCCCACCCTCCCCGGCGTCTCCCGGATCAGGCTGCCCTCGGCTTCACCCAGCGGCTGCGACGACCAGGAATCGAAGGTCTTTCACCCCCGCTCGACTTCAAGCGGCTCGTGGCGCACATGATCCTCCGCCCAGTCATCGCCAATCAGCAGCAACAGACCCTCCCGGTCACGTCGTTCACATCGCTCAGCAGCCTGCGGAAGGCGCGGCACGCGGCCTAATGGATCCAGTGCTCACGCCCCATGGGGCGGGCACGCCACCCCATCAGCGGTCAGGCCTCCCGGCCGACCAGCAGGGGCACGGTCTGACCACAGAACTCAAACGCTTCCGGCGGCATGAGTGCTCACCTGCTGGCGGCTACGGCACCGAGTCTGACCGACCCGGTAGCTCCCATTAGGCAGCGCTCCGGGCTCTTCGCGGGCGACCTGGAGACCGGAGCCGGCACGTCTCTCGCGCACACCTCTGCGCCACGTCCCCGTGGCGGCCTTGAGACGCGTCAGTCGAGGGCGTGACTACGGCCGGCCTGGAGGATCTCGTCGGAGAGTTCGGGCTGGACGTGGCGTACCGCGCGTGAGATCACCACCGCGCCGACCAGTTCGCTGAGAAGGCGGACGGCTCGTTGGCGGGCCTCGGCCGGGTCGAGGTCCCGCCCGTCCTCCTCGGCTTCGCGCTGGAATTCGGCGGCGAAGCCGGAAAGGTAGCCCTCCACGCCGTCGGCGTACGCGCTTTGTACGGCTTCGCTGTGCCGTCCGGCGTCCACGACCAGGGACGCCGAGGGGCAGCCGCCGTCCTCGGCGTCACGGTGCGCGGCGGACAGATACCCGGCGACGACCCGCTCCAGCGGAGAGCCCGACTCGCCCGGGCCGTCCTCGACGGCCCGGGCCAGGCCCCCTAGCGAGGCGGCGAAGGAAGCCCCGCACACCTCCACGGCCAGGTCGTTCTTGGACGCGAAGTGGTTGTAGAAGCCGCCGTGAGTGAGGCCGGCCTCCTTCATCAGCTCGGCGACGCCGACCGCGTCGATGCCCTGCGAACGGAACATGCGGCCCGCCGCATCGAGGATGTTCTGCCGGTTACGGGCCTTGTCCTCCTTGGTGATCCGCGGCATGGCCGTCCTTTCGCATCTCTCTCGGTTTGACCTTTTCGATGATGCCTCTCATCATAGTTGGAGTTTCAATGATGCTCGTCATCAATAGTTCGTGGAAGGGGAGCGCCATGCGCACCATCACCTACGACCGGCAGGGCGATGCGGCTCAGGTACTGCGCCTGAGCGCGCTGCCGGACCCGCCCGCGCCCGCCGCAGGCCAGGTGCAGGTGCGGGTGCTGGCCCGGCCGATTCGCCCCGGCGACCTGGGAGGAGTGGAGGGCTTTCCGGGTGGGCCGCCGCAGCGGTTCGCGGCGCCGCGGATCCCCGGCGTGGAGGGGATGGGCATCGTCGAGTCCGTCGGCGAGGGCGTACGGGACCTACGGCCCGGCCAGCGGGTGGCGGTCTTCCCGGTACCGGGCACGTGGAGTGACCTCGTCACGGCGCCGTCCGATCTTGTGGTGCCGGTGCCCGAAGGTGTGAGTGATGAGACCGCGGCCTTGATGCTGGTCAACCCGTTTACGCTGCTCAGCTTGCTGCGGGCGGTCGAGGACGCGCAGCACGGCCAGACGGGGCCGGTGGTGCAGACGGCGGCCGGTTCGTCGATCGGCAAGGTGGTCGGCGCGGCCGCACTCAAGCACGGCTTCCCGCTGGTCAATCTGGTACGCAGTGCCACCGGAGCGGAGGCCCTGCGTCAGCGTTTCCCCGGACTGCCGACGATCTCGACGGCCGACGTGGACTGGCCTGAGCAGGTCCAGGACGCCGTCGGCGGGCAGGGCGCCCAGGTCGTCCTCGACGCGGTCGGCGGATCGCTCACCCGTGACCTGGCCGCGCTGCTCGCCGACGGCGGCACGCTGATCTCCTACGGCCGGCTCGGCTCCGGCAGCACGCCCCTGGAGTCCCTGGCGCTGACCCCGCGGGCCCTGACCGTGCGGGGCGTGTCCATCGGCCAGTGGCTGACCCGCACGCCCGAGCAGCGGGCCGAGGACGTCGCCTTCGCCACCCGCCTGGCCGCGAACGCCCCGGAGCTGCTCGAAGTCGCCGCCCGCTATGACCTCGCCGACTTCGCGCAGGCCATCGGGCATGTCCGCCGCCCCGGCAAGAGCGGAACCGTGCTGCTCACCAGCCCCACCTCCTGAACCTCACGAAGGGCACTGTCATGAAGATCGGAACCCTCGGCGCCGGAACCGTCGCCCAGGCCATCGCCCGGCACGCGGTCCGCCACGGCCACCAGGTCGTGCTGAGCAACAGCCGCGGCCCCGCCTCCCTGGCCGGCCCCGCCGAAACCCTCGGACCGCTCGCCCGGGCCGGCACTCCCGAGCAAGCCGCTGCGGCAGAACTCGTCGTGCTCGCCGTCGGCTGGCCCCAAGTGCCGGACGCCGTGGCGGACTTGCCGCCCTTCGAGGGGCGCATCGTGGTCGATGCCACCAACCAGTTCGCCTCCCCGCCCCCGAACCCGAAGATCGCCGACCTGGGCGAGCTGACCGGCAGCGAGTACGTCGCCTCGCTGCTGCCCGGCGCCCGCGTCGTCAAGGCGTTCAACACCCTCTACGGCCAGTACATCGCCGCCGACCCGCGCCACGAGGCCGGACGCCAGGTGCTGTTCCTGGCCGGTGACGACGCCGACGCCAAGACCACCGTCAAGGACCTGACCGCCGGGTTCGGGTTCGCTCCCGTCGACCTCGGCTCCCTGCGCGAGGGCGGACGCCTCATGCAGCTCGGCGCCCCGCTCTCCGGCCTCCACGTCCTCAAACAGGACTGAGCCAGACCCCCGCTCCCACCGATCAACCCACCCGTACAAGGAAAGATCCTCATGACCAGCCAGCCCCAAGCCTCCACCGTCCAGCCCCTACTGCAGCCCGTCCGCTTGGGCGCACTTGAGCTGCCCAACGGCATCGTCATGGCCCCCATGACCCGCGCCCGCGCCCAGAACGCGGACCTGGCCCCCAGCGACCTGACGGCGACGGCGACCTACTACGCGCAGCGCGCCGGCGCCGGCCTGATCGTCACCGAGGGCACCTGGGTCAGCAAGGACGCCATCGGCTACATCAACGTCCCCGGCATCTACACCGACGCGCAGACCGCCGGCTGGACGGAGGTCACCGAGGCCGTTCACGAGGCGGGCGGTCGGATCGTCTCCCAGCTCGGTCACGTCGGCGCGGTCTCCCATCCCGACCACCTCGGCGGCCGCCTGCCCGCGGGGCCCTCGGCCGTCAACCCCGGCGAGAAGTCCTTCACCCCGACCGGCCCGAAGGACACCCTCACCCCCCGCGCGTTCACCGCCGCCGAGATCGCCGGCACCATCGCCGCCTACCGCCACGCGGCCGAGAACGCCCGCCGCGCCGGCTTCGACGGCCTCGAAATCCACGCCCAGGGCTCCCACCTGATCCCGCAGTTCCTCAACCCCCGCCTCAACCAGCGCACCGACGCCTACGGAGGCACCAGCGAGAAGCGGGCCCAATTCCTCCTCGACGTCCTCGATGCCGTCAGCGACGTATGGGGCAGCGACCGCGTCGGCGTGAAGCTCTCCCCGTACTGGAGCGTCGGAGCCTTCACCGCCGACGAGGAAACGCTTGCGGACTACGACCAGCTGCTGAAGAAGCTGGGCGGCAGCAACCTGGCATACCTCCACCTCCTGGGCTCGCCCGGCACTCTCGAGGAGCGCATCGCCGTGTTCTCCCGCTACCGCGCCCACTACCAGGGCAACATCGTCGCCAACCTCGGCTTCACCCAGGAACTCGGCAACGAGATCCTCCACCACCAGATCGTCGACGCCGTCTCCTTCGGCGCCCCCTTCATCGCCAACCCCGACCTGGTCGAACGATTCACCCACGGCTACCCGCTGGCCGAGGGCAATCGCGACACCTACTACGCCGGCCACACCGAGGGCTACACCGACTACCCCGCCTTCTCCGCAAACTGAGCAAGGAAAATTCCCATGAGCAGCAACATCCGAACAGTGATCGCGAACGTCGAAGTCGAGAACCTCGAGGATGCGATCCCTCTCTACCAGGACCTGGCCGGGGACGTGGACGTCCGCCGGTTCCCCTACCACGACCTGGAATTGGCACTGGTAGGGCCGTTCCTGCTCTACTCCGGCCCGCTGGAGAAGTACGTCTCGCAGAACGGGACCGTCATCGTCGAGTCCCTGGCCACCGTGCTCGACGCCCTCGCCAAGGCCGGCGCCGAGATCCTCGATGAACCAGAGGAAGTCCCCAACGGAACCAGGATCCTCGCCCGCCACCCGGACGGCTCCGTCTTCGAGTACATGCAGCCCCGCACCTGAGTCAGCGCCGGTGACATGCAGCCCCGTGGCAGCGCGTCGCACTCCCGCTGTCCGATCGAGGAGTCCCAAGCCTACGGGCCAAGGGGCCGCAGTCGCCCGCACTTGCTCCGTACGCCCCGCTCGCGCTGGAACAAGCCCAGCTCAACCACTCCCGGGGGGAGTGCCGCTGGGGAGCCGGACGGTGTCAGCGGGCATGGGGATCGTTCCCGGGGCGTGTCTGCGCGCGGAGCGACTCCCGTTGCCGCCAGGTCCCGGGCGGCTCGCCGTGGTGGCGCCGGAAGGCGGCTGCGAAGGCGTAGGGCGAGCTGTAGCCGACGGAGCGGGCGAAGACCGCTCTCGTCCTCGGCGGCACCGGCCGGACCGGCTCGCACGTGGCGAGGAACCTCGCCGAGCGGGGGCTGGGTGCCCGCACCGCGGCGCGCCACGGCGCCGACGTGCTGTTCGACTGGGACGACCCGACCACCCGCCCCAGTGCCCTCGACGGTGTCGACCGGCTCTACCTCGTCACGCCCGTCCTGCGGGTCACCTACGCCGACCAGGTGGCCGCCTTCCTCGACCTAGCCGAAGCCGCAGGGGTACGCCACGTCACGTACCTCAGCACGTACGGCGTCGACCAGGCGCCACCGGAAGTGGACATCAGGGCCGTCGAGGCCGACCTCGCCGCCCGAGGGGCCATCACGCACTCCATCCTGCGCCCCGCATGGGGGATGCAGAACTTCAGCGACGCACACCTGCCGGTCGTCGACGGGGCGATCACCGTACCGACCGGTGCCGGCGCGGAAGCCTTCGTCGACGCGGCCGACATCGCCATGGTCGCGGCCGAGACGCTGCTCGCCCCCGAGACCC
>NZ_RJVR01000364.1 GCF_003999195.1 Streptomyces soli
GCTGCCCGCCACGGCCGGCGAGGCCGTCCTGCCGCCGCTGCGGCTTCTGCGGGCAGGCCTCCCCGGGACCCGGCGGGGCCCGGACCTGTTCTTCTCCGCCGCGCCGGGCGACAGCGCCGGCTCGGCCCGTACCGCCTGGGCCTGGGCGTGGGTGCGGCTGGCCGCCGGGATGGCGGTGCCGGTGGCCGTCGTCGCGCTGGTGGTCGGGGCCCGGCGGTTCGTCTTCTGGACGGTCACCGGTTCGGGTACGTACGCCTCGGCCTCGGGCGCCTGGCTGCTCGCGCTGGAGCGCGCCCTCGGCAATGCGGGCATCCTGGTGGCCGCCGGTGCGGGGCTGGTGCTTCCGGCGGCGTACCTTGCGGTGCGGCGGCGCCGGTTCGCGGACTCCGACCTGTGGCTGTGGCTCGCGGCGTCCGTCCTCGCGGTGGTGGTCGGCTTCCAGTTCTACGGCCACTACTACCTTCAGTTGCTGCCCCCGCTCGTGCTGCTCGGCGTGGCCGCGCTCCGGCAGCTGCCGCGCTGGTGGAAGGCTGCCGCGGTCTGGACGGCGCTGGCCGCCGGGGTCTTCCTGACCTGGGGCTTCACGGTGCCGCGCACCGAGTTGGACCATGCGCACACGGTTGCCGCCGCCGTGCAGCAGCACACCTCCGCCAACGACACCCTGCTGGTCTGGGGCATGCACCCCGAGCACTACTGGCTGGCCGACCGCACCCCCGCCACCCGCTTCCTCACCGCCGGCTTCCTCACCAACTTCAGCGGCGGCCGCGGCGGCGCCCGCGTCGGCGAGCAGTACGCCGTCCCCGGTGCCTGGCGCCACTTCCGCCGCGACCTCGCCCGCCACCCCGCCGACCTCATCGTCGACGACTCCCGCGGCGCCCCGTACGGGCCCTCGCATATTCCTACTCTGGCCGCGCTGCTGGCCGACCACTACGAGGCTGTCGCGACGGTGGACGGCGCGGTGCTGTACGAGCGCGTGGACCGTTAAGGCGTCCGGGTTGGGGGTAAGCCGTCCTCCCCCAGCCAGACGCTGGGTGGGGGTGCCCCCTCGCGAAGCTGAGGGGGAGGGCCGGCCCGACCCGGCCACGGGCCTCAGGCCGCCGACGCACCTTCGGCCACCCATCGCGTCGTGGTGCGAGCCGTCGCCCGGGTGCGGGCGCGCTGGGCCAACCCGCTAGGGGCGGACCACCTTGGGGCCGACTACTGCGGCGCCGTGGGCGGCGACGCGGCGGCGGAGTTCGCGGTCGGCGGTGATGACAAGGCAGGGGCGGTCGGCGGCGGCGGCGAGGTCGGCGATGAGGTCGTCGCCGCTGCCGGGGGCGGCGACGACGCGGACGCCGGGGACCGAGTCAACACCACGCGCCGCGCCCTCTACGACGAGGACGAGTTCCAGCGGGGGAGTGGTGGCCCAGTCGGGCACGCCGGGGGCGGGCGGCAGGCCCCGCTCGGCCAGCGGGGCGAGGGCGTCGCGCAGCCGCTCGGTGGCCCCGCGCCGGTCGCGCCACCAGCCGTCGGGGACGGAGCCCACCGTGTTGGCGGCGTCCACGATGACCAGAGGGCGGGTGTGCGTATCGGTTTCCGTGTCCACGGGGCCACCCTGCCACGGCGGCTGTCCGCTCGCGGTGGTACAAATGCGCCGTACGGACGCACGGTGTTGATCGAGGTGACGGCTCATGACGAAGTCCAACGCGCCGAAGGCGGCAAAGCGGCGCGGCGGCCGGTGGCGGCCCTACGTGGGGACGGTCGTGGCGCTCGCAGTCGTCTTCGGCGGGTCCGCCGTGATCGGTGCGCATGTGCGCGGGACGAAGGAGACCACGGTCAAGGTCCCGACCGGCGCGACGGGCACGGACCTGCTCGGGCTGCCGGTGAAGCCGACGATCCCGGTGGCGCTCACGGTGTACGAGGACCTGCGGAGCCCGGCGTCCAAGGCCTTCGCGGCGCAGTACGCGGCGGTCTTCCAGAAGCTGCTGGCCACCGGCCAGGTGGAGATCGACTACCGGCTCGTCACGCAGTCCGACACCGCGAACGGCGGCCGGGGCGCCCTCGTGGCGGCGAACGCGGCGGCCTGTGCCCAGGACCAGGGCCGATTCCAGGAGTACGTGGCGCAGGTGTGGGCGGCCCAACCGACGGACCCTAAGGTCGACGGTCTGGACAGCCAGAAGCTGCTGAAGGAACTCGCCAAGAAGGCCAAGAAGATCGACGACGCGAAGTTCGTGCCCTGCGTACAGGGCAGTGACCACGACGGCTGGGTCCGCAAGTCCCAGCAGGCGTTCACGGCGTCCGGCTTCACGGCAGCCCCGGTGCTGCAGATCAACGGCGCGACGGTGGCCGACCCGAGCCCGGCCAAGCTGCGCGCACAGGTGAAGCAGGCCGTGGCGAACGCCGAGGCGGCGGCGACGACGACCACCACCACAGGGTGACCTGACCTCACCCGAACTCACCACCCCGGAATCCTCCGGTATGCCTTTCCCATCAATTCCTCCTTTCGTCAACTTTCAGGAGAAATGGGGTATTGAAGGCATACGGCGTCCCTTTCACGCCGGAGCGGAGGAGTGGTGGTGCGCATGTCCACACCGGTGTTCGACGAGGTCGAACCCTTGCCCGGCTGCGTCTGTGAGGAGTGCGCCCGGCAGCGGCTCGCCGCCTCCGCGGCACGCGGCTACGGCAGTTGCCGACCGGCGCCGGCCGCCGCCCGGGCCCTGGTGGTCGTGGCGGCCGCCGCCGGTACCGCCGCCCTCGTCGCACCGGTTCCTGCCGCCGTCGCCGCGACAACCCCCGCCACCACGACCCCGCTCCGCCTGACGCGCGATCAGATTCTGGAGCGGGCACGGACCTGGGTCGACGCGGCGGTCCCGTACAACATGGACGCGTCCTGGCGGGACGGATACCGCCAGGACTGCTCCGGCTTCGTGTCGATGGCCTGGGGCCTGGGCGACAGCGCGTGGACCGGCAGTCTGACGGACTACGCGGAGCGGATCCGGGTGGACCAGCTGATGCCGGGCGACATCCTGCTGTTCCACAACCCCGAGGAACCGGAGACCGGTTCGCACGTCACCATCTTCGGCGGCTGGGCCGACGCCGAGCACGAGGAGTACATCGCCTACGAGCAGGCCAAGCCGCACGCCCGGATCAGGACCACGCCCTTCGCCTACTGGTCGCACTCCTCGGACTACGTCCCCTACCGCTACAAGTACATCCGGAAGCCCGCCCCCGACGACGTCTACCCCGGGACCGGATCCTTCGGCCCCGGCGCCGAGAACCCGTACGTCAATCGGCTCGGACGGATGCTGGCCGGGCGCGGCGCGACCCCGTACTACCGGGTCGGTCCGGACCCGAAGTGGTCGGCCTCGGACCGCCGGGCGACCGCCGCCTTCCAGCACTCCCAGGGCTGGTCGGGCGACGACGCGGACGGCATCCCGGGTCCGGCCACCTGGCGGTACCTCGTACGGGGCGAGGGCACCGACATCGCGGCCCCGGCCACCCGTGGGGGCGCCCCGGGCCCCTCCTACCCAGGGGCCGCCCGCTTCCGGCCCGGCCAGGCCAACGAGGACGTGCTCAGGCTCGGGCGGCAGCTGGCCGCCAAGGGCTTCGGCGCGTACTACCCCACGGGGCCCGGCCCCGACTGGAGCGAGGCCGCCCGGCGAGCGGTCGAGGCCTTCCAGCGCACCCAGGGATGGTCCAGTACCGAGGCGGACGGCTATCCCGGACCCGAGACATGGAGGCGACTCTTCTCGTGACGACCCACGCAGCCGAAGCCCAGGCCGGATACGCAGCCACGACCCCCACGACCCCCGTCACCTCCGACCTCACCGAGCGCCCCGGCCGCCCCCTTCCCGGCTGGCTCGCTGTCCTGACCGTCCTGGCCGCCGCAGGCACCGCGGGCTGGCTGCTGTGGAAGGCGGGCACCCTCCCGGTCCGCCTCGTGGGGCACGCGGTGCTCCCAACGGCCCCCGACAGCGGCCGGATCACCGTCACCGGCCTGTGGGGCGCAGTCGCCCTGCTCGCCGCGCTGGCCGCCTTCGCCGCCGGCGGGCTCGCCCGGGGGCGGCCCGGCTCCGTATGGGTGCTCACCCGGCACGGCGCCTACCGGGGCACGGTCCGCCGCACCGGCCTGCTGTGGATCAGCCCGCTGCTGGGCCGCCGCCGCACCGACGTCAGCCTGCGGCACTGGCGCAGCAGCCCGATCGAGGCCACCGACGCCTCCGGCGCCCCGCTGCACGCCACCGTGCTGCTGGTCTGGCGGGTCCGCGACACCGCCCGCGCCTCCTTCGCCGTCGACGACCACGTCCGCTATCTGCGCGAGCAGGTCGAGGCGGCCGTCGCCCGCATCCTGTCCCGGCTGCCCGCCGACGACTTCCGGGGCCCGGGCCCGACGCTGCGCGACTCCGACCGCGTCGGCGACGAGCTCACCGCGCTGCTGGCCGCAGAGATGCGCCCGGTCGGCGTCGAGGTCTTCTCGGCCCGCCCGGTCCGCCTCGACTACGCCCCGGCCATCGCCGCCGCCATGCACCGCTCCCAGCTCGCCGCGCTGGACGCCAGGCACCGCCGTGCGGTCCTCGACGACGTCCTGGCCGCCGTATCCGAGACCGTCCGCGGCCTCACCGACCGGGGCCTGGTCCAGCTCGACGACTACGAACGAAAGGCACTCGTCAAGGACTTGACCGTGGCCTTCTACACCGCCCGTGGTCCGGCCGCCGAGGCGCCACGCCGGCCCGGGGCAGCCTGACCGCCAAAAGCCGGAGCGCCGGCCGTACGCGCCCTGACGGGCGGTACAACCGGCGCTCCGAAGGGCCCTGTTACGCGGGCACGCTCGCGACGCCCGGGGCCAGGAACGGCTTGCCGTTCACCCGCTCCGAGACGCCCTCACGGTCCAGGTACGGGGTGATACCGCCCAGGTGGAACGGCCAGCCGGCGCCGGTGATCAGGCACAGGTCGATGTCCTGGGCCTCGGCGACCACGCCCTCCTCCAGCATCAGGCCGATCTCCTGCGCCACGGCGTCCAGGACGCGGGCGCGGACCTGCTCCGCGGACAGGACGCTGTCGCCCTGGACGAGCAGCGCGGCGACCTCGGGGTCCAGCTCCGGCTTGCCGGAGTCGTAGACATAGAAGCCGCGCTTGCCGGCCTTGACAACGGCGGCCAGGTTCGGGGAGACCGTGAAGCGGTCCGGGAAGGCCCGGTTGAGGGTCTCCGAGACGTGCAGGCCGATCGCCGGGCCGACCAGCTCCAGCAGCACCAGCGGCGACATCGGCAGGCCGAGCGGCTCGATGGCGTTTTCGGCGACGGCGACCGGGGTGCCCTCGTCGATGACGTTCTGGATCTCGCCCATGAAGCGGGTCAGGATGCGGTTGACGACGAACGCCGGGGCGTCCTTCACCAGGACCGCGGTCTTCTTCAGCTTCTTGGCCACCGCGAAGGCCGTGGCCAGCGACGCGTCATCGGTCTGCTCGCCGCGCACGATCTCCAGCAGCGGGAGGATCGCGACCGGGTTGAAGAAGTGGAAGCCGACGACCCGCTCCGGGTGCTCCAGCTTCGAGGCCATCTCCGAGACCGACAGCGACGAGGTGTTGGTCGCCAGGATGGCCGTCGGGGAGACGACCGCCTCGACCTCGGCGAAGACCTGCTGCTTGACGCCGATCTCCTCGAAGACCGCCTCGATGACGAAGTCCGCGTCACCGAAGGCCTCGGCCTTGTCGAGCGAGCCGGACACCAGGGCCTTGAGGCGGTTCGCCTTGTCCCGGTTGACGCGGCCCTTCAGCAGCAGCTTGTCGATCTCGCCGTGGACGTAGCCCACGCCCTTGTCAACGCGCTGCTGGTCGATGTCGGTGAGCACCACCGGCACTTCGAGGCGGCGCGCGAACAGCAGCGCGAGCTGCGACGCCATCAGACCGGCACCGACCACACCCACCTTGCTGACCGGACGGGCCAGGTTCTTGTCCGGTGCCCCGGCCGGGCGCTTGCCGCGCTTCTGGACCAGGTTGAAGGCGTAGATGCCGCTGCGCAGCTCGCCGCCCATGATCAGGTCTGCCAGCGCCTGGTCCTCGGCGTCGAAGCCCTGCTGCAGGTCGCCGTTCTTGGCCGCCGCGATGATGTCCAGCGCCCGGTACGCCGCCGGGGCCGCACCGTGCACCTTGGAGTCGGCGATGAAGCGGCCGCGCTCCACGGCCTGGTCCCAGGCCTCGCCGCGGTCCACCTCGGGACGTACGATCTCGAGCTCGCCCTTGAGGACGGCCGCGGTCCACAGCAGCGACTGCTCCAGGAAGTCCGCGCCCTCGAAGATCGCGTCCGCGATGCCGAGATCGTAGACCTGCTCGCCCTTGAGCTGCTTGTTCTGGTTGAGCGAGTTCTCGATGATGACCGAGACCGCGCGGTCCGCGCCGATCAGGTTCGGCAGGATCGTGCAGCCGCCCCAGCCGGGCACCAGACCGAGGAAGACCTCGGGGAGGGAGAAGGCCGGCAGCGCCGCGGAGACCGTGCGGTAGGCGCAGTGCAGGCCGACCTCGACGCCGCCGCCCATCGCAGCGCCGTTGTAGTACGCGAAGGTCGGGACCGCGAGGCCGGACAGCCGCTTGAAGACCTCGTGGCCGCCCTTGCCGATGGCGAGCGCGTCCTCGTGCTTCTTCAGCAGCTCGACGCCCTTGAGGTCGGCGCCGACCGCGAAGATGAACGGCTTGCCGGTGATGCCGACGCCGGTGATCGTGCCCTCGGCCGCTTCCTTCTCGACCTGGTCGATCGCCTTGTCGAGGTTGGCGAGCGACTGGGGTCCGAAGGTGGTCGGCTTGGTGTGGTCCAGGCCGTTGTCCAGCGTGATGAGCGCGAAGCGCCCGGCGCCGGGGAGGTCGATGTGGCGCACGTGCGCCTGCGTCACGACCTCGTCGGGGAACAGCTCGGCCGCTCCCCTGAGAAGCTCGGCGGTCGTGGTGCTCACTTGCTGCCTCCGTCGCTGTGCTTGATGGTCGCTTCGCTCCAGCGCGGGTTCTCCCAGATGATCGTCCCGCCCATGCCGAAGCCGACGCACATCGTCGTCAGGCCGTAGCGCACGTGCGGCTGCTCGGCGAACTGGCTGGCCAGCTGCGTGATCAGACGCACGCCGGAGGAGGCCAGTGGGTGGCCGAACGCGATCGCGCCGCCGTACTGGTTGACGCGCTCGTCGTCGTCGGCGATGCCGTAGTGGTCCAGCAAGGCCAGTACCTGGACGGCGAAGGCCTCGTTGACCTCGAACAGGCCGATGTCGTCGATGCTCAGCCCCGCCTTGGCGAGGGCCTTCTCGGTCGCCGGCACCGGGCCGATGCCCATGACCTCCGGCTCCACGCCCGCGAAGGCGTACGAGACCAGCCGGGCCTTGATGGGCAGCCCGAGCTCCTGCGCCACGTCCTCGGCGGCGAGCAGGGAGGCGGTGGCGCCGTCGTTCAGGCCCGCCGCGTTGCCCGCCGTCACGCGGCCGTGGGCGCGGAACGGGGTCTTGAGGGCGGCCAGGCTCTCCAGGGTGGTCCCCGGGCGCATCGGCTCGTCGGTGGTCGCCAGGCCCCAACCGGTCTCGCCGGCCTCGGGGTTGCTGCGGCGCACCGAGATCGGCACCAGGTCCTGCTGGATCTTGCCGTTGGCGTACGCCTTCGCGGCCTTCTCCTGCGACCGGACCGCGTACTCGTCCGCGCGCTGCTTGGTGATGTGTGGGAACCGGTCGTGCAGGTTCTCCGCCGTCATCCCCATGAACAGCGCGGAGTCATCGACCAGCTTCTCCGACACGAAGCGCGGATTCGGGTCCACGCCCTCACCCATCGGGTGGCGGCCCATGTGCTCCACGCCGCCGGCCACGACCACGTCGTACGCGCCGAAGGCGATGCCGCCGGCCGTCGTCGTCACCGCGGTCAGCGCGCCTGCGCACATCCGGTCGATGGAGAAGCCGGGAACGCTCTTCGGCAGCCCGGCCAGGATCGCCGCCGTACGGCCCAGGGTCAGGCCCTGGTCGCCGATCTGCGTCGTCGCGGCCACCGCGACCTCGTCGATGCGCTCCGGGGGGAGGCTGGGGTTACGCCGCAGCAGCTCCCGGATGGACTTGATCACCAGATCGTCGGCGCGGGTCTCGTGATAGATGCCCTTCGGGCCCGCCTTGCCGAACGGGGTGCGGACGCCGTCGACAAAGACGACATCCCTAGCGGTACGAGGCACGTTGGCTCTCCTCCAGATGCGGGGGCACTCCGGCGCGCGCCATCCCTGCGGGCTGCGTCGCCAGGTCCATGCTACTCGCGGGTAATGAATGTGCCCAGCCCGGCACGGGGGTGTGTGCCGTCACACCCCACCCCGGGTCTCCTCCGGGGGCGCGTTGTGGCAATCCTCCCCCCAGCCTCCGGCCGGGGGACCTCCACCTCGCTTCGCTCGCCTCAGGCGGAACGGCCTACCCACAATGCGGGGGGAACGGCGTGGTTGCCGGTCGCGCGGAGCGTGATGCGGCCGAGGCCGCCCGTGTGGGCGTCGGAGTTGATGACGGCCACGGCCAGGGAGTTGCGGCCGGCGGTCCGCAGGACGCCGGGTGGGACGGGGAAGGCCTGCTGGGGGCCGAGGTCGCTGACGTAGATGCCGACCATCCAGCCGTTGACGTAGAGCTGCGCGCGGTAGTGGCGGGACCGCTCCCGCGCGATGACGAGGCTGAGGGGCACGTCCTGGCCGGCGGGGAGGGCGAGCGGCAGCGTGGTGCGGTACCAGGAGACGCCGGGGGTGCGGTCGGGGCGGGGGAGGGTGACGGGGGTCCAGGCGCGGGCGTCGTAAGCGGGGAGGTGGTAGCCGTGGCGCTCGCCGTAGAGGCCGCCGGCGTTGAGGGGTCCACGTACGGGGTCGAGCGTGCCGCCCTGGACGCGCCAGGCGATGCGGCGGCCCGAGCCCTCCAGTGAGGCCGCGGTGAGGCCGCGCGGCTTCTTGTGGGTGTCGTTGGCCCGGAAGTCCTGCTCGTGGCCCATGTTGACGGTGAGGACGGACAGCACGTTGTCCTGACCGCGCCGGACCGCGCCCGCCGGGAAGCGGAAGGCCTTGGACGCGTCGCGCGTACTGCCCAGGAAGCGGCCGTTGAGCCAGACCAGCCACTCGCCGGCGTTGCCGGTGGAGGCCGTCAGCCGGGCACCCGTGGCGCTGCCCGTGAAGTGGCCTCGATACCAGACCGAGCCCGCGTGGAAGCCGTTGTTGTCGGCGGCCAGGGCGGCGGGGGCGGCGGTGCGCCAGCCCGAGTCGTCGTAGCCGGGCCGGGCCTCCGGGGTCTCCCGGCTGAGGCGCCATCCCGTCAGCCGGGGCAGGGTCACCGGGCGCGGCCCCGGCAGCCGGCCGTCCCGCACCGGGCGGCCGTTCCAGGTCACGGACGTGGCCCGGCCGCCGTCGAAGACCTGGACCGGCGTCGTACGGTCCGTGTCACCGGTGAGCCTCAACTCCCCGCCCGCGTACGACGCCGTACGCACCAGTTCGGGCCCGCGCACCAGCACCGGGCCCCGCGCGGTGTCCTGCCGCCAGAAGGTGTCGGCGGTCGCGTCGTCGGCGAGGAGCAGCCGCAGGGGCGTACCGCCACGGGGCTCGACCAGCACCTGGGCGAGGCCGCGGTGCGTGTAGTCCAGCCGCAGGTCGCCGCTGCCCGCGTCCCAGCTCTGCCGTACGGTCCCCGCCAGCATGGTCACCTTCGGCCGCGCCGCATACCGCAGCACCGTCCGGCCGGCCTGCCCCCGGCGGCCGTACAGCAGGGCGAGGTCCTCGTGGCGGCGGCCGCCGTCGCCGACGACACCGTGCGTCATGATCTCCGAGGTGGAGTACTCCAGCCGCTGGTGGTCCATGGCGTAGTCCGCGACCAGCAGCTTGGAGTCCCGGCCCGCGACGACCACCGGAATGTCGCGGTGGCCGCCCAGCGCGATCCGCGCACTGTCGGTCGACTTGTCGTTGACGTCCTTGTGCCGGACGACCGTGAAGACCGTCCTGGTGTCCGGATTGCGGCGCGTGCGCGTGAGCACCGCGCCTCCGGCCGCCGTCGCGTCGCCCACCTTGGCGGTCTTCGCCAGCGGCGCGACGGCCTGCACCATGTAGCCGAGCCGCTTGTCGACCAGGTACTTCTCGGTGAGCTGCCGGTCCTCGCTGATCGGCGCGCCGTAGTCGTACGAGCTGTAGACCGACCCCGGCGAGGCCAGATAGCCCCAGGACGTGCCGCCGTAGACCATGTAGAAGTTCTGCATGGTCGAGCCCGACGCCATGTTGTTCTCGTACGCAGCCTTCTCGAAGTCGCCGTTCGTCAGCTGCCGGCACTTGTCGTAGCCCGGCCCGCCCCACGGGTCGAAGGCCCCGCCCTGGAACTCGGGGAGGTAGAGCGGCTCGCCCTTCTTGTGCGCGAACGCCATGTCGGGCAGCGGGCTCCACACGTCCGGGTGACGGCAGTCGAACTCCTGCGGATAGCGGTCGTATCCGTCGATGTCCAGCTCACGTGTGAAGATCCCCTTGTGGTTGCCCACCAGCGGCACCGTGATCCCGTCGGCCTTCGCCTTCGCCGCGAGATGCCGGATGTACGCGTGGCCGTCCGGCGTGTCCGTGTAGAGCTCGTTCTCCACCTGGTACGCGATCACGGACCCCCCGCCGTCCGTCAACTGATGCCGCGCGATCACCGGGTCGATCCGCGACAACCACTCGTCGGCCGCCGCCAGATAGTCCGGCGCGGTGCTTCTTGCGCGGCCCTTCTGCGTGCTCAGCCAGCCCGGGAAGCCGCCGCCGTCCGTCTCGGCGTTGATGTACGGGCCGGGGCGCGCGATGACGTAGATGCCGATCTCCGCCGCGATGTCCAGCAGCCGGTCGACGTCCCGGATCCCCGTGAAGTCGTAGACCCCCGGGGCGGAGGAGTGGAAGTCCCAGTCGAAGTAGATGGACGTCGCGTTGAAGCCGCCCGCCTTCATCTTCTCCAGCACGTCCCGCCAGGCGGATGGGCTCGGCAGCCGCCAGTAGTGGAACTCCCCGGACCAGACATACAGCCGCTTGCCGTCGATCTTGTACGAGTAGTCGTCATACGCGATCGTGTGCGCGGCGCGGGCCCTTGCTTTCGCCTCCGGCGCTGCACCGGATGCTGACGCCAGCAAGGCTGCCACCAGCATGGCCGCCGCCGTTCTGGGAACCCGCCGCACAGCCATGGCCGCCTGCCCTTCTTGCCGGGAATGCCCGGCGAGCGTAGGCGCGCGCGTGATCGGCCATCAAGCCGACGCGCGGAGCAGTTGCTGCGCTTTTGTCCCCCCCCATCCCGCCCCTTCCCGAAACCGGGGCGCTGCCCGGGCCCGCCCGGGGGCTCTCCCTCAAACCTTCGTTTGGGTGGGGGTCCCCCCGGCCGAAGGCTGGGGGAGTGCCCCCAGCCCTCAATCGCCGGACGGGCTGAACTAGCCCGCTTATGCCGTGGGGGCCTGGACGGTCAGCGCGGCAGCGAGAAGCGGGGTGACGAGCTCGACCTGCCAGGGGCGGGCGCCGAGGCCCGTGAGGACGTGGGCGACTTGGTCGGGGGAGGGGTCGGAGGGCGGGTCCCAGCAGAGGCGGCGCACGGTGTCGGGGGTGATGAGGTTTTCCTGGGGGAGGTTGAGTTCCTCGGCGAGGGCCGAGACGGCGGCGCGGGCAGCGGAGAGGCGGGCGGCGGCGGCGGGGTCCTTGTCGGCCCAGGCGCGCGGGGGCGGGGGGCCGGTGTAGGCGGGGCCGGGCTGGGGGAGTTCGCGTTCGGGGAGGGCGCGGACACGGTCGATCGCGCTCTGCCACTGCTCCAGCTGGCGTCGGCCCATACGGTGCCCGAAGCCGGGAAGCGCGGCGAGGGCGTGCGCGTTGGCCGGGAACTCCAGCGCGGCCGCGACGATCGCGGCGTCGGTGAGTACGCGGCCCGGCGAGACGTCCCGTTCCCGGGCGATGCTGTCCCGCAGGTTCCACAGCTCGCGTACGACCGCGATCTGGCGGCGTCGGCGCACCTTGTGCATGCCCGACGTACGGCGCCACGGGTCGACCCGCGGCGCGGGCGGCGGGGCGGCGGCGATGGCGGCGAACTCCTGGAGGGCCCAGTCCAGTTTGCCCTGGGTGCGCAGCTCCTCCTCGAGCGCGTCGCGCAGGTCCACCAGCAGCTCGACGTCGAGCGTGGCGTAGCGCAGCCACGGCTCGGGGAGGGGCCGGGTGGACCAGTCGACGGCGGAGTGGCCCTTTTCGAGGGTGTAGCCGAGGACGCCCTCGACCATGGCGCCGAGTCCGACCCGGGCGAATCCGGCCAGTCGGCCGGCCAGCTCGGTGTCGAACAGGCGGGCCGGCCGCATGCCGGTCTCCTCCAGGCAGGGCAGGTCCTGGGTGGCGGCGTGCAGCACCCATTCCGTCCCGTTGAGGGCGGCGCCCAGGGACGAAAGGTCGGGGCATCCCACGGGGTCGATCAGCGCGGTCCCTGCTCCGGCGCGGCGCAGCTGGACCAGGTAGGCCCGCTGTCCGTAGCGGTAACCGGATGCGCGCTCGGCGTCGACGGCGACAGGTCCGGTGCCCGTGGCAAAGGCCGCGACGACGTCGGCGAGAGCCTCCGGGCTGGCGGTCACCGGCGGGATTCCCTCGCGCGGGTCCAGCAGCGGGACCGGCGCCGGTGCTGCTTCTGTTGCGGTCTCTCGGGCGTCGGTCACGTGTAAAGGGTATCTGTGTACAGCAAGCGCCCGCCGACGGAACGTTCCGTCGGCGGGCGGCTCGGGGTGTTGTTACGTTCGGTTAACGGTCAGTGAATGATGCCGGTACGCAGAGCGACAGCCACCATCCCGGCCCGGTCGCCGGTGCCGAGCTTGCGGGCGATCCGCGCCAGGTGGGACTTCACCGTAAGCGCGGACAGGCCCATGGACACGCCGATCGCCTTGTTGGACTGGCCCTCCGCGACCAGCCGCAGCACCTCGACCTCGCGGCCCGACAGCTCGCGGTAGCCACCGCCGTGCCCGGGGGCGCCGGGCGGGCGGCGCTGGATGCGCTGTCCGGCGGCGCCGATGGGGGCGGCGCCGGGGCGGCCTGGCAGCCCGAGGTTGTTGCGGGTGCCGGTGACGACGTAGCCCTTCACGCCGCCCGCCAGGGCGTTGCGTACGGCTCCGATGTCGTCGGCGGCGGAGAGGGCGAGGCCGTTCGGCCAGCCGGCCGCCCTGGTCTCGGCCAGCAGGGTGAGGCCGGAGCCGTCGGGGAGGTGGACGTCGGCCACACAGATGTCGCGGGGGGTGCCGACCCGGGGCCGAGCCTCCGCGATGGACGACGCCTCGATCACGTCGCGTACTCCCAGGGCCCACAGGTGGCGGGTCACGGTGGAGCGGACGCGGGGATCGGCGACGACCACCATGGCGGTCGGCTTGTTCGGGCGGTAGGCGACCAGGCTTGTGGGGTGTTCGAGAAGAACCGACACCGGGCCTCCTGGGGAGTGGCTGGAAGGGTCACAGTTCCCTTCGGCAGCTCCCCCGTCCGGCTTTAGAGAAAGATCACGATTTGTTTAGTAACAATTCCGGCAATTCGGACAGCTTGTCGATCGTTGTCGATCGAAGGTGTGACAGTCCCGGTCAACGGGCGTGAGGCGGCCGTTCTCGCGGTAAGTGAGTCGGCCCGGGTCAGCGCGGCTGCTGCGGGCCGCGCCGCTTCGGCAGCGGTAGGACGGCGGTCGGCGCGACGCCGCCCCCGCTCGGCCCGGTCACCGGCGGCAGCCCAGCGCTCGTGCACAACAGGTCGCACCAGCCCGCCAGGTGCGCCGCCACATCCGGCACGCCGCCGGTGCCCTCACATGGGGTCCAGGAGGCGCGGATCTCGATCTGGGTCGAGCCCTCACGCCCCGCCAGCCCGCCGAAGTAGTGCGAGGAACTGCGCGACACGGTACCGCTCGGCTCGCCGTACTCGGCGCCGTGCGCCTCCAGGGCACCGGTCAGCCACGACCAGCTCACCTCGGGCAGCAGCGGATCCGCGGCCATCTCCGGCTCCAGCTCGGCGCGCACCAGCGTGACCAGCCGGAAGGTGCCCTGCCAGGCCTCTGGCCCGGCCGGGTCGTACAGCAGCACCAGGCGGCCGTCGGCCAGCTCGTCGCCGTCCACGACGACCGTCGCCTCCAGCGCGTACGCGTGCGGCGCCAGGCGCTTCGGCGGCGGGGTCGGATCGAGCTCGACCTCGTGCCGTACGCCAGCGCGCAGCAGCGCGTCAACCGTGTGCTGGAAGGGGAAAGGGGCGTTGTCCCCGTCCGAGAGGTGCCCATGAGCCGCTGCCATGCCCGGAAGACTAGGCGGAACGGGGCGCCCAGGGGTGCACGACACCCGGGTGGGCGGGTCGCCCGGTTGGCGCATGCGAAGATTTCAGCGTGAGTGCGCACCAGCAGACTGCTGCTTCCCCCTTCATCCGCGCCTGCCGGCGCGAGTCCGTGCCGCACACCCCTGTGTGGTTCATGCGCCAGGCCGGGCGCTCGCTGCCCGAATACCTCAAGGTGCGCGAGGGCATTCCCATGCTCGAGTCCTGCATGCGGCCCGATCTCGTCACCGAGATCACGCTGCAGCCGGTGCGCCGCCACAAGGTCGACGCGGCCATCTACTTCAGCGACATCGTGGTGCCGCTCAAGGCGATCGGGCTCGACCTCGACATCAAGCCGGGCGTCGGTCCGGTGGTCCAGCACCCGATCCGTACCCGGGCCGATCTGGCGCGGCTGCGGCCGCTCGAGCCGGACGACGTCAAGTACGTCACCGAGGCCATCGGCATGCTCACCGCCGAGCTGGGCGAGACCCCGCTCATCGGCTTCGCCGGTGCGCCGTTCACCCTGGCGAGCTACCTGATCGAGGGCGGCCCCTCGCGCAGCTACGAGCGTACGAAGGCCATGATGTACGGCGAGCCCGAGCTGTGGGCCGACCTCGTCGAGCGCCTCGCGGCCATCACCGGCGCCTTCCTGAAGGTCCAGATCGAGGCGGGCGCGAGCGCCGTCCAGCTCTTCGACTCCTGGGCGGGCGCGCTGGCCCCGCAGGAGTACCGCAACTACGTGATGCCCGCCTCGGTCAAGGTCTTCGACGCCGTGGCCGGTTACGACGTCCCGCGCATCCACTTCGGTGTCGGCACGGGCGAACTACTGGCCCTCATGGGCGAGGCCGGCGCGGACGTCGTCGGCGTCGACTGGCGCGTCCCCCTCGACGAGGCCGCCCGTCGCGTCGGCCCCCACAAGGCCCTCCAGGGCAACCTGGACCCCGCCGTCCTCTTCGCCCCGACCCCCGCCGTCGAGGCCAAGACCCGCGAGGTGCTGGCGGCGGCGCAGGCCGCGCCCGGGCATGTGTTCAACCTCGGGCACGGCGTGCTCCCGTCCACGGACCCGGACGCCCTGACGCGGCTGGTGGAGTTCGTCCACGCCGAGACGTCCGGCTGACCCGGTTACTCCTCCTCGGGCCCGCTCCCGATCGGCGCCGGCACTGTGACCGGCGCCGGGGCCGGCGCCGAGGGCGCGGGCAGCCTGCGGCGCAGGGTGCGGATGAGCACCCAGACCAGCGCGGCCAGCGCCGCGAACGGCAGAGCTGCCGCCAGCGCGACCAGAATGGCCCGGAAGGTGACGTAGAAGGCGTGCCAGCCCGCGCCCAGCGCGTCCCCCACGGATGCCCAGACGCCGTCGTCCTTCTTTGCCGCTGCCACCGCCTCGGGCTCGGTCAGGACGAGCGTCACCGTGGCCATGTCGGTGCGCTCCTTCAGCGACTTCTGCTGAGCCTGCAGCGCCTCCAAGTCCGCCTCACGCGTGCTGAGTTCCCCCTCCAGCGTGACGACGTCACTGAGCTTGACCGCGCGGTTCATCAGCTCCCGCAGCCGTGCGACGCTCGTCTGCTGCGACTTGATCCGGCTCTGGACATCCACCACCTGGCTGGTGACGTCCTCGGCGTTGACCTTGCGATCCGTGAGCTTTCCGAGCCCCGCGAGATCCTCGAGCAGCCGCTCGTAGTCCGCCGGCGGCACCTTCAGCTGTACGCGCGAGTGCTCGCGCCCCGCGGCGTCCAGCGAGGTGCTCTCGTCGCCGACGTAACCGCCCGCACCGTCCACCAGCGTGCGGGCCTTGGCGAGCGCGTCGGGCACGTTCTTGGCCTCGACGGTGAGGGTGGCCGTCCGGACGACATACGACTGCACGAGGTTCGCGGTCTTGCTGGTGCCAGTGCTGCTGCCGCTCCCGGAGGCGCTGCTCTTCTCGTTGCCCCCGGCGTCCGCGGCGGCCGCGCCCCGCTGGGCGGAGCTCGCGGTGCTGTCGTTGCTGCTCGATCCCGCACCGCAGCCCGCGACCGCGAGTGACGCGGCGAGCAGTGCGGCAGCGAGCGCCGCGAGTGATCTGTTCATCGGTGGTCCCCCCAGGGTGAGTTGGCTCGTTGTTGCCTGTGCGGATTCGACGGGACAGCAGGTGGGAGGGTTTCGCACAGGTGATCCCGATGAGGTCACAGTTCGGGCTCGTTCCGGCGTCTGAGACAGTGGGGGCATGAGCGAAACGCACCCCGGGCTCGGACATGTGATCGTCATCGGCGGCGGAATCTCAGGACTCGCGGCGGCGCATTTCCTGCTGGAGGGCGGGACGCGGCGGCTGACGGTGCTGGAGTCGTCGTCGCGGCTCGGCGGGAAGCTGTACGCGGACGAGATCGCGGGCGTACCGGTCGATCTGGGGGCGGAGTCGATGCTGGCCCGGCGCCCGGAGGCGGTCGAGCTGGCGCGGGCGGTGGGGCTCGGCGAGGACATCGTGGCGCCGACGACGGCGAGCGCGTCGCTGTGGTCCCGGGGGCGGCTTCGGGCCATGCCGAAGGGCAGCCTGATGGGCGTGCCGGGGGACCTCGCCCAGGTGGCGGGGTCGGGGGTGCTGTCGGCGGCGGGGCTGGCGCGGATGCCGCTTGATCATGTGCTGCCGCGTACAAAGGTCGGCGAGGACGTCGCGGTCGGCGAGTTCGTGGCGGCGCGGCTGGGCCGGGAGGTTGTCGACCGGCTGGTGTGGCCGCTGCTGGGCGGGGTGTACGCCGGGGATGCGTACCGGATTTCGATGCGGGCGGCCGTGCCGCAGCTGTACGACATCGCGCGCTCGGGGCGGTCGCTGATCGAGGGCGTACGCGACCTGCAGCGCAAGGCGGCCGCCAAGCCGCAGACCAGGGGGCCGGTGTTCGCCGGGATCCGGGGCGGGGTCGGGCGGCTCCCGGTGGCGGTGGCGGATGCCTGCCGCAGGGCCGGGGCGCAGATCGAGACGGACGCGCCGGTGCGGGAGCTGCGGCGTACGGCTACGGGCTGGCAGGTCGTCCTGGAGTCGGCCGACGGCGACCGGCTGCTGGACGCCGAGGCCGTGGTGCTGGCGGTTCCTGGGCCCGTCGCGTCGCGGCTGCTGGCCGGCGAGTCGCCGGTGGCGGCCGGGGAGCTGGCGGCGGTGGAGTACGCGAGCCTGGCGCTGGTGACGATGGCGTACCGCGGCCGGGACCTGGCGACGCTGCCGCCGGGCAGTGGCTTCCTCGTACCGCCTGTGGAGGGGCGGACGATCAAGGCGTCAACCTTCTCCAGCTGCAAGTGGCAGTGGAACGCAGACGCGGACCCGGACACCTTCGTCCTACGGACCTCAATCGGCCGCTACGGCGACGAGGCCGACCTGGCCTGGGACGACACCGACCTCGTACGGCTGTCCCGCGAGGACCTGACCGAGGCCGTCGGCCTGCACGCGGCCCCCGTCGCGGCCCGCGTGACCCGCTGGGACGGCGGCCTGCCGCAGTACCCGGTCGGCCACCTCACCCGCGTCGCCCGGGTCCGCGAGCACGTCGGCAAGCTTCCCGGGCTCGCGGTCTGCGGGGCGGTCTACGACGGAGTCGGCATCCCGGCGTGCGTGGCGAGCGCCCGCAAGGCGGCCGACCGCGTCCTGGGGACCCTGGGGCGGGACACGAGCGGCGACGCGCGAGAATAGACCCATGAGCGATTCGACTGCTGCTGCCCCCGCCAAGGCCCCGAACGCCGGCAAGAAGGCCAAGGACCTCAACGACGTCATCCGCTACACCCTGTGGTCGGTCTTCCGGCTCCGCGACGTCCTCCCCGACGACCGGGCCGGCTACGCGGACGAGGTCGAGGAGCTCTTCGAG
Organism: Streptomyces soli; assembly: GCF_003999195.1. Classification (GTDB taxonomy): domain Bacteria; phylum Actinomycetota; class Actinomycetes; order Streptomycetales; family Streptomycetaceae; genus Actinacidiphila; species Actinacidiphila soli. Next base: position 18,064 of record NZ_RJVR01000364.1, read on the forward strand.
CAGCTCGCGGCGAAGGACGTCACCGTCCGCGGCACCTACGACGTCTCCGGCCTCCGTGCCGACGCCGACCTCATGATCTGGTGGCACGCCGAGACCTCCGAGGAGCTCCAGGACGCCTACAACCGCTTCCGCCGCACCAAGCTCGGCCGCGCCCTGGACCCCGTCTGGTCCAACATGGCCCTCCACCGCCCCGCCGAGTTCAACAAGAGCCACGTCCCCGCCTTCCTCGCCGACGAGACGGCCCGCAACTACGTCTCCGTCTACCCCTTCGTCCGCTCCTACGACTGGTACCTCCTCCCCGACGAAGACCGCCGCCGCATGCTCGCCGACCACGGCAAAATGGCCCGCGGCTACCCCGACGTCCGCGCCAACACCGTCGCCTCCTTCTCCCTCGGCGACTACGAGTGGATCCTCGCCTTCGAGGCGGACGAGCTCTACCGCATCGTCGACCTGATGCGCCACCTCCGGGCGTCGGAGGCGCGGTTGTACGTCCGCGAGGAGGTGCCGTTCTACACAGGGCGGCGCAAGGGGGTCGGGGAGCTGGTGGCGGGGCTGGCCTGAGGGTTGGCGGTGTGCTGGTGGAGGCTGGGGGTGCCCCTGGTACGGCGGCTG
>NZ_RJVR01000053.1 GCF_003999195.1 Streptomyces soli
CGCAAGGGGGTCGGGGAGCTGGTGGCGGGGCTGGCCTGAGGGTTGGCGGTGTGCTGGTGGAGGCTGGGGGTGCCCCTGGTACGGCGGCTGGAGGCCGGCGCTGCCGCGCGAAGCCCGCGGAGCGGTGCGAGGGTGGCCGACAAGAGGGGCCAGGGCGGAGCTGGTGGCGGGGCCTGCCTGAGGGGTTCTGTTCGGGCATGCGCGGAGGGGCCGCGGCGACCGGGTTGGCGGTCGGCGCGGCCCCTTGGCGTAGGGGGGTGGGGTCAGCCGCAGCGGCGGTTGGAGTTGATGCAGCTGACGACCTGGTTCATGAGGGAGGTGGGCATGAAGTTGGCGAAGTCGGCGTGGTCGGTGACGGGCTTGTGGAGTTGCTCGGGGAAGCTGTCGACGGCGAAGTTGGTGCCGGTGTTGGCCGGGAGGGCGTACGTGAGGCGGTAGCGGAGCTGGGGGACGGCCTTGGTGTTGGCGGGGCAGGCACCGGCGGCGTCGGGGAAGACGATGTGGGTGCGGTGGTTGGCGCTGTCGGTGTTGACGCCGTCCCAGCAGCTCGGGAAGTTCAGGGTGCGTACGACCTTGCTGCCGGACGGGCAGAGCGGGTACTTGTCGGTGAGCTGGCGGTTCTCGAAGCCCGTGCAGCTCCAAGAGGCCTTGGCGTTGGCGACGCCGTTGGTGAAGGCCTTGGCGTCGCCCATGATGGCCTTGAGGGTCGACGGCATGGCGGTGACCTTGGCGGTCGGGCTGCCCCGGAAGGTGATCGAGACCGTGGTCGGGGTCAGGATCGTGCCCGTGTTGCCGTCGGCGTCGGCGGCGTCATTCGCGGAGCGGGTGCGCAGCACCGGCCAGAAGTACGCGGACTTGTCGCCCTGGGCGCACGTGGTTCCGGCGGCGGCGAGCGACTCGTTGGTCGAGAAGCCGTCCGTGGACAGGTTGCCGACGTAGTCGTGCACGTGGTGGGCACCGTTGGAGACGCCGGGCGCGACGATGAAGTTGTCCGGGTTGAAGTGCCCGTTCCTGTTGCGGCCGCAGCGTGCGGTGAAGACACCGGACGAACCGCTGGACTGCTTCGCCACGCTCTGCACGTTCGGCTGCACGGAGTTGATGTCGACGAAGTCGTCCGGCGACGGGCCGTTGGTGGTCACCGCGCCGCCGCCGGTCGCCGGGGCGGAGACAGAGGCAGAGGCGGGGGCGGAGGCCGGGGCCGAGGCGCTGGCTGAGGCGGAGGCGGACGCCGTGGCGGACGCTGACGCGGAGGCGCCGCTGTTCTGGCCCCAGTTCTTGTTCCAGCGCTTGTTGGCCTCCGTCTTGACCGATGAGGAGGTCGAGCCGGAGTTCCGCCAGTGCGCGGACGCGGTACCGGCGACCAGTGCGAAGGTGCCGCCCGACCCGACCAGGGCCAGCACCGCTATCAGTACGAGGTGCTTGGTGCTCAACCGGCGTCGGCGTGACTGCTGTAGTCGTGGCATCAAAGGGCTCATTTCGTCTGCGACTCAGGAGAAGAGGCCGCTGGGGGGAGGGAGAACGTGGGGGACGCGGTGACGATGACGGTGGGCGCACCGGCGCTGGGAGTGGGCGCCACCTGGGCGCTCGGATTCGTCGGGCTGGCGGTCGTGTTCGTCGCGATCTGGCCGAAGTCGACCAGGCCGGTCTCCTCCAGAACCTTCATGTGATCGAGCACCGTCGAGTTGGCCTGTTCGGCCAACTGCCGCACCATCGTGTTCTGCGTCGTGGCCCTGACCTGCGCGATCACCGAGAACACCTGCCCATGGGCCAGCCGCACGATATTGGCGAACTTCTGGTCGAAGTCCGCCCCCGAGGCCGCTGACAGCGTCGCCAGAAAACCCTGCTGCTGCGGTGTCGGCTCGTTCGGCAGCGTGATCCCCAGCTGCGGGGCGATCTTGCGTACCGCCGCGTCCAGGTCCGTGTGACCGTCGATCAGATGCTGGCCCGCGGTCTTGACCGCAGCTGTCGTTCCCTTCTGCTCAGCCATCTGTCCCGCCGGGAATTCCCACAGGCCGGCCAGCCGCACCTTCGTCACAAAGGTGCGGTCCAGCGCGGTCAGCGGGCCGTACTGAGTGGCCACGGTCTGGGCATTGATGTTGCTTCTCGACCCCACCACGCCGCTGTTGAACGCGGACATGACGGGGTACATCAGAGCAACAACGGTCACGGCCAGCGCCCCCACGACGAGGCCGGTTCCCGTGACGTAACGGGTGGTTCGCATCGCGCCTCCTGGTGCGAAGCAGCACCCCCTCGGGGGCGGCCTTGCACTCGGCTTTTCCAGATGCGACCGCACGTTAGTGCGTTAGATGCGTTCCGGATGAGGAATCGTCACGTATTCGCGAAAGCTGAGTTTCCAGGGGCCAGCGGTTGGTACGTTGTTGTGTTTTCCCCTGTGAATGGCGACAAAGCCGCAGGTCAGCGTGGGTTCGTAAAGAATTGTGGCGCAATTGAACGGAGCGCGCTGCCTATACGTATAAATACGTGTGCAGTGTGCTTCCGGGGTCCGGAACGCTCCCGCCACCAGGCGTCCAGGCGCCTGCGGACCGGGGCCGCCAGGGTGTCCGTGGAGAGCAGGTGCCCGGCGAAGCAGAGCGCGTCGCGGCGGTATCCGCCGGCCGGCATCGGGTGGCGGGCCGCGTAGGCCAGGAAGGTCGGCCGGTAGCCGTCGCCGAGGATGCGCGGGAGCTCCGGGGCGACCCGGGCGACGACACCGGCGCGCTTGGCGGCGAGGGCGCGGCTCTGCACGCGGATCCGGGCCCGGTCGAAGCCCTCGGGCACCGGGGTGCCGGCCACGAGCGCGGACAGCAGCGACGTCTGGGCCAGGGCGAGGCGCCGGCGCGCGGCGTCGGTCTCAGACACTGTGGGCCTCCAGCACGGCTCGTATCGCGGCCAGTTCGGCGGCCAGCTCCCCGGCGGACGGGAAGTCCTCGTCGCGCTCCAGCAGGACGCCGGGCGGCTCGACCCGGGCGCGCAGCTCGGCCAGGACGTCCAGCACCGGCTGGCTGACCGGGTGGGCGTGGCTGTCGTGCCAGACGCCGTCCCGCTCGACGCCGCCCGCCACATGGACGTACGCGATGGCGTCCAGGGGCAGTTCGTCCAGCGCGGCGGCCGGGTCCTCCCCGCGGTTGACACGGTTGGTGTGCAGATTCGCGACGTCGATGAGGAGACGTACGCCGGTGCGCTCCACCAGCTCCGCGAGGAACGCGCCCTCGCTCAGCTCCTCGTAGCCGTCCGGCCAGGCGAGCAGCGCCGCGATGTTCTCCAGGGCGAGCGGCACGGGGAGGGTGTCCTGGGCGATCCGCACGTTCTCGCAGAGCACGTCCAGCGCGTCGCGGGTGCGGGGGACGGGGAGCAGGTGCCCGGCCTCCAGGCGCGGCGTGCCGGTCAGCGAGCCGCCGGCCCGTACGAAGGCGATGTGCTCGGTGACCAGCGGCGAGCCCAGCGCCTCGGCCCGCTCCGCGAGGGCGGACAGCCGCGCCGGGTCGGGGCGGTCGGCGCCGCCGAGGCCGAGGGCCACGCCGTGCGGGACGACGGTGATGCCCCGGCTGCGCAGCCGCAGCAGCGGTTCGGGGAGGTGGCCGGGGCAGATGTTCTCCGCGACCACCTCGACCCAGTCGATCCCGGGCAGGCCCTCGATCGCGTCGGCGATCTCCGGCCGCCAGCCGATTCCGGTCCCGAGGGTTCCGCGGGTTCCGAGGGTCCCGAGCTTCTCGTTCATGCCCGGGTCATGGCCCAGGCGGGACCGGCCGAACCCTGCCAGGGGCGCATTCAGAGCTTCATTTGAGCTTCGAGTGGTCGGCGACGACGGTGCAGGACCCGGGGGCGATCTCCGTGAACCCCGCGTCGCGGACTATGGGCAGGCCCGAGGCGGTCAGCTCGGCCCACCGCTCGGGCGACGGCGTCCGCACGGCCAGCGGGAAGCCCGCGTCGCGCCAGGTCGCCCGGTCGGCGTCGGACAGCTCCCACCAGGCCAGCTGGGCGCCGTGCCCGGCCTGCGCCATGGCCTTGCCGGCCGACATGTCGAGGTCGGGGCTGAGCCACAGCACCGGCACACCGGCCGCCGGGGCGGGCGGCGGCTCGGGGTCGTCCAGATCGGTGCCGGACACCTGGAGCTTGGCCAGCTCCTTCGGCCAGCCGTCCAGCGGCACCGGCGGAAAGACCCGTACCTCGGCGGCGGTCTCCTTCGCGGTGCCGGTGACCGTGATGCCGGGAAGCTCGGTCGCCTTCCGCCACTCCGCGCCTCGGGCCCGCCGGACGACCTTGCGGATGCGCGCGTCCTGCCAGTTCCGTACGGCCTCGGCCCACTCGCCGCCCTCGGCCGTCGCCCGCTCGTCCGAGAGCAGGGTGAGGACGGCGCGGGCCGCCGTCTCCAGGGCGTCGGTACGGGCCGGGGGCGCGGCGCGCTCGATACGTACGACGAGGGGCAGGACGAACTGCGGGGCCGCGTCGCGGTCGGCCGCCTCGTGCCGGAAGGGACTGGTCCCGGGGCTGGTGCTGGTCACGGGCCAATCCTGCCATCAACCGGTCCGTCCCAATTGCCCCACCGGTGCAGCTACTGCCGTAGGCTGGCACGAAAGGGGTGGGGACTTCCGGCAGGGGGGCCGGCACATGGGCGCAACCTCCACACGCTTGGTCGTGTTGGCAGGCGGCTTGGTACTGGCCATGGTGGCGGCGGTGGTCGCCGTCGTGGCCTTCACGGGTGACGACAGTACGTCCGGCGGCGACGCCGGCGGCGGCGACAAGACCAACGACAGCGGCTGGACCCAGGTCTTCCGGGACGACTTCGACGGCACCGCCGGCAGTCTGCCCGCCAAGGACAGCTGGCTGATCGACAAGGGCACGGGCTACCCCGGCGGCGCGGATCACTGGGGCACCGGCGAGATCGAGACGTACACCGACAGTACGAAGAACGTGAGCCTGGACGGTAAGGGCAACCTTCGCATCACGCCGCTGCGCGACAACCAGGGCGCCTGGACCTCGGCCCGCATCGAGTCCGTACGCGAGGACTTCCAGCCGCCGCAGCACGGCACCCTGCGCGTGGAGTCCCGCGTGCAGCTGCCGGACGTGACCGGGGCGCAGGCCAAGGGGTACTGGTCGGCCTTCTGGCTGCTGGGCGCGGGGGTGCGGGGCAATCCCAACTCCTGGCCCGGCATCGGCGAGTTCGACGTGCTGGAGCATGTCAACGGCATCGGCGAGATCCGGGGCACCCTGCACTGCGGCACCGAGCCCGGCGGCCCCTGCGACGAGCACAACGGGCGGGGCTCGGGGACGACCTGCCCCGGCTCGCCGTGCGCGGGCAACTTTCATACATATGCCTTCGAATGGGACCGCAGCAGCTCGCCCGAGGAGCTGCGCTGGTACGTCGACGGCAAGAAGTTCTGGTCCGTGAAGGCCACCGACGTCGACGCGCAGACCTGGAAGCAGGCCGTCCACAACAGCAGCTTCATCCTCTTCAACCTGGCCATCGGCGGCGACTTCCCCAACGGCCAGGCCCAGGCCACCACCCCGGACGCGGGCACCAAGCCCGGCGTGCCGATGGTGATCGACTACGTCTCCGTACGCAGCCGTGGCGGCACACCGCAGGCCACCACCGGACCGCGCACCGGCTTCAAGGCGAGCGGCCCCATCCGGGCCGAGTACGCCACCAGCCAGCAGGGCACCGCCGTACAGCCCAGCACCGACCGGGCGGAGAAGGGCGGCGGGCACACGGTGGGCTGGCTCGGCGACGGCGACATGCTGCGCTTCGACGGCGTGACGTTCACCGGCGACACCCACTTCCGCGCGCGGGTCGCCTCGGGCGGCGGCGTGGCCACCGAGGGCGGCAAGATCGAGGTGCGGCTCGACAGCCCGACAGCCGCGCCGATCGGAACCCTGGAGCCGGGGAACACCGGCGGCTGGCAGACGTGGAAGACGCTCAGCGCGGAGATCCCGTCAACGACGGGATCCCACGACGTCTTCCTGACCTTCGCCGCGCCTCAGCCCGACGACTTCGTCAATCTGAACTGGGTCGGCTTCAGCTGATCACTCGACTAGGGCCGGGCAGGCCCTAGGTGATCACTTGATGTGGACCCAGCGGGCCACGGACGGCACGCCCTTCTTGTCGGCGACGAAGAGCATGTACCAACCGGAGGGCACCAGCGCCGAGTTCTTCGGGATGGTGGTGGTGATGCCCGACGCGGTCTTCTTGAAGTCCAGTGCGATGGACCGCTGCTGGACGTCCGTGACATGCGTGACCGAGCTCGGCCGCATCAGCCGCACGGTGGCGATCTTCGACGCGTCGGAAGTGGTGAAGTCGGCCGACTTGCCGCGTACCGCTTCCGTGGTGCCGCCGGTCACCTGAGGCCGCTCGCCGCCCTGGTAGAGGTATGCGGGGGTGTAGATCTCGATGCGCTTCTCGAAGGTAGGCGGCAGGGTGTCGCTCTTGTCGCCGAAGAGCGGGTTCGAGCCGAAGGTGACCACTCGTCCGTCGGGCAGCAGCAGCGCCTCCGAGTGGTAGTCGCGGCCGACCGTGGGGTCGGCGGCGCTGGTGAAGGTGTTGGTGTCCGGGTGGTACGTCTGCGCCTTGAGGATATCGCTGCCGTGCTTGCCCCGGTAGTCGCCGGAGCCGCCGGTGGTGAAGACGGTGTCGTCCGGCATGATCACGGCGCTGAGATAGCGGGTGCCGCCGGCCGGCAGGTCGGGGCCCGCGGTGAACTTCGGGTCCTGCTTGGACAGGTCGATGATGTCGGTGTGCGCGGTGGAGACCCGGGACTCGCCGGGCTTGCCGCCGCCGAGGATCATCACCTTCTGGTCCTGGGCGGGCGGCAGCAGCACCGAGGGGCTGGTCTCTCGCGTGTTCGCGTCGCGCAGCCCGGGGACAGTGGTGAAGGTGTTCTTCTTCCAGTCCCAGATGCCGGGCACGCGGCCCTTGGTCGGCGGTCCGTAGCCGCCGTTGGAGCCGGAGTAGAAGAGCTTCTGGTCGGCGGTGAGGAAGAGCGCCGGGTAGGTCGGGAAGTAGTGGGTGGCGGCGGGCAACCAGGTTTTGGTCTTCGGGTCGAAGATCTCGTTCTGCCCGTTGAGGATGTAGCCGGTGTCGTCCAGCCCGGAGACGGTCATGATCTTGTTGTCCGGCAGTGTGACCAGGGTCGGGTACCAGCGGGCGTACTGCATGGGCTGGACCTTCTCGTACTGCTCGGTTGCGGGGTTGAACTCGTAGGCGGCCTTGATCCCCTGGTAGTCCTGCTTGTTGAAGTTGATCGCCTTGGCCATGCCGTAGAGCGTCTCGCCGCTGTTGCCCTTCAGGCCCTTGACGCGGAACTGGGTCATCTTCTTGACGGCCTTGTCCTTGTCCTTGTCCCGGGCCTCGACGAAGACCGCCTGCTGGGCGGTGACCACGACGGTCTTGGGAGCCTTCACGCCCTGCTTGTTCCGCACCATCTTGGTGACCTTGGTGGCGGCGGGGACGACGAGATTGTCATTGCTGACGTACTCGTCGCCGGTCGGCGATACGAAGACCGTGCCCTTGGGCACCTTGCGCGGGCGGTTCGGGTCCTCGTTCCTGACCTGCATGGTGCCGCCGGCCTTCTTCACGTCCGGCTTGAGCACTTCGTAGCGCAGGGTGCCGCCTGCCACCAGGACCTGCCCGTCCGCGAGTGAGGCGTGGCCGGCGCAGAACATGTCGGCGGGGGTGTGGATCAGCTTGTAGGTGTTCTTGACCGGATCCCAGAGCAGCGTCCTGAAGGTGCCGGCCTTGAAGTTGTCCTTCTCGTTGCCGGACCCGGCGATGATCAGCACTTTGCCGTTGTTCAGCAGCGTCGCGTGGATGGCGTTCACTTGGAACGCCTCCGGGATGTTGACGACGGTCCAGGACCCGTACTGGCGCTTGTACTCGGGTCGGGAGATGGCGTACTCGTGGTATTTCACCTGGGCGAAGCTGATGGCCGCCGGTGCGTTCATCCCGGTGAAGGCGAGGAAGACGGTGCTGCCGATGGCCAGCCGCTTCGTTCTGAGCGTTGGCCGGAAGATCGACTCTGACAAGGTGCGATTCCCCCCTGGAATCCTTTACTTCTTGGAGCGCGAGGCCTGGACTCGCCAGATGATGAGCGGCAGGAGCGACGACACCAGGGCGAGGACCGCCCAGATCCGCATCGCCAGATAGGTGTGGCCGGTCCAGAAGGACGCGGCGAAGGCCCCGCCGAAGACCAGCGCCCACCACAGATGCATACGGAAGGTCAGCACCCGGTCGGGGCTGGAGGACTCACCCTTCGGGGTGACCTTGAAGCCGGCCGGCAGCCGCAGCATCGCGCCGACCAGCGAGGTCGCGTAGATCGGGGTCGCCATGGCGCCCATCGCCATACCGCCGACGCCCGTGGAGCCCTCGGGCTCGTGCGGGCTGACGTTGTGCCGGCGGTTGACCGAGTACAGGCCGATCTGCAGCAGCGCGGCATCGCAGTAGAGCATCATCCAGCTGGCCGTGGAGACGCTCACCCCCGAGGCGCCGAAGACCAGGTAGAGGACGGAGCTGAGGCCGCCGAGGATGCAGGAGATTCCGGACATCGGATAGAAGGCCAGCATCAGCAGATAGTTGAACAGCCGCCCGGGGGACAGCCGGAACATGACCTTCCAGAAGTGCTTGAGCAGGGTCTCGTACGTGCCACGGCTCCAGCGCAGCTGCTGGCCGAAGAAGTCCGTCCATGAGTTCGGGCCCTCGCCGACCGCCAGGACGTCCGGGGTGTAGACCGATCTCCACTTGCGCCCGGTGTACGGATTGCGCGTGCGGTGGAACTCCAGGCCGGTCGCCATGTCCTCGGTGATCGAGTCGTACAGGCCGCCGATCTGCCGCAGGGCGCTGATCCGCACCGCGTTGTTCGTTCCGACGAACATCGGGGAGCCGTAGCGGTTCCCGGCCCGCTGGACCACGGCGTGGAAGAGGAACTGCTGGCTCTCGGCTGCCTTGGTGACCAGCGAGTCGTAGTTGCCGTAGACCTGCGGGCCGACGACGAAGGCGACGTTCGGGTCGCGGAAGTAACCGAGCATCCGCTCCAGGTAGTTGGCGTGCGGGACATGGTCGGTGTCGACGCAGGCCAGGAAGTCGTACGCGTCGCCGTGCGCGTCGAGCCAGCCGTTGTAGTTGCCGTGCTTGGTCCTCGCGCGGAACGGTCCCTTGCGCTGGTTGTACTTCTCCACCCCTTTACGGGAGAAGTGACGCACCCCCAGCTCCGCGCAGAGCGCCTTCATCTCCGGGTCGTCGCCCTCATCGAGCAGCCAGACATGTACGGAGCCCTGGTGCCGGATGCGTGTGGCGGCCGTCAGGGTCCTGCGCACCATGTCCAACGGCTCCTTGCCCGGCACGCAGGTGGTGATGAACGCGACCCGGGTGCCGGGCTCCGCCCGGACGGGTATGGGGTCGCGGGCGAAGAGCGTGCCGTGCGCGTTGGAGACGATCTGCAGCAGCCGGAAGAACTCGATGACAACGATGGTGCCGAGCACCACCTTGTCCAGCCGCAGCAGCCACTCGCGCGGTTCGAAGGGCCGCTGCGACCAGTGCTGCGGCATCAACAGCCAGATAAGCAGCGCCGCTTCGACGACCGGAGCCAGCACCATCAGGACGACGACCCGCAGCCGGCGGGTCTCCTGGTTGAGCAGATTGCGGTAGCGGACCCGGTACGGGGCGCCGTCCGGCGGTGGTTCGGTGATCGGGCCGGTGAGCCGGCTGAAGCGGTCGTAGTCGTAGGCGAGTGCGGGAATGTGTCGGTAGCGCGAGCGTGTCCCGCCGCCGTCAGCCGAGGCCGGGACGGGATGTCTCGGCTCGGTGGATACCTCTGTCATGACGCCTGCCCCCTCCAAGGCACGGCGGCAGCGGCACCGGTGACAGCAGAAGAAGTGGTCCGGGCCCCCTCCAGGCCGGACGTCTCCCCCACATGCGCCGGAACCCCCCGGTTCCGGGTCACTTGGCCGCTGCGCCCCCCAAGGCGTTAATAATGATCAAATGCTTCTTGTGTGCCATCACATGCTAGCCCGTGTGAGTTTGTCGTGTTTGTGTTACCGGCTCATAGCGGACGGCTTTCCTCTACGAAAACCTCGGACGCCCTACCTGCGGGCCGGGACCGCCTCGCCGGGGACCGCCGTCGGCTCGTCCGGACCGCGTCCGGCGAAGCGCATGGCGACGCAGGCACCCGCGTACAGCAGGGCGACGACGAGCAGGAGGGCCTGGTAGCCGGTGACCAGGGCCAGGTACTCCAGGGTGCCGCCGGTGAGGGCGCCGAGCAGGTTCGCGCCGAAGGCGGAGGTGGGGTCGGGGGCGAGAGCGAGGCGGTCGGAGAAGATGAGGTTGGCGCAGAAGATGGGGGCGAAGGCCAGCGCGATGGCGGCGGCGAGCCGGCCGGCGAAGGGGAGGGAGAGGACGGCGCTGGTGGGGACCAGCCAGGCGACGGCGAGGGTGGCGAAGAGCAGCGCCTGCAGCACCAGCAGGTTGACTCGGGGCAGCCGGCGCCGGACCTCGACGGCGGCCAGTACGGCCAGCAGGACGCCGATGAAGACGAGGGCGTTGACCAGCCAGGTGGTCCCGAAGTACAGGGCGAAGCCGATCACGTTCTTGGTCTCGAGCAGCATGAAGGCCGCGCCCATCAGGAACATGTCGGTGTAGCGGACCGTACGTCTGATCCGCACGCCCGTCAGTCGCACCGACACCAGCGTCACCAGCAGGATCGCGGCCAGCGCGCTCAGATAGAGCGTGGGGATGTCCCGGTGGAGCAGGTACGGGAAGGGGTGGTCGTCGGTCGCGGCGGCGGGCACCGCGCCGCTCGGCTTCCAGACCGCGTCGCAGGCCTGGTCGGCGGTGGTCATCCCGGCGACGAGGACGGCGGCGTTCTTGCGGAAGGTGGTCATGCAGGGGGCGTGGCCGTATACATCCTGCAGGCTGCCGGCGAAGCGGTCGACCAGCCAGCTCTGCCGGTAGTAGTTGTACATGGCGAAGGCGCCGTGCGGCGTGAGGTGGTCGCGGGCCGCCTCGAAGGCCTGCTGGGTGAACAGATAGCTCTCCAGGCGCAGGTTGCTCGCGCCGGCCACCAGCGTCAGCGAGTCCGGCAGGGCCAGGATGACGAGGTCGTACTTGGTGTTCGTGCGCTCCAGGAAGGCCCGGCCGTCGTTGATGTGGGCGTGCACCCGGGGGTCGGAGTACGGCTTTGCGGGGTGCAGCTGTGCGCCGATCTGCTGGATGCGGGGGTCGATCTCGACGGCGTCGACCCGGTCGGCGCCCTGGTTGAGCGCGACCGCGACGTCGTTGCCGTTGCCCGCGCCGATCACCAGGACGCGCTTGTGGGGGTTGCCAGGGGTCTGGTCGTAGGCCTGCCGGTACGGGGAGTTCTCCCGCAGCAGGGCGTTGAGGGGGGCGATCGACTGGTGCGGGACGCCGTTGGCGGAGATGTGGTAAGTCCGGGTGGCCGAGTGCGAGCGGGTGAGCTGGATCTTGTAGTACGGCGACCAGGAGATCCCGGCGGTCGTCGACTCCAGGAACAGCGCCGTCACCATGGCCGCCAGCGGGATCACGTACCAGACGGTGTTACGGCGACCGCCGAGGGTCAGCAGGGCCAGGGCGGCCAGGATGCCCCACACCACGGACGGGGCGCGCAGCCAGGACAGCAGGGCGAAGGAGACCGAGCCGGTGAGGCTGCCGAGGAGGTCGTAGCGGTAGGCCTCGAGGGAGGGGAGGCGGCGGAAGAGATCCGCGGTGAGCTTGCCGATCGCGGTCATGATGATGGCGGTCAGCAGGAAGAGGACGGGCAGGGTCACCCACTCGGGCAGGCCGGTGGTCTTCACGGCGGTGAAGTAGATGACCTGGTCGCTGGTCTGGCGTACCTGGACCGGGTATTCGCGGACGAGGATGACGAGCAGGGCGAGCGGCAGTGGCGCGATTCGCTTGATCCACTGGCCGCGCCCGGCGGGGATCAGGAAGCCGAGGCCGATGCCGAGGAAGGATCCCAGCAGGATGAAGTTGGAGAAGTAGCTGAGGTGGACGACGTTGGCACCCGCCCACCGGATCAGCGCCAGCTCGACAAAGAGCATGGTGGCGCTGGCCAGCAGCAGCCTCCATCGCACGGATGTAGCCGTTTGTCCCATCTGCTCCATACGCCCCTACGGTGCCACTTTGTTCCGGATGCGTCGAGGTGCCTCGCAAGGATTTGCGGCCCGGATCCGGATCACCCTGGAGCAGGGGTGATCGGAATAGTGAAATCCGGATGTGAAGGGCAGTCCGGGAGCTTTCACCTCTTGCGTATGAGATGACTAATATCAGCCCACCAACCGCCGCTCTTCGCGCGAACGCGCGCCATGTGCCTGCGGTCGCACGGCGATAGGAGTGGCCTGCGCGTGGCTGTGTTCAAGGTGGGCGGAAACGGGCGTACGCGCAGGCTTCCGCTGCGTACGGTCCTGGTGATCCTGGCCGTGGTGCCCAGCGTGGCACTCGCCGGGGTGTGGGCGCTGGGCACGTATCAGCTCGGTCGTCAGTGGCAGAACGAGGACGCCCAGCGGCGGGTGGCGGTGAGCGTCGGCGGCAAGACGCAGCAACTGCTGATCAATCTGCAGAAGGAACGGCGGCTGTCCGCGGAGGCGTTGGCTGATCCGTCGGCGTCCCGCGGCGATCTGACCGCGCAGCGCGCGTTGACCGACCGGGCGGCCTCCACCTTCAGCACGCTGGCCGTGCTGGACACCAGCCACGCGCAGGCCGGGCTCCACCAGGCGGTGCTGACCACCGTGCGGCAGCTCGCCGGGCTCGCGGACCAGCGTCGCGCGGTCGACGACGGCTCGGTCAGCCAGCAGAAGGCGTACGACTACTACACGGGTGTGGTCACCGCCGACATCGGCGTCGTCACCGCGCTCAGCAGCGGTGTGAACGGCCAGGTGACCACGAAGGCGCAGACCCTGGTCGACCTCGTCGGCGCCGTCGAGATGGTCTCGCGCGAGGACGCGCTGCTGGCCCGGGGCTGGAAGTCCGGCCGGCTGTCCTTCAGCGCGTACGACATGGCGGTCGACTTCATCGGCACCCAGGAGTATCTGCTCGAATACCGGGTGGATCCTTCGCTCACCGGGAAAGAGGCGCAGCTCTACCGGACACTGACGACCGGTCAGATGTGGAAGTCCAAGCAGCGCCTGGAAGAGGGGCTGATCCGGTCCGTCACCAACGGCACCCAGGGCGGCCAGGTGACCGTCTCCATCAACCACGCGGAGTGGCGCCTCACCATGGACCAGGTCGGCCCCGAGCTGGCGACCGTGCTCCTGGCCCGCGTCAACACCATCAACGCGCTCAGCACGGCGAGCGTCAACCAGCTCCAGTTCCAGCTGGTCGCCGCGAGCGCGCTCGGCCTGGCCACCGTGCTCCTGGTGATCGCGGCCAGCTGGCGGCTCATCATCGTGCTGCGCCGCCGCATCCTCACCCTGCGCGACGAGGCCCGCGAACTGCGGACCCGGCTCCCCGACGTCGTCGGGCGGCTGGAGCGCGGCGAGGACGTCGACGTGGACGCGGAGGTCCGGGCCGTCGAGCCCAGCGGGGACGAGCTGGGCGAACTGGCCGAAGCCCTCAACCTGGCCGCACGCAGCGCGATCGCCACCGCCGTACGCCAGGCCGATCAGCACCGCGGCTTCGAGCGGCTGCTGCAACGGATCGCCCGCCGCACCCAGCTGCTGATCGGCCTCCAGCTGAAGAAGCTCGACCAGATGGAACGCAGGCACGAGGACCCCGCCGTCCTGGAGGGCCTGTTCGACCTGGACCACCTCACCGCCCGGCTACGCCGCTACGAGGAGAACCTGGTCATCCTCGGCGGCGGTCAGCCGCAGCGCCGCTGGCGCCGGCCGGTCCAGCTGCTGGACCTGCTGCGCGCCGCCCAGGGCGAGGTGCAGGACTACCAGCGCATCTCCGTCGAGGTCGAAGGCCGCCCCTGGGTGTCCGAATGGGCCGTCGGAGCGCTGACCCACATCCTCGCCGAGCTGATGGAGAACGCCGCCGCCTTCTCCAAGCCGCCCACCCCCGTCGAGGTCCGTGCCGGAGTCGTCGGCCGGGGCATCGCCGTGGAGATCGAGGACCGCGGCCTCGGCATGACCACCGAGCAGTACGCCGACGCCAACGCCCTGATGCAGGCTCCGCCCCAGCTCGACGTCATGGCCCGCGCCGACGACGCCCGCCTCGGCCTCTACGTGGTCGCCCGGCTCTCCCTGGGGCTCGGCGTCCAGGTCGAGCTGCGCCCGTCGGCCTTCGGCGGCACCCGCGTCATCGTCCTGGTGCCCGAGCGGTACGTCGCCGAGCCTCCGGAGCCGCTGGTCAAGCCGCGCGCCGGCAGGCGGGGGGACGCCGGCGCTCCGGGGGACGTACCGCCGCAGCACTCCGGACCGCGCCCCCTCAACCCCGACGACACCGCGGCCGTGGCGCGGGCCCAGGAGGAGGGGCGGCTGCCGGTCAGGACCCGAGGGCGCGCCATGGCCGACGTGGGCGCGGATGCCGGCGCCGGCACCGAGCCCGACGCCGCCGGGGGAGGACCCGTACCGCTGCCCAAGCGGGTACGCCAGGCCGGTCTGGCCCCCGAACTCAGGGAACCGGACGCCGACCGGGCCCCGGAGGCCGAGGAATTCACGCCGCACCCCGAGCCCCGGCGCTCCGGGGCCACCATCGGGGCCTTCCAGCGGCAGTCCCGCCGGGCACGGACCCCCACCGACGCCCTCCCGCACCCCAGTTCACCCTCGACGGAAGACCGACAATGACGACGCAGCGAATGACCGCCACCACCGCCACCCACGCAGATCTGGACTGGCTCCTCGACGGTCTGGTCGACCAGGTGGCCGGCACGCGGCACGCGGTCGTGCTGTCGGACGACGGCCTGGTGATCAGCAAGTCCGGCACCCTCGAACGGTCCGACGCCGAGCGGCTCGCCGCCGTCGCCACCGGCCAGCAGAGCCTCGCGCGGGGTGTCGGCCGGCTCTTCGACGGCGGCCCGGTGCAGCAGGTCATCGTGGAACTGGCCGACCTCTGGCTGTTCGTCACCACCGCCGGCCAGGGCACCCACCTCGCCGTGGTCGCGTCCCAGGAGGTCGACGCCGAGCTCATGGCCGTCGCCATGCACACCCTCGTCCAGCAGGTCGGCCAGAAGCTGGGCACCAAGGCGCGTACTCCCGATACCGGGAGACAGGAGTGACGCACTGGACTGACGGACTCGACGACGAAGTCGAGGAGCCCCTGGTCCGCCCCTACACCATCACCCGGGGGCGCACTGTCCCCGATCGTGACGACCTGACCCTGATCACCGTCGTCACCACCGTCCCCCGGCCCGGGGACGAAGCGCCTGACCTGCGCGGACTCCAGCCGGAACACCGCGTCGTCCTCGAGTTGTGCCGGGAGCCGAAGGCGGTGGCCGAGATCGCGGCCGGTCTGGACCTCCCGGTGTCCGTGACCAAGATCCTGCTCGGTGACCTCATCGGGTCCGGGCGGGTCACCGCCCGCCCCCCGCTGGCCCTCGATTCCGAAAGCGGCTCCATCGACATGACGATCCTTGAGGCGGTGAGGAATGGGCTCCGGAAGCTCTGACCTCGCTGCGGGGGCGGCGCCCCAGGCCATGAAGATCCTGATCGCCGGAGGCTTCGGCGTCGGCAAGACCACCATGGTCGACGCGGTGAGCGAGGTCGCCCCGCTGCGCACCGAGGAGTACCTCACCCGCGCCAGCGTCGGGGTCGACGACCTCGAGGGCATCCTCGACAAGTCGACCACCACCGTCGCCCTCGACTTCGGCCGCATCACCATCAGCAGCGAACTCGTCGTCTACCTCTTCGGCACCCCCGGCCAGGAACGCTTCTGGTTCATGTGGAACGACCTCGTCCACGGAGCCCTCGGCGCCGTCGTCCTGGTCGACACCCGCCGCCTCGACGTCAGCTTCGCGTCCATTGACTTCTTCGAGAGCCGTGGGATCCCCTTCGTCGTCGGCGTCAACTGCTTCCACGGCGTCCGGGACCGCACCGGCGACGAGGTGCGCGCGGCTCTCGACCTCGACCCCCATGTGCCGCTGGTGCTGTCCGACGTACGTGAGCGCACGGCCTCCCGGGACCTGCTGCTCACCCTCGTCGACCACCTCATGGCCCCGGCGGCGGCATGACCCTGGAGCACGGAGCGGCCGTCCGCCTGTTCAAGGCCACCGAACCGGACGCCGCTCTCCCCCTGCTCAAGCGGCTCAGGGCCGCTCTCGACGCCTACTTCGATTGCGTCGAGGCCCATGAGCACGGCTACCGCGCCGTCTACCGCGGCGAGCACGGCACCGATCCCGGGTCCCGGGCCGCTTTCGAGGAGGCCCGGGCGTGGCAGGCTGGGCGGATCCTC
Organism: Streptomyces soli; assembly: GCF_003999195.1. Taxonomy (GTDB): domain Bacteria; phylum Actinomycetota; class Actinomycetes; order Streptomycetales; family Streptomycetaceae; genus Actinacidiphila; species Actinacidiphila soli. Next base: position 16,331 of record NZ_RJVR01000053.1, read on the forward strand.
GGCTCCCTCGCGGCGGAGGGGCTTACCGGCGAGGCGCTGGCCATCGCCGTGCGCGGCTGGCTGGCCTTCCTCGTCACCGCGGTGCTCGACTGGCTGGAGCGCGGGCGGCCGCTGGAGCGATCGGCCCTGCAGGAGCTGTGCGTAGGGACCCTGACCTCGGCGGTCACCCATGCCATCGGGGCCGACAAGGGCCAGGCCCGCTGACCGCTCAGCCCAGGGCGGCGGTCAGCTCGGCCAGGGTGGGCGGATCGGCGCCGACCCGGGTGCAGTTGATGGCGGCCGCCGTGGTGCAGCGGGTGAGGACGGCGGCCAGCTCGGCCGGGTCGTGTGGGACGCCGTGCGCGGCGATGGCGTCCAGCAGCGCGGCCTGGAAGGTGTCCCCGGCGCCGATGGTGTCGGCGACCTCGGTCCTGGGTGCCGGGACCCGTACCTCCTCGGCGGAGGTCACGGCCAGCGCTCCTTCCGCCCCGAGGGTCACCACGACCAGGCGCGGCCCCTCGGCGAGCAGGACGCGGGCCGCCTCGGCGGGCTTGAGGGCTGGGAAGAGCCAGTCGAGGTCGTCGTCGCTGGCCTTGACGACATCGGCGACGCCGGCCAGGCGCAGGCACGCCTCGCGGTAGGCCTCCCGGTCGGGCTGGACGGCGGGCCGGACGTTGAGATCGGTCACCACCGTCATCCCGGCCGTGCCGTGCAGCTCGCGGCACAGCTTCACCACCCGCGAGGCCCCGGGCTCCACGACCGTGGCCAGCGAACCGGTGTGCAGGACGGCGGTGTCCTCCGGCACCGGCAGCTCGCGCGGGTCCCAGGCGGTGAGGAAGTCGTACGTCGCCGAGCCGGCCCCGTCCAGATACGCCACGGCCAGCGTGGTGCGCCCCGCGTCCGCGGCCACGCGCCTGACGTCCACGCCGATAGCCTCCAGATGCGCCCGCACCAGCTCGCCCGGCGGGTCGTCACCCCACACGGTGACCAGCGTCGCCGCTCGGCCCAGCCGGTGCAGCCCCACCGCCACATTGGCCGGGCTGCCGCCGGGAACCGGCACCACGTGCTCAGCCCCGGGCCGCCAGATCAGGTCGACCAGGGACTCCCCGATCACGGTCACTCTGCCCGGTACTTCGCTCATCGCCGGTCTCCTCCTCGAATGGCCCCCACAGCCCCGACGGCCCTACGCGTGGCCCGGGGCTCGTATGATGATTGTGCCGGTGGCCGGCCGCGCGATCGAGACCAGGTCCTCGATGAACGGCCTGGCGGTCAGTCCTTCGGGCGCCACCGCGCCAGTACGGCGTCGACCCCGACCGCCTCGGCGGGCGGGGCGGCGGGGACGCCGGGGGCAGTACGGGAGAAGCGGGGCGCGGGGGCGGCCTGGGGGACGCCATCCCGGTCGAGGACGGCGTTTCGGGCGGCGGTGTGGGGGTGGCCGGAGACCTCGTCGAAGCGGAGCACCGGGGTGACGCAGGCGTCGGTGCCGGCGAAGACGGCGGCCCAGTCGTCGCGGTCGCGCGTGACGAAGGCGGCGGCGATGCGCTCGCGCAGGGCGGGCCAGTTGGCGCGGTCGCCGCGGTCCGGGAGTTCGCCGGCCGTCAGCCCCAGACCTTCCAGCAGCCGGGCGTAGAACTGCGGTTCGAGCGCGCCGACGGCGACGTACCGCCCGTCGGCGCACTCGTACGTGTCGTAGTAGGGCGCGCCGCCGTCGATCAGATTCGTGCCGCGCTCGTCGGACCACACGCCCATCCCCCGCAGGCTCCACGTCATCTGCAGCAGCACGCCGATGCCGTCGACCATCGCCGCGTCGACGACCTGGCCGCGCCCGGACCGCTCTCGCTCCCACAGCGCCGCCATCACCCCGGTGAGCAGGAACATCGAGCCACCGCCGAAGTCCCCGACCAGGTTGAGCGGCGGCACCGGGCGTTCGCCGGGGCGGCCGATGGCGTGCAGGGCGCCGGTCAGGGAGAGGTAGTTGATGTCGTGCCCGGCGCTCGGGGCGAGCGGTCCGTCCTGGCCCCAGCCGGTCATCCGGCCGTAGACCAGACGGGGGTTGCGGGCCAGGCAGTCCTCGGGGCCGAGGCCGAGGCGTTCGGCGACGCCGGGGCGGAAGCCCTCGACCAGTACGTCCGCCTGCTCGACCAGCGCCAGCACCCCGTCCCGCTCCGCTGGGTCCTTCAGGTCCGCGGCGACCACCGTGCGGCCCCGCAGCAGCTGGTCCCGGGCATCCGCCCTGCGGTCGCCGGGCCGCTCGACCCGTACGACCTCGGCGCCGAGGTCCGCCAGCACCATCGCGGCGTGCGGCGCCGGGCCGAGGCCCGCCAACTCGACCACGCGCAGCCCCGTCAGTGGTCCTGCCATGTCTCCACCTCTCACCCGCGACCGCCGGCACGGGCGTGGCGAACACCCCGGTCCCTTTGGCCGAGAGGCTAGTCGAGTCCGCCCAGGACGTTCTGGTCCCAGTCGATGACCGTGCCGGTGACGACGCCGGAGCGGTCGGAGAGGAGGAGGACGACGAGGCCGGCGATCCTGTCGGGGTCGCCCAGCCGGCCAACGGGATTCGGCGGGCTGCCTGTTCGGGCCAGTCGCCGGTGGCGCCGTGGAAGGTGCGTTGGGTGGCGTCCTCGCCCTCGGTGGCGGTCCAGCCGATGTTGAGGCCGTTGATGCGGATCCGGTCCCAGCGGTGGGCGTGGGCGGCGCTGCGGGTCAGGCCGGCGAGGCCGGGCTTGGAGGCGACGTACCGGGCGAGGAAGGGCTGGCCGCCGTGTTCGGAGGAGGAGGTGATGATGGCTCGCGGCCAGTTCGCGGGCCATGTCGACCTCGGCGTCCACCTGGTCGGCGCCGAGCACACGGCGCAGCAGCTCAAGGGACTCCGCAGGCCGCAGCACGCCGATGCCGATACGGGTCGCGCCGTCCCGAATCGCCAGTCCGGCAAGCCGGTTGCGGCTGGTCACCAGTACGAGACAGCCCTGCGACCCGGGGAGCAGCGGCCGTACCTGCTCGGCGCTGCGCGCGTTGTCGAGCACCACCAGGACCCGCCGGCCGGCCAGCAGCGAGCGGTAGATCGCGGCCTGGGTGGCGACGTCCGCAGTGAGCACCTGCGCGTGGGGGCTCAGCCCGTGCAACAGATGCCGTAGTGCCTCCTCGGTCGTGACCGGGGGAAGGCGTAAATCGAAGCCGCGGAGATCGACGAACAGTTGCCCGTCGGGAAACTGATCCGCCATGTCGTGCGCCACGTGGATCGCGAACGCGGTCTTCCCCGACCCGGCGGCGCCGTCGACGGTGGCGAGTACGGCGGCCCCACCGCCGCAGGAGCCGGCTGCGGCGGCAGACAGCTTCCGCAGTCGCTCCACCTTGTCGTCCCGGCCGATGAAGTCACTTACGTCGTGCGGTAGTTGCGCGGGAACCAGCCGGGCGGGCGACGCGGGCTCGGTCCGCGAAACCGCGGGGTGGTCACCGGCCAGCACTAGCCCGTGCAGCTGCCGCAGTGCCGGGCCCGGTTCGATGCCCAGCTCACCGGCGAGCTGCTCCCGGACCCGCTGGTGCGGGCGAGCAGGTCGGCGGCGAAGGGCGCAAGCCGGCGCAGGAGCTTGCGCTGCTCCTTGGCCGGCTCGGGCGCGGGGACGACGCCGGGCCGCTCCCTCGCGACGTAGCCGGCTCCGGTCCGTACCACCAGGCCGGAGGTCACGAGGGAGTTCAGCAGCCGGTGCGTCGTGGACTTCGGCACTCCGGCTCTTTTGCTGAGGTCGGAGAGCCTCATCACGCCACGAGCCGACCGGAGCGCCTCGTAAAGGACGAATGCCTTGTCGATCGCCGACATCCGCTCATGCCGCTCGGCGGTCCGCAGGTCGCGGGTGCCGATCAGGGGAGTGGGTGAGGGGGACGGGGTGCTCATGGTCATAGCGTCCGCTCCCCGTCTCAATGAAATCTCTTCGGAATCTCAAGACCCGACGGATATAGAAAAGCCCGCGCGTGGCATGACCGGTTTTCCCGGTATGCCACGCGCGAGTCCCTATTACGTGGTGATCAGAGGCAGCCGTACCGGCAGACGTGGGGAGACACGGCGGTGGTCGTCATGGCCGAGGTGGCCTTCGCCTTGACCGGGGCGGCCTCGGCGCTGCCCGCCGTCGTCAGAACCAGGGCGCTTGCGGTGAGGGCGCCGATGGCGAGGGCTGCCGCACCGACACGGATCGTACGCATACGCGACTTCATTGATTTACTCCTTGCATGGATTCCTGGTACGGAATCGGGGGGGATACATCGGTTGTCCGACGTATGGCCGGAGCCGGCTCGTGCTCTGAGTGAATCAGCGAGGGTGTCGCATTGAGGCGTGCGTTCCAGATCGTGGAACACAATCTGGCGGCGGCATTTTATTCCGAAGCCGGCGGACGATCTTCTTCACTGTGTTCTTAAGAGGTGGCGCGTACCAAGGGGACGAGGACGTCATTAGGCGCCTCTCGGACAACTGACCAACGGGAAACATTCGCATGACAACCGAATCCGCCCCTCGGGGCGACAACTGGGACGACGTGGTCTTCGACGAAGCCTTTGTCCACGATGCCCAGACCCACGAGCCCTCCGGCCGGGCCAGGATGCTCAGCGCCCGCTGGCGGCGGCAGGCCCCGGAACCCAGCCCCTGGCGCAGCGACGAGCCCCCGGCCGGCTGGTTCTGGAGCAAGGCCCGCGGCCGGCGACGTCGCGGGCGGCGCGGTCGCTGACGGTGGTGTTCCTCGACGTTCACCAACTGGAGATGCTTTCGCAACTAGACGTGGTCCAGGGTTAGTTGCATGTAGCCGACGAACCCGTGAAATATGGCGGGGACTCTGTGGGATGGATGAGGCCCGCGTGTTTCCGGAGAGTTGCGTGCCACGTCGGGACAGCCCGGCTCGCGTGGACCAGGCACCGTACCGGGTTTACCTTCAGGGCGCCGACGGCTGCCACGGCGGTGAGGTCACGGGCGGCCTGCTGCTTTGCCTCGACGGGGAAGTCGTCGCTGCCGAGCAGGCGCAGTGTCACGTTGGCGAACAGCAGCGGCCAGAAGGGCAGTTCGGGCCGGTCGGCCCGGGTGGCGTAGGCGGCGATGACCGCGTCGCCGACGATCACCGCGGCGTCGAGGTCCGCGTTGTCGGACATGGCCACCTCGATGATGCGGTGCACGCCCTGCGGTGCGTGGGCGCGGATCGCCTTCGCCGGGTCGTCCTGGTCGAGGGCGACGGCGTGGGACACCACGGACGGGTCGACGCGCTCCAGGTCGCGGCTGCGCGTCACGGTGCCGATGACGGTCGCGCCGGCCCAGCGGGCCAGCTGGGCGGCCATCGAGCCGACGGCGCCGAGGACGCCCTGCACGAGGACGATCCGGCCGTCCACGGGGCCGTCGCCGAACACGGACCGGTGGGCGGTGATCCCGGGGATGCCCAGGCTCGCTCCGAGGTCATCGCTGAGGTGGTCGGGCAGCGCCACGGCCAGGCGGTCGGGGACGGCCGTGTACTAGATGGATCACCGCGGCCTTCAGCCCCCCCAGGGCATCACGCTGCTGGCCGTCCACCCCCGCGCCCGTTTCCGATGCCGCTGACGGGATCGCCGAACCGGTCGTGGTGGCCCGGCTGCTCGCCTGGCTCGCCAGCGAGGAGAACACTCACCTGTGCGGACAAGTGGTGTTCGTCGACTGCGGCGCCGAGGCCCTACTGCGGGGGGACTCGACCTGGTGACCGCCGTAGTCAGTTCCTGTCGCCAAGCAGATGTCGCCGTGCCGGCGGTCGGAGACAGGGTCAGATCGTGCCGAGGTCGATCTCTACGGGGAAGGGAGCCGAGACCTTGACCGTGCCGGTGAAGACCTCTCCGTCCCGGTACGTCCTGCTGGCCGGATCGAGAAGGTAGGTGTACACCAGCGGGATACCGGTGGCGGCCTGCTCGATTCGCCAGTAAAAAGCGATGCCGGCGCGGGCGTACTGGTCCACCTTCACGATCCGGTCGGTGGTCTCCGAACCCGGTGATACGACCTCGACGACCAGCAGCACATGCTCAGGACGGGTGGGCGTGATGTCGATCGTGTCCGCGCGGTAGACGACGACGTCCGGACGGCGATTGGTGAGCGGCACGTCCTGGAGCCGGACGTCGAAGTCCGTGTCGGCGTTCCACTCCGGTCCGGCAGCCGCGTCCAGTGCGTTGGCCAGGATCCGGGCCAGGCGATTGTGCCGCTTGGACGCACTGGGGCTCACGACGACCATCCCGTCCACGACCTCGATGCCCGCGCACTGCTCTTCGGACCAGGATTCGTACTGCTCCGCAGTGATCTGCTCGTGCATCCACGCGGGGGCGACCATCTCGGCGGTCATGGCGTACCTCCCCTGAGCCTGCTCGACGGGTTGGGACCTGCTGACGGCAGCGTACTGCTTCACGCGCTCCCCACGCGGGGGCCTCGCTCAGGCGTCGTCCCGGGGGCTGCTCGCCCGTGAACTTCTTCACCGGGGCCGGATCGGCCACCTCTCGGGCGGATACTGACTCCGAGATTTCGACGTCCCCGCACCGAAGGCACACCCGCCTCCCAGCTCGACGCCGTCAACGAAGCCGCCCGCCGCGACACCGTCGCCGACGTTGCCCGCTCCACGACCGTACTGGTCGTAGCCCACCGCCTGTCCACCGTGACCACGGCCGACCGCATCATCGTCATGGACGCCGGCCGCGTCGCGGCTGTCGGCACGCACACCGAACTCGTCATCGCCGACCCGCTCTACGCCGAACTCGCCGCGACCCAATTCCTCACGGCCGTTGAGTGAGGGGAGCCGGCGCCGACTGCCCCGCACCGGCTGCGGCCGGCGGCCACACCACGCCTGGCCAGTGGGGCAGTGAGAGGTCCAGCTGGAGCCAGTGAGCCAGGTCCTCGATCTCGCGACCGATTGCTGCGGTCACGGGCTTGGTGAAAGGGACGTCCTGGTGGATCGCATGGATCTGCAACACCCCGGCTTTGCGGTCGGCGGTGGCATCGAGCTTGCCCACCAGCCGGTCGCCGTACAGGATCGGTAACGCGAAGTACCCCCACCGTCGCTTGGCAGCGGGCTTGTACATCTCCAGCTGGTAGTCGAACTCAAAGAGCTCGACGGTGCGCCTGCGTTCGTGGATGAGCCGGTCGAAGGGCGACAGCAACGCCGCGCGCCCCGAGAACGGCAGTCCCAACTGCGATGGATCGACCCGCCACGTGCCCTTGACCCCCTCGACCACGGCCGGCTCACCGGCATCGCCCACGTCCGCCGGTTCGACCGGGTATTCCGGCCCTCGGGTGCGGGCGATGCCCAGCGCGCGCAGCCGTCGCTCGTTGCGGACACGGAGCGCCTCGTCCACCGGGACCACCGGGTCATCGCGGTAGACCCGCGTGGCCAGGTCCCACAGCCGGTCGCGGCCCCGGCGTCCCGCGATGGCGACCTCACCCCGCACCACCATGAACTCCAGCAGTTGTGTGACGTTGCGGTTGTTGGTCCACCCGGTCGACTTCCACGGCACCTTGCAGGTGTCCGGAAGGTCGCGCGACGGCAGCGGCCCCGAAGAACCGAGCCGATCCAAAATGTCCTCCGTCCGGGGGACCCCCACCCAGCCGCCAGGCTGGGGGACGTCGTCGACCGACGACAACGCCGCCAGGCGAGAGCCATCGGCACGCGACGCCGCCCCACCTATTCGCCCGGCCTCCTACAGGCAGCCCCGAGGGCAAGGTGCTCGTTTCCCTCGGTGATGCGACCCCTTTGCCGGGATTCGCTGCGTGGCTCGAGACTGAGGTCATGCTCGGATTCGTCAGGACCGAGACGTCCCATCACTTGATCAGCGGCAGCGCAGCGAAGATGTGGTCCTGCCAGAGGCGGCGGGAGGTTTCCTCCGGGTAGGGGGTGACCTGTGGGTCCGCGTCGAGGACTTGGACCAGTCGCCGTTCGGTGTCGTACGAGGGCCAGCCCGGGTCGCCCGTCGTGGCGAAGGCGGTCCAGGCCGCGCGGAAGCGGGACGACAGCGCCTCGGCCTCCGGCGAGGATTCGGTGCCGGCGAAGAGCAGCGAGCCGAGGTCGGCGTCGAACGTGCCGAACAGCAGCGGTATGTCCAGGCCGTGGCAGGCGCCCAGGACGCCGCCGTTGCCCGGGGCCGGCCAGGTCAGGTCGTACATGTGGGCGCGGCCGCCCCCGGCGATGTGGGCCTCGGCCAGGTGCAGCGAGGGCATGCGGAACAACCAGTCGGACTGGACCCGTTCGTACAGCTCGCCGGGCGAGGCGTCCGGGAAGGCGCCGCGGTAGGCCCGTTCGCCGTCCGGTCCCGGCCCGAACATGCGCAGTGCCGCCGCCGCTTCCTCGTCGCTGATCTTCCCGAACCGGCCGCCGAGGACGACGAACAGCCGGAACTCGTCCCTGTTGTGCCCGGCGATCAGCTCCACGTCCCGTGCCGCGCCGGCCGCGAGCGCCTGCCATGGAGTGGTCGGCAGCACCTCACCGTCGACGACGGGGGAGAAGGGGGTCTGGGTGGGGACGACCTGACCCCACCTTTCCTCGTACTGGTGCATCTTGGTGCTCAACGTCTGTCCTGCGGCAGTCAGTTGGCGTGGATTCACCGTGGACAGGTCGGCGACCGTCGGCCGCAGGCCCGCCTCGGCGGCGAGGGCGGCCGCGATGTCCCGGGCCAGCTCGTCCGAGAAGTACGTTCCCGGCACGCTCTGTGCGATGGCCCGCCGGAACAGTCCCGTTGCGCTCGGCATGGCCAACAGCGAGGCGACCGATCCGGCTCCGGCCGACTCTCCGAAGACGGTGACCTGACCGGGGTCGCCGCCGAACGCCGTGATGTTCTCCCGTACCCATTCCAGGGCCGCGACCTGGTCGAGCAGGCCACGGTTGGCGGGCGCCCCGTCGATGCGGGCGAACCCCTCAATGCCGACGCGGTAGTTGAGGGTGAGCACGACCACGTCGCCGTCGCGGGCGATGCGCCGGGCGTCGTAGCCGGGGCTGCCGGAATGGCCGAGCTTGTAGGCGCCGCCGTAGATCCACACCATCACCGGGCGAGGGGCGGCCGGGTCCGGGTCGGGCGTCCAGACGTTGACAGTCAGCCAGTCGTCGCCCATGGGCGCGTCCAGCGCTCCGGTGCGGCCCTGGATCCCCACCTCCTGCGGGGGCGGCGGACCAAAGGTGTACGCGTCCCGTATCCCGTCCCAGGCGGGCACGGGGCGCGGGGCCTGGAACCGCGCATCCCCCACCGGCGGTTCGGCGAACGGGATGCCGCGGAAGACCGCCAGGCCGCCCTCCCGGCGCCCGCGCACCGCACCGGCGGTGGTACGCACCACGGGCTCGGCGGAACCGTCTGCTGACTCGTACGACTCGCCTGTCATCGTCAATGACTCCTCACTGGTTGCCGCTGGAACGATACGGGCGCACAGGCGCCAGGCGGCCGCCCCCCGTGGGAACGGGACCGCGACCGCCTGGCGCTCGGTGATCGGCGGGCGCCGAGCCGATCGCGGTACGGCTCGCCTGGGTGGCGGGACGACCCGCATCCCGCCACCCAGGCCGCGATCGAACTGCTCACGGCGCTCTACCGCACAGGGTGACGCCCCACCGCCGACGAATCGAGGCCATCGCCTCAGCCGGCCGCCCGCGCAGGACTCACCGAGGGCAGGCTCGGCGATCCAGGAAAGGGGTTCGCTGAGTTCGACGGCACGTCCTGCTCAGGCCTCCTCGGGGGCGAGCCGCAGGGAGATGCTGTTGATGCAGTAGCGCTGGTCCGTGGGGGTGCCATAGCCCTCGCCCTCGAAGACGTGGCCGAGGTGGGAGCCGCAGCGGGCGCAGCGGACCTCGGTGCGGGTCATGCCGTAGGTGCGGTCCTCGATGAGTTCGACGGCCTTGGAGTCGGCGGGGTCGTAGAAGGACGGCCAGCCGCAGTGGGACTCGAACTTGGTGTCGGAGCGGAAGAGCTCGGCGCCGCAGGCGCGGCAGGAGTAGATGCCGGTGGTCTTGGTGTCGGTGTATTCGCCGGTGAAGGCGCGCTCGGTGCCGGCTTCGCGCAGGACGGCGTACTCCTGGGGGGTCAGCTCTTCGCGCCACTGCTGGTCGGACTTCTCGACTTCGTACGACGACATGTGCGTGCTCCTCAGCTCTCCAGGCGGGCGAGGATCTTCGGACCGAGGTCCGTGACGTCGCCCGCGCCCATGGTGAGAACAAGGTCACCGGGCTTGGCCATTCCGGCGATGAGGCCGGGGACGGCGTTTTTGTCGTGCTCGAGGGTGACGTCGGCGCCCTTGGCGGCGGCGGCGTCGACGATGAGGGTGCTGGTGACGCCGGGGAGGGGGTCCTCCCGGGCGGGGTAGATGTCGAGGACGAGGGAGGCGTCGGCGAGGGCGAGGGCGTGGCCCATTTCGAGGCCGAGCTCCTGGGTGCGGCTGAAGAGGTGGGGCTGGAAGACCACGATGATGCGGCCGCGGCTGTCACCGGCGGCTTCGCGGAGGGCCTGGAGGTCGGCGGTCATCTCGGTGGGGTGGTGGGCGTACGAGTCGATGACCTGGACGCCGGCGGCGGTGCCCTTGAGCTGGAGACGGCGCTTGACGCCGGTGTACGAGCCGAGGGCCTCGGCGAGGCCGGCGGGGTCGATGCCCAGCGCGGCGCCGGCGGCGAGGGCGGCGACGGCGTTGTGGGCGTAGTGGCGGCCGGGGACGGAGACGGTGAAGGTGATCTCGGCGCCGCCGAGGGCGACGGTGACCTGGCTGGACATGCCGCGCGCGGTGATGTTCAGGATGCGTACGTCGGCCGCCTCGTCCTCGCCGACGCGGACGATGGTGAGGTCGTCGTGGCCGGCGACGCGGGCGGCCAGCTCGCGGGCGCCGGAGTGCTCTCCGACGACGAGGGTGCCGCCGGGGCGGATCTTGGTGGTGAAGGTCTCGAAGGACTCGTAGATCTCGTCCATCGAGGCGTAGTTGGCGTGGTGGTCCAGCTCGACGTTGAGGACGATGGCGACCTCGGGGTCGTACTTCTGGAAGCTGCGGTCGCTCTCGTCCGCCTCGGCGACGAAGATCTGCCCCGCGCCGTGGTGGGCGTTCGAGCCGGGGGCGTCGAGGTCGCCGCCGATGGCGTACGAGGGGTCGAGGCCGAGGGTGCCGAGGCCGACGGCGAGCATCGAGGTGGTGGTCGTCTTGCCGTGGGTGCCGGCGACGGCGATGGGGCGGTAGCCGGTCATGAGCGCGGCGAGGGCGTCGGAGCGGTGGACGACCGGGATGCCGCGCTCCGCGGCGGCGGCCAGCTCGGGGTTGTCGGCCCGGATGGCGCTGGAGACGACCACGCTGGTGGCGTCGGGGGCGAGGTGGACGGCGGCGTGACCGATGTGCACCGTCGCGCCGAGCGCGCACAGGGCCTCGGCGGTCTCGGAGTCCTTGGCGTCGCTGCCGGCGACCCGCGCGCCGCGCTGGGCGAGGATCTTGGCGATGCCCGACATCCCGGCGCCGCCGATGCCGATGAAGTGCGGTCGGTCCATGGCGGGGGGAATCGTGGGGGTCATGCGCGCGTCTCCCGGGGTTCTGCTGGCCGGCTTGGGTGCGGTCCTGATTCTTCCACCTCGCGGTGCGCGATCCGACCGCGGGCGGCGGCGGGACCCGGACGCCCGGGGTCGCGCCGCCTGGGTCGCGCCGCCGGGCGCTCAGTCGTCCGGCGCTCAGTCGTCCGGATTGTGCGCGAAGAGCTTCAGCACCGGCACGCCCACCTTGTGCCGGGCCCGGGAGGTCCAGTCGCGGTGGAAGAACTCCTCGACCAGGTGGGGGGCGGTGAGGACGATGACCTCGTCGGCGTGGGTCTGCTCGACCACCGACTTGAGCAGCTCGATCGGGTGCCTCTCGACGACCTCGCCTACCGCCTCGCTGCCCGCGTCGCGCAGGGACTTGAGGGAGTGGGCGAGCGCCCGTTCGGCGGGGAGCAGCGCGTCGCCGCCCTCGGGCTGCTGTCCTTCGCGCACGGCCTTGTCGAGTTCGCCCAGGGCTACGTCGTCAACGGCCCGCAGCAGCCGGTCCTGGTCGCCTCGGGGCTGCATGAGCACGACGAAGGAGACGGGCTCGTCGCCGTGGAGGGTGGTGACCAGCTCCAGGTCGGCCGGCACGAGCGGCTTCTCGATCATCAGTACGGTCGTGAACACGGACACATCCTTCTTTCTCGCGGGTGCACGCGGTGTAAGTGTTCCCTCACACCGGCAAGCGGAACGGGATATTCCGCCGGATGTCAGCCACGCGTGTAGCGCGTGAACAGGAAGCCGTCCTCCTCCAGGATCGAGATCGGACTGAATCGTTCCGGTTCCGTGATCCCGGGGCCGTTCATGATCCGCATGGCATCGCCCGCGGCGACCAGCGGGGCGATCGTCAGGCACAGCTCGTCCAGCACGCCGGCCCCGGCGAACTGGGCGAGCAGCCTCGGGCCGCCCTCCGTGAGCAGCCGGGTCAGCCCCCGGGCGGCCAGTTCGCGCACCGCCCGGGCCGGGTCCACGCCGGTGCCGTCGCCCGCCACGACGATCTGGGCGCCGGACTTCACGGCGGTGTCGACACGGTCGGCCGGGGCGTCGGCGCCGGTCAGTACGAGGGTGGGCACCGCGGGCTCGGTGAACAACGGCGCCGAGAAGTCCAGGTCGAGGCTCGCGCTGACCACGGCGATCGCCGGCACCGGCGGCTGGCCCGCGGCGCTGCGGCGGGCCCGGAAGGCCTCGCGGACCCGGGCCGGGCGGTAGCCCTCCTGGCGAACCGTTTCGGCGCCGACGACCACCGCGTCGGCGAGGGCGCGCAGGGTGCCGAAGACCCGCATGTCGGCGTCGGAGGAGAGCGGCTGCGACCGGCCGTCGTGCCGGGCCGCGCCGTCCAGCGAGGACACCATGTTGGCCCGCAGCCATGTCTTCCCCGGCGGCAGTTCCGGATAGGCGTACGCGTCCGCGAGGTCGTCCGACGTACTGACGGTCGTACGGGCGGTCTCACCGGCCGGGGCGGGGAAGAGGCGGTACATACCAGCAGTCTGGCATGTACCTGCGCCCGGCAGGCGAAGGAAGGATCAGCCGGGGCGCCGCCGCCACGACGTCCGTGCGGTCACGTGGAGTGCGCCACACGGGCCGTGAACGCCTGCCGGGAGGCACTACGCTGGGTGATTGTGTCATCCTCCGCTGCCGCCGACGCCCGTGTGGCCGAAGCCCGTGTCATAGCCCTGTCCCAGCGCGAGCCGCACGTCCCGGCGGACCGGATGGTCGCCGAGATGGTGCCGCCGCCGCGCTTCGACTCCGTACGCTTCGACAACTACCTCCCGGACCCGGCGCAGCCCAGCCAGGCCGAGGCCGTACGCGTTCTCGAGGGCTTCGCGGCGACCCTCGGCAGCGCCGCCGACACCCGGAAGCGCTGGTTCCGGCGCGAGGCCCCCGCGGCCGCCGGACCCGGCGGGGTGTACCTCGACGGCGGCTACGGCGTCGGCAAGACGCACCTGCTCGCCTCCCTCTGGCACGCCACGCCCGCGCCGCGCGAGCAGAAGGCCTTCGGCACCTTCGTCGAGCTGACGAACCTCGTCGGCGCCCTCGGCTTCCAGCACGCGGTGCAGGCCCTCAGCGGCCACCGCCTCGTCTGCATCGACGAGTTCGAGCTCGACGACCCCGGGGACACGGTGCTGGTCTCCACCCTGCTCGGCAAGCTCGCCGACGCGGGCGTGAAACTCGCCGCCACCTCCAACACCCTCCCCGGCAAACTCGGCGAGGGCCGGTTCGCCGCCACCGACTTCATGCGGGAGATCCAGGGCCTGTCCGCCCGCTTCCGCAGCCTGCGCATCGACGGCCAGGACTACCGCCACCGCGGTCTGCCCGAGGCCCCGTCCCCGTACGCCGACGAGCAGGTCGCCGCCCTCGCCCAGCGCACGCCGGGTGCCTCGCTGGACGACTTCGGCGCCCTCCTGGACCACCTCGCCCGCGTCCACCCCAGCCGCTACGGCGCGCTCTGCGACGGCGTCGAGGCGGTCTTCCTGCGGGGCGTCAAGCCCGTCGCCGACCAGGCCACCGCCCTGCGCCTGGTCGTCCTCGCCGACCGGCTCTACGACCGTGAAGTGCCCGTCATGGCGTCCGGTGAGCCCTTCGACCGCATCTTCAGCGAGGAGATGCTGGCCGGCGGCTACCGCAAGAAGTACTTCCGGGCCATCTCCCGGCTCACCGCCCTTGCCCGCGACGCGGGGCGCCTCGCGGCCTGACACAGTCGGCCCGACGAAGCCGGTCTGCCCTGGCGGCCGCGGCCGATCCGGCGGACGATCGAACCCAGTCGAGTCGAATCGAACCGACCCGGTACGAGCGTGTGAAGGGCGGAGGTATCCGCGGTGGCGAAGACGAACCGGAAGCAGCGCGACCCGCGAGTCACCGACCTGCGCTCGCTGCTGCGCGTCCCGCCCGACGGCAAACCCGTCAGTCTCTCGTCGTACGACCCCTCGGCCAAGCCCGGCGGGCCGTCCGGCAAGGTGCACGCCAGGGCCGGGATGGCCGGCACCGGCTCACGGCTGACGGAGCTGCAGGACCGGCTCTTCGCGCAGAGCGCGACGGGCGACCGGCGCCGGCTGCTGCTGTTGCTGCAGGGCATGGACACCTCGGGCAAGGGCGGCACCGTCAAGCACGTCCTGAGCGGCCTCAACCCGGCCGGCTGCCGCTACCGGGCCTTCAAGCCGCCGACCGAGGAGGAGCGGGCCCACCACTTCCTCTGGCGGGTCGAGCGGTCGCTGCCGCAGCCGGGGGAGATCGGCGTATTCGACCGTTCGCACTACGAGGACGTGCTTGTCGCCCGGGTCCGGGGACTGGTGCCGCCCGCCGAGTGGATGCAGCGGTACGACGAGATCAACGCCTTCGAGCGCCGGCTCGCCGAGGACGGCGTCACCATCATCAAGGTCTTCCTGCACATCAGCCGCGAGGAACAGCTCAAGCGGCTGCTCGCCCGCCTCGACAAGCCCCACAAGCGCTGGAAGTTCAGCCCGTCCGACATCGACGACCGCGCGCTCTGGCCCGCCTACCAGGAGGCGTACGAAGCCGCCCTGGCCCGCTGCTCCACCCCCGCCGCGCCCTGGTACGTCGTCCCGGCCGACCGCAAGTGGTACCGCAACTGGGCGGTGGGCCGGCTGCTCCTCGAACACCTTGAGGAGATCGATCCGCAGTACCCACCGGCCGACTTCGACGTGGAGGAGTGCCGCAAGCGGCTGCTGGAGACCTGATCAGGGATCCGTTGTAGCCGGATCAGCCCGAGCAGGCGGTGCGCTGCGCCTCCTGCCATTCGCAGCGCGGGCAGAGCGTGATGCCGGGCCGCGACTGCGGGTATTCGGTGGGCTCGCGGCACAGCACGCATTCGGCGCGGGGCTCGTCCTCGGGCGCTTCGGTCACTTCGTTCACCTCGCTCATACGACGAGCGTAGCGACGGCGACCGAGTGCCCGGGCAGCAGCAGCCGCCCGTAGGCGTCCGGGGGCGGGCAGGGCGTCCAGACGGCGACGACCTCGCACGGGCCGTGCAGCGGGACGACCGCCTCCTCGGCGGAGAGGTTCACGGCGACCCGGAAGCGGCCCCGGCCCAGGCACAGGGTCTGCTTGCCGTGGTCCACCCGTACGGCCCCCAGATCCGGGTCGGTCAGCTCGGGCTCGGCGTGCCGCAGGGCGATCAGCTTCCGGTACCAGGCGAGCAGCGCCGCGTGCGGCTCGCGATCCGGCTCGGCCCAGTCCAGGCAGGAACGGCGCCGGGTGGCGGGGTCCTGGGGGTCGGGGATGTCCTCGGCGTCCCAGCCGTGGGCGGCGAACTCGCGGCGGCGCCCCCGGGTGATGGCGGCCGCCAGCTCGGGGTCGTCGTGGTCGGTGAAGAACTGCCAGGGCGTGCGCGCGCCCCACTCCTCGCCCATGAAGAGCATCGGCGTGTACGGCGAGGTGAGCACCAGCGCGCCGGCGGCCGCCAGCAGCCCGGGCGTGACCGCCGCCGCGAGCCGGTCACCGGTCGCGCGGTTGCCGATCTGGTCGTGGGTCTGGGCGTACGCGAGGAAACGGTGCGCCGCCGTGGTCGTACGGTCGACGGGGCGGCCGTGCGTGCGGCCCCGGAAGCCGGAATACGTACCGTCGTGGAAGAAGACGTCGCCCAGCACCTTGGCCAGGCCCGCGACGCCCGCGCGCGCGAAGTCCTCGTAGTAGCCGAAGGATTCGCCGGTCACGCTGGCGTGCAGGGCGTGGTGGAAGTCGTCGTTCCACTGGGCGTGCAGGCCGAGGCCGCCCGCCACGCGCGGGGTGGTGCTGCGGGGGTCGTTCAGGTCGGACTCGGCGATCAGGAACAGCGGCCGGCCGAGCGCGGCGGACAGCGCGTCCACGGCGGTCGACAACTCCTCCAGGAAGTGCAGCGCCCGCGTGTCGACCAGCGCGTGGACCGCGTCGAGCCGCAGCCCGTCCAGCCGGTAGTCCCGCAGCCAGGCCAGGGCGCTGCCGATGAGATACGCCCGTACCTCGTCCGAGCCCGGCGCGTCGAGGTTGACCGCGTCGCCCCAGGGTGTGTGGTGCCGGTCGGTGAAGTACGGCCCGAAGGCGGGCAGATAGTTGCCGGACGGGCCGAGGTGGTTGTGTACGACGTCCAGCACCACCCCCAGCCCGTGGGTGTGGGCGGCGTCCACGAAGCGCTTCAGCCCGTCGGGGCCGCCGTACGGCTCGTGGACCGCCCACAGCGACACGCCCTCGTACCCCCAGCCGTGGGTGCCGGGGAAGGGGCAGACCGGCATCAGCTCGATGTGCGTGATGCCCAACTCGGCCAGGTGCGGCAGCCGTTCGACCGCCGCGTCGAAGGTGCCCTCGACGGTGAAGGTGCCGACGTGCAGCTCGTACAGCACCGCCCCCGGCAGCGGCCTGCCGGGCCACTCCCGCTGCCACACGTAGCTCCCGTGGTCCACGACCGCACTCAGCCCGTCCGGCCCGTCCGGCTGGCGCCGGGAACGCGGATCGGGCAGGGGCCGGTCGCTCCCGTCCAGCACGAAGGCGTAGCGCGAGCCGTCGGCGGCCGGTGCGTCGGTGACCCACCAGCCGCCGCGTTCAGGATCGCGCTGCATGTCGTGCGCGCGACCGTCGACCCGAACCTCCACATCAGCGGCGCTCGGCGCCCACACGTCGAAGAGCATGGTCACCATGCTGCGGCACGCCGGGCCCGCCGTCAGGGAATAACACGAGACGGATCACAGGAGCCGGATCACACGAGGTTGACCCGCTCCTGCGTCACCGGATAGCCCGCCTTGGCGAAATGCGCCGCCATTGGGGCGTTGCCCTGGTCGGTCGCGGCAACGATCCGTTCTGCGCCGTACCCGACCAGGTCGTGCGTGCATTCGACCAGCAGGTCGTACGCGTAGCCGTGGCCGCGCTGTTCAGGCAGCACGCCGATGAAGCCGATGACATAGCGCCCCGCGCTGGTGCGGCTCGGCACCTGTATGCCCGCCGGTTCCCCGTCCCGGGTGTACGCCAGCCGCCACCATTCACGCGGTGACGGGAACCAGAGCAGGATGTCCAGCTCCTCCCGCGCCGCCGCGTCGGGTCCCTTCTCCGCGACCGTGTGCCGGGTGTGGGCGTCCAGGCTGCCGTGCCCGATGCGCTTGAGTACGTCCAGGATCACCGCGTCGTCCGGCTCGGGCCGGAACTCCAGCCGCCCGGGCGGCTCCGGCAGCCCGCACTCCGGCGTCCAGTCGTACCGGAACCGTTCCACCAGCGGCTCCATGCCGGCCACGATCGCCGCGTCGATCCGCGCCTGCGCCACCTCCCGTACGTCGGGGCGGTCGCGCCAGCCCGGTGGCAGCAACAGGTCGTACTCGGCCTTCAGCGGCGCGGTGCGCAGCAGTTGTACGGCGGCGTCGGCATCGGTGAAGTCCAGCCAGTCGAGCGCCATCGGCTCGGCGTCCCCCGGCGCGCCCCACCACGCGGCCCGGGCGACGACCGCGCCCTCGCGCAGCGCCACCCAGGACCACTCGGGCCGGTACTCGCCGCCCTCGTCGGTCAGCGCGAAGGCGTGGCCGAGCAGGGGGCGACCGACGAGGCCGGGGTCGGGGTCGGAAAGGGAGTTGAAGAGGTGTGTCTCGCCCGCTTCGAGGGGGCGGATGACCAGATCAGACATGAGTGTCCAGAATCCTTCGGGAGAGTGTGACGCGCTCCCG
This sequence comes from Streptomyces soli, assembly GCF_003999195.1. Lineage (GTDB taxonomy): Bacteria > Actinomycetota > Actinomycetes > Streptomycetales > Streptomycetaceae > Actinacidiphila > Actinacidiphila soli. The sequence goes on from NZ_RJVR01000053.1 coordinate 34,450, forward strand.
GTCGGACACCTCGTCAGACGTGGGACGCCCATCTCAGGGGGCAGGAGCGCACAGTTGTCGTCGCGTACATCGCGCTCGCCTCCTTCCTGGTCCAGGGCATTGAGCAGACCATAACCGCACGCTTCCGGCCGCGTCCACGTATTTGTTCCGGCCGCGCTACACCTTCAGGACCTCGTAGGGCAGCGGCTCCTCCCCGTCGTCCAGCTCGGCCGACGACGGCACGAAGTCCGGCTCCGTACGCGCCGCCGTGGCGCGCCGGGCCACGACCTCCGCCAGGGGCGGGGGAGTCAGCCCGAGCGCGGATATCAGCCGACCGTTCCTAGAGACTGAGTGGGAGTGAGTCCTGTTGCCAGAGCCCATGCTCAGCCGAACACCCCGAACGGTCTTGGGTGTTCTGGTCCACCGCGTTCGCTCCGCGTCCGGCGCGCAC
>NZ_RJVR01000063.1 GCF_003999195.1 Streptomyces soli
TCTGATCCGGTGTCCGAGGGCGCGCCTGCCGATGGCCACCGAGGCGGCGGTGTGTCGGCTGGTCTTGTGGGTTTTGCTGGTGAGGGGGGCTTGCCAGTGCTGGGTGCCCCAGACGCTGGTGTAGGCGGGATCGACGGCGATCACGCCGATGCCGGCTTCCGCGCACATGGACAGCAGGCGTGCGCGCAGGCGGCCGGTGGGGATGCCGGAGATGAGCTGCCGGAATCGCTTGCGGCGGCCGTGTTTCTGGCGGGTGGTGGAGTCGGTGAAGTCGAGGTTTTCGATCGCGATGGCCTGCACGCCGTTCTGTTTGGCCCAGTGCAGGAGGCGGGTGAGGGCGTGGCGGAGCTGGGCGTCGCGGTGCGAAGCGCTGCCGGTGAGCTGGTAGTTGAAGCGGCGGGGTGTGCCGATGGGGTTGCCGTGTTCGTCCAGGCGCCATGCGGCGAGGTGGTCGGCGTTGGTGTCCACGGCGATCACGCCGTCCGCGCGCAGCGTGGCCAGTGGCACGACGGGGAGGTCTTTGCGGGTCCAGGAGGCGTCGAGGTACCAGCGGCCCCGGACCGTGTCCAGGTGGATGCGGTAGGCCACGGCCCGGTTCGCTTCGATCCGGTCTCGCCATTCGTCGCCCCGGTGCCAGAAGGTGACCTTCGCGGCCAGCACGTACCGGCCGTGCTTGGCGTTTGCGTGCTCGGCCAGGGGTGCGGGCAGCTTGATGCTGATCTCGCCGTCGGGGCTGACGCGGATCGTCTCGTTCCCGAACCTTTTACCGGACTCGCCGTCGGCGGTCAGGAACCACCGCGCCGCCTCCCACTGTGCCCGCCACTGCGCCTGGGTCAGGTTCGCGGCGGTGAGGTTGTGACGGGTGCCCAGCAGCCGGCGGCCCCCGCGTGTGATCGACACGCGTCCGGCCTCGCGTTCGGCCGTGACCTGTTCGTACCGCTCTTCGAGGATCGCCAGGCGCCGGGACTTGTGGAACCACTCGTGCGAGGACCGGTAGCCGCCGGGCTTGCCCCGGCTGCCTTTCTCCCCGACGGGCACGGACAGCCGGTGCCCGATCATGCGGATACCGGCATCCAGGGATTGCAGGTGCGCGTGCTGCGCACGCCGGGACAGGCCCCACTGGTCGTGCGTGCTGGATGTGATCGAACCGGCCCAGCGGGAGGACGACAACGCCGTCAGGTCGCGTTTGCGCCCGGCCCACGTGTGGGTGGAGTGCTCCAGGCCGTCACGGCACCTGCGGGCCAGATCACGTGAGGCCAGCGTGCCCAGGTGCGCGCCGACCAGGCGCAACACCTTCTCGTCCCCGGCCGTCAGTGCCTTGAGGCGGTCGCGGATGCTGACACCTGTCGGGCCGTCGGCGACGAACGGCCGGGCAATCTGCCGCAGCGGCCTGCGCTGGTCAGCCATGCTCGGCGGCCTCCAGCGCCTTGCGGGCACGGTTCTTCGCCGACGCCCGCCCGTACAGGCGGGCACAGAACCAGGTCAGCACCTCCACGATGTCCCGCACCAGGTCGTCCTCGACCTCGCCGTCGTCCAGCACGGCCAGGCGGCGCCCGGTCGCGGACAGGGCGGCCTCAACCAGCTCGACGTTCATCCGACCGAGGCGGTCCTTGTGCTCCACCACCACCGTTGTCACGGCAGGATCGGCAAGCAGCCGCTTGGCCTTGGAACGGGCGCCGTTCATGCCGGAGGCGATTTCGGACTCCACCCGCACCACCCGGTGACCTGCGGTGGCAGCCCACCGGGTCAGCCGGGCGACCTGGCGCTCCAGATCGTCCTTCTGATCGTGCGAGGACACGCGGGCATACAGACCCAGCCCGCCGATTGCCTCGGGCGCGGCGTTGGCCCCCACGTTCACGAGGATCGTGCGCGGGCCGACCCGCTGAGCCGGTACCGGCAGCGTTCCCTCGCGGAACCAGCGATACGCGGTCTGCGGATGCACGCCCTGCGTCCTCGCCCATTCCGTGAGATTCACGCTCTGACAACGACACTCACTCATACATGGTTACGCTCACTTACCCGACTCCGAGGGCCGGCAGTTGAAGACCCCTCAGCTCGTCGAAGTCCGGATGGTCGTCGCGGACGTCCTGCTCCAGCTCCTCCACGTGCCAGTTACCACCCAGGTCCCAGTACGGCAGAAGGGCGATCACCTCGACCGCCTCCGCCAGGTCCGCCCCCATCAGCACGGCCTGGTCCTCGGAGTCCGCGTACAGCACTGGACGCGGGGCGGTGCCCGGATCGCCGCACAGGAAGTAGGTGCCGCCCGCGCCGCAGCCGGCTATCGGGTGCAACGGGACGCCGGTGGGCAGCCGGAGCGGCTCCACCGGGTCGCGGCGGTCGATGTCGAAGTCGCCGGGCCGAGCGAAGCGAGATGGGGGTCCACCCGGACGGCGTCGGGGGGAGAGTGCCCCCACCGGCCGAAGGCTGCGGGAGAGCAGGTCGGCGATGGTCCGGTCGGCCTCGATGCGGGCCAGCAACGCGTCGGATGGGGTCATGCGCCGAACGTAACAGGACCCGGCGACAACGCCGTTCGGGCCTGTCACAATCACGGCGTGACGTCGTACGAGTTCGAGATAGCACCCCCGCGGCTGTCGGATGCCGAGCGCGAGCGTGTCATCGGCCTCCTCCGGGAGGGCGCGGTCGAGGGGCGGCTGTCGCACGACACCTTCGTCCGCCGGATGGGCCTGGCCCTTGCCGCCCGCGACCAGGGCGAACTGCGAGCCCTTACCGCCGATCTGCCTGCGACCGGCGGCGGACGGCTGTCCAAGCTGCTGCTGCGAGCCGTCGGCGGGGCCTCGGCCTTCAATGTGCGGCTGCGCGCCGCCTGGCGGGCGGAGAGGCTGCCGCCGCTGGTGCTGCCGGAGCCGACGCCGTATCCGCTGCGGATCGGCCGGGATGTCGCCAACGGCCTGCGACTGAGCGATGGTTCGTCCTCGCGGATGCATGCGGAGCTGCGCTTCGAGGCGCGTGGCTGGGTGCTGCACGACCTCGGCTCGATGAACGGGACGTTCGTGAACGGGAAGCGTGTGATCGGCTCGGCCGTGGTCCGGGCCGGGGACCAGGTCACTTTTGGGCGGATGAGCTTCCGGCTGGAGTCCCGGAACATGAGGTGACCTTCAGGGTCTGCGTCGTGCCGTCGCCGTTGATCCCGACGATGGGGATGGCCTTGTTGTCGGGGCTGCCGTCGTTCAGTACGGAGATCCAGCCGCTGGCCCCCGCGATGTCCTGGCCGGGAGAGCGTGGATCTCGCCGAGGACGTCGGCGCCGTTGACCTGGAGGACCTGTGAGGCGTCGTCGCCGGTGAGGACGGTGAGCGGTTTCTCGGCGCAGTGGGTCTTGGCCAGCGGGGCGAGGAACTTCGGCAGGTCCCTGCCGCGCCCGGCGAAGTAGATGACATCGGGGTTCTTGGCGCACAGGCCGGCCATCTGGTTGGTGAAGACCGTGCCGAGGCTGGTCATCGACGAGTCGAACAGCGTCGGTTCCTTGTCGACGAGCCTGCCGGGGGGAAGCTGCTCGGTGAACTTGGTGGCCAGGGTGCGGGTGTAGAGATCCTTCTCGTCGGCGTCCTGGAGGACGACTCGCCGAGGGCCAGCCGGTGGTAGTGGATGTCCAGCGTGTTCCTCGATGACGCGCGTAGCCGGTCGTGCGCGGACTCCCAGTCGGGGTGTGGCGGTTCGGGCGGACCGCCCGGCCTTTCCCGGAGCAGCAGCCGCAGCCCGAGGCATGCGCCAGGCCGGGGGAGGGCGGCGGGAGCAGGTCGCCGACGACGTGGATGCCGGGGACGGCGGTCTCCAGCCGGGACCAGTCGGCGGGGGCGACAAAGCCGCGCGGGTCGGTGGCCAGGCCCGCCGCCGCCAGGGCCCAGGCCCTCGGTGACCGGGCTGCGGCAGACCCGCCCTGGCGGCGGCCGCTCACCGACCTCTCCCGGGTCGAACTCAGCGGTGCGACGGCGGCGTTCGTCGGGCTGATGCGTCGATGAGCTTGCGGCCGTCCTCGACCCGCATGACGTGGCCGGGGTCGCGCGGGGTGTGCTCGGCGATGGTGTAGAAGCGGACCTCGTGCCCGTCCGGGTCGTGCAGCAGCGGCAGAATCCAGCCGACGCGGGTCCGGATCACCTCGCCGTGCCGCTCGCCCAGGTCGTCCAGCCGGGCGGCCAGTGCCTCGATCGCGGCCTCGTCGGGCACGCCGATGGCGAAGTAGTCGAACCCGGCGGCAGCCTCGGCCCGTGCCGGGTCCTGCCGCAGGCCGAGGTGGGGGCCGCCGGCCGGGTGGTCGAGGGCCAGGCCTTTGAGGGCGCCCTCCTCGATGAACTCGGCGACGCGGTGATAGCCCAGGACCCGGCCGTACCAGGCCTCGGAGCGGGCCAGGTCGCGTACGGGGAGCTTGATGTGATGAACCCCTGCAAGTCGGGGCATTTCGTAGGTCATACGGACACGGTAGCCCGGCCCACCGCTGGGGTGGGGGAGGGAAACGGCGGGCCGGGTGTCATCAAACGCTTCCGACCCGACCCTCAGCCCAGGACGAGCAGCCCCACGGGGTTGTGGGCCAGCAGCTCTTCGAGGCGGACCTTTCCCGAGTACGTACGGTGGGTCAGCAGGTCGGTCCAGCTGCCGTCCGGCAGGGCCAGTTGGGTGCCGCGCCAGCCGCCCGCCTCGGCGAGGCGGTGCGAGAGCCGGGTGACCACGGTGAGCGCCCGGCCGCAGCGGAGGAAGGCCACGCAGTGCGCTGCCGCCGGTCCGGCCGCGTACAGCGGCTCGTACGTGGACAGGTCGCCGAACCAGTCGGGGTGGTCGCGGCGGAGCCGGAGCGCGGTGGCGGTGAGCAGGCCCTTCTCGGACAGCTCTGCGGAGCCGGGCGCGTAGGGGGCGCGGTTGGCCGGGTCGACGAGGAGGAGCTGGCGGTCCTCGTCGCCCTGGTAGATGTCGGGGACGCCGGGCATGGTGAGGTGGACGAGCGTGGCGCCGAGGCGGTTGGCGCGCTCGGGGGCCTCGAGGGCCCGGGCGATCTCGGCGGTGGCGTAGGAGGTCGGACCCGCGATCAGCTCGCGGGCGAAGCGGGCCAGTTGTTCTTCGTATGCAGAATCCTGCTCGGTCCAACTCGTACGCAGACCCGCCTCGCGCTCCGACTTGAGCAGGGTGTCGGCCACGACATCGGCGGCCGCCGCGGAGCAGAAGACGACGGCGTACTGCCAGGCCTGGTACTCCACCTGCCGGTCGGGGACCGGGATGCCCGAGTGGCCGAAGTACTCGCGCATATGGGCCGACACACCGCGCAGCCACTCGGCCCAGGGGCCCGGCAGCTCGGAGAGGGCGGCGAGGCGGGCGCGTACGTCGGCGCTGCGCTTGGTGTCGTGGGTGGAGAGAACGGTGCCGGTGTCGGGCCAGTCGCGCTGCAGCCGGACGCAGAAGGCGTGGAAGTCGTCGGGAGCGCAGGCCGGGCGGGCCGGGTCGCGGCCCACCTCGTTGAGGGAGAGGAGCGGGTACCAGCGGTAGAAGGCGGTGTCCTCCACCGACTTGGCGCGCAGCGCGGACGACACCTGGGCGAAGCGGACCGCGAAGTCGTCCTGGTCCGGCCCCCGGCCCAGCCTCCCCAGCGCCAGGTCGGCCACCGTCCCGGCCTCCGGCACCCGGGCCCCGGCGGCGGCCGCCTCCATCATGGCCACGGCCTGCGGCGGCGCGTGCTCGCCGGGCACGACGTAAGGGCGGTAGACCGGGATCCGTACGAGCACCTCGCGGATCGCCTCGCGCAGCAGGGGCACTTCGGCGCCGGTGACCCGCTCGGCGGCCCGGGCGAGGCGGTCCACCTCGGCGGCGAGGTCGTGCGTGACGAGCCGGCACGCGGCCCGGCGGACGGTCGCGGCCCACTGGCCGCCCTCGTCGGCGGGGGCGGCGCCGAACTCCTCGTAGAAGCGGGTGATCGCGCGTGCCCCGTCCGGGTCCGTGAACAGGCCGTCGATCCGGTCGAGGGCGTCATACCCGGTGGTGCCCGCGCAGGCCCACCCGGCGGGCAGCGGCTCGTCCCCGGTGAGGATCTTCTCGACGACCGTCCAGCGGCCGCCGCTCGCCTCGCGCAGCCGGCGCAGATACCCGGCCGGGTCGGCGAGGCCGTCCGGGTGGTCGATCCGCAGACCGTCGGCGACGCCCTCGCGCAACAGCCGCAGCAGGGTGGCGTGGGTCGCCTCGAAGACCTCCTCGTCCTCGACCCGGACCCCGATCAGCTCGGAGATGGTGAAGAAGCGCCGGTAGTTGATCTCACTGCTCGCCTGCCGCCAGTGCGCCAGCCGGTACCACTGGGCGTCCAGCAGCTCCCGCAGCGGCAGCTTCTCGGTGCCGGGGCGGATGGGGAAGGCGTGCTCGTAATAGCGGAGGGTGTCCTTCCGGACCTCCAGCTCACCGAGTACGTCCTCGAGCGGGCCGCCTAGGACCGGGAGCAGCAAGCGGCCGCCCTGCGCGCCCCAGTCGATGTCGAACCAGCGGGCGTACGGCGAGTCGGGCCCGTCGCGCAGCACCTCCCAGAGCGGCCGTGCCAGGTGCTCGGGCGCAGGCACCGCCATGTGGTTGGGCACGACGTCGAGGATCAGGCCGAGGCCGTGCTCGCGCGCCGTCCGCGACAGCGCCCGCAGGCCGTCCTCACCGCCCAGTTCGTCGCGGACCCGGGTGTGGTCTACCACGTCGTACCCGTGTGTGGAGCCCGGGACCGCCTGCAGCACGGGTGAGAGGTGCAGATGGGAGACCCCCAGCTCTGCCAACCGCGGCACGACCGCCTCCGCGGCGGCGAACGGGAAGTCCGGCTGCAACTGCAGTCGGTACGTGGCGCTGGGCACGGTCGGCACGGCCGGGTTGGCGGTCATAACGGACTGCCTACCCCGTCACGCGGTGCGCTGATCACACCGGCGGTGGTTTGTCCCCCACCCCGCCCCTTCCCGAAACCAGGACTCCGCCCTGGGACCCGCCGGGGGCTCCGCCCTGGACCCGCCGGGGGCTCCGCCCTGGACCCGCCGGGGGCTCCGCCCCTGGACCCTCCTCCAGCCTTCGGCCGGGGGACCCCCACCCAGCCGCCAGGTTGGGGGAGGACCCCCAGTCCTCAAACGCCGGACGGGCTGGATTTCCTACGCCGGGCGCTGAAGCACCACGAGGCTTCGGTCGGCCAGGCGTAGGTGGTCGCCCTGGGTGACCTTTTGGCCCGTGCCTGGGGGGACGCCGTCGGGGCGTTCCGTGTCGACGACGACTTGCCATTCCTTGCCGTGGTTGACGGGGACGACGAATTCGAGGGGGCCGTCCTGGGCGTTGAACATGAGGAGGAAGGAGTCGTCGGAGATGCGCTCACCCCGGTCACCGGGCTCGGAGATCGCGCTGCCGTTGAGGAAGACGACGAGGGACTTGGCGTGGGCGTCGCGCCAGTCCTGCTGGGCCATCTCCTCGCCTTCGGGGGTGAACCAGGCGATGTCGGAGAGCTCGTCGTGGGTGCCCTCGACGGGGCGGCCGTGGAAGAAGCGGCGGCGGCGGAAGACGGGGTGGTCACGGCGGAGCCAGACCATCTGGCGGGTGAAGTCGTGGAGGCGTTCGGCCTCGGTGTTGCCTTCCTTGGGCCAGTGGACCCAGGCGAGCTCGCTGTCCTGGCAGTAGGCGTTGTTGTTGCCGTGCTGGGTGCGGCCGAACTCGTCGCCGTGGGCGAGCATGGGCACACCCTGCGACAGCATCAAGGTGGCGATGAAGTTGCGCATCTGGCGGCCGCGCAGCGCGAGCACGTCCTCGTCGGCCGTCTCGCCCTCGGCGCCGCAGTTCCAGGAGCGGTTGTGGCTCTCGCCGTCACGGTTGTTCTCGCCGTTGGCCTCGTTGTGCTTCTCGTTGTACGAGACCAGGTCGTTCAGCGTGAAGCCGTCGTGGCAGGTCACGAAGTTGATGGAGGCCAGCGGCCGCCGCCCGTCGTCCTGGTACAGGTCGGAGGAACCGGTCAGCCGGGAGCCGAACTCCGCCAGGGTCGCGTTCTCACCGCGCCACATGTCCCGCACGGTGTCGCGGTACTTGCCGTTCCACTCGGTCCACAGCGGCGGGAAGTTGCCCACCTGGTAGCCGCCCTCGCCCACGTCCCAGGGCTCGGCGATCAGCTTGACCTGGCTGACCACCGGGTCCTGCTGCACCAGGTCGAAGAAGGACGACAGTCGGTCGACCTCGTGGAACTGCCGGGCCAGCGTCGCCGCCAGGTCGAAGCGGAAGCCGTCGACGTGCATCTCGGTGACCCAGTAGCGCAGCGAGTCCATGATCATCTGGAGCACGTGGGGGCTGCGCATCAGCAGCGAGTTACCGGTGCCGGTGGTATCCGTGTAGTAGCGCGGGTCGTCGGCCAGCCGGTAGTACGACGCGTTGTCGATACCCCGGAAGGACAGGGTCGGGCCCAGGTGGCTGCCCTCGGCGGTGTGGTTGTAGACCACGTCGAGGATCACCTCGATACCGGCCCGGTGCAGGGCCCGTACCGCCGTCTTGAACTCCAGCACCTGCTCGCCGCGGTCGCCCATGGACGCGTAGGCATTGTGCGGGGCGAAGAAGCCGATGGTGTTGTAGCCCCAGTAATTGTTGAGGCCTGCGTCCACCAGGCGGTGGTCGTGCACGAACTGGTGAACCGGCATCAGCTCCAGGGTCGTGACGCCCAGCTCCACCAGGTGCGAGATGACCGCCGGGTGCGCCAGGGCCGCGTATGTGCCCCGGATCTCCTCGGGCAGGTCGGGGTGGAGCATGGTGAGGCCCTTCACATGGGCCTCGTAGAGCACGGTGCGGTGGTAGTCGATACGCGGCGAGCGGTCGTCGGCCCAGTCGAAGTACGGATTCACCACGACCGAGGCCATGGTGTGCGGCGCCGAGTCCATGTCGTTGCGGCTCTCGGGCTCGCCGAAGCGGTAGCCGTAGACCGCCTCGTCCCAGTCGATGGACCCGCTTATGGCCTTGGCGTACGGGTCCAGGAGCAGCTTCGCCGAGTTGCAGCGGTGCCCCCGGGTCGGCTCGTGGGGGCCGTGGATCCGGAATCCGTAGCGCTGCCCGGGCATGATGCCGGGCAGGTAGGCGTGGCGTACGAAGGCGTCCGCCTCGCGCAGCTCCACGGCGGTCTCCGAACCGTCGTCGTGCAGAAGACACAGCTCGATTCGGTCCGCCACTTCGGAGAAGAGGGCGAAATTGGTCCCGGCGCCGTCGTACGTGGCGCCCAGTGGGTATGCCTGACCCGGCCAGACCTGCATGATGTCGACTCTTCCACTTCCCGGTCGGGCGTCGGTAGGCCGCACCCCCGGCCGCAACCTTGCCGAAGGTGCATCTTCACGCACAAGTAGGCCCTATGGCGGGGAATCGCCAAGATCTTCCCCAGTACGAGTGCCCCAATTCCCCTGGCTGACCCAAGAATCCGAAAACTGTGAGCATCCTGTGTGCTCCTGACACCGTCGTAAGGACTGACAGTACGACACAGGGGAGACGTAAGTGACAGATCAGGGGGAATGCCGTCCGGTGGTGCAGACCAGCACCAAAGGGACGGCCGGGCGCGGCATCAGGCGCGCCCTCATAGGTGGCGGCATAGCCGTCGCCGCCACGGCGGTGATGATCGGGATCACACTGCCGCGCAGCGCCTCGGGCGACGACCACTCCGGGACCGACGGAGTCAACGCCGCCGCGTCCGGAACGCCCGGGACGCCGACCACGGCGGCCACGGAGAACGCCGCGCCACAGGGTGAGGAGAAGACCGGACGCGGGCCCCTGACCAAGGCCGAGGTCGACCGGGCCAAGTCCATCGCCCTCCAGCGCAATGCGCTGCGCAGCGCCGAATCCGTCGACGGGGGCCGGGGCCCCGAGTACGTCGACACCGACCTCGCCGACTCGGCCCAGCCGCAGGGCGACGACGCCCGCCGCGTCGAGGTGCTCTTCTACGACTACGGGCATGACCAGCTCGTCAAGAAGACCGTCAACCTCACCACCGGCGAGGTCGAGCAGACCGACACCGCGAGCGGCATGCAGCCCCCGCCCTCGGCCGACGAGACCGACCAGGCCGCCCAGCTGCTGATCGCCGACCCGCTCGGCAAGGGCCTGCGGACCGACTTCAAGGCCGCCGGCAAGGGCACCGAACTCACCAAGTCCTCGCAGCTCACGCTGCGCGGGATCGCCTACAACACCGCGGAGCAGTCCGGACCCGCCGATCTCGCCAAGTGCGGCAAGCACCGGTGCGTACGGCTGTTCACGCAGGTGAAGGGCGGGCCGTGGATCGACACGACCAATCTGGTCGTCGACCTCAGCGACCGCACCGTAGGCCAGATCGCTCCGGCGCAGCACAGCCACTAGAGCAGAGCGGAGACCTCAGCACCATGCGCACCTCTACTGTGCGCCGGGCCCTCGGTACGGCCACGGCGCTCCTCCTCATACCCGCGTTCCTCGCCGGAGCGGCAGGCTCGACGGCCTCGGCCGCCCCCGCGGCGACGACCGCGACGACCGCGGCCGCCGCCGACTGCGGCAGCACCGCCTCCGCCGTCAAGAAGACCCTGCCCAACGGCACCACCTGGACCATGTGCTGGCGCATGAGCGGCACCAAGGGCCTGGTCCTGGAGAAGATCGCCTACCAGCCCAAGAACGAGCCCCAGCCGATCAAGGTGCTGGCCTCGGCCGCGCTCGCACAGGTCAACGTCCCGTACGACTCCGGACAGACCGAGTACAACGACCTGTCCGACATCGGCTTCGGCAACACCGCCGTCAACATCGGCGCGAGCGAATGCCCCGGCGGCACCATAAGCTTCGCCTACATCGCGCAGCAGCAACGCAACGTCAAGGCGCTGTGCACCAGCGTCCTGCCGCACGGATACGCCTACCGCAGCGACATCTACGACAACGCGGGGAACCCGAAGAGGTACACCAAGCAGGGCGACGACCTGGTGCTCTTCTCCGTCTCCCAGCTCGGCTGGTACGAGTACATCACCCAGTGGAACTTCTCCGACGACGGCGCCATCACCGCCAAGGTCGGCGCCACCGGTGACCTCTCGCCCGACGACTACAGCGGCGTCGGCACCGGCTGGCCGATCGGCAAGGGCAACCGGGACTACTCCACCGCCCACTACCACTCGGTCTTCTGGCGGCTGAACTTCGACCTGGACGGCTCGAACCAGGCCAAGGTCCAGCAGTTCGACACCAAGAAGGCCGGCCGGGGCACCGGTTCGGAGATCCTCAAGACCAGCAGCACCGACGTCACCAAGGAGCTGGCCGGCAGCTCGGCGCTGCGCCGCTGGTGGCGGGTGGTCAGTACGGCGGGAAAGAACGCCGACCGGCACCCGAGGTCATGGGAGCTGGTCCAGCAGCACTCCGACCACTACGACGCCCATGCCTACACCTCCAAGGACGTGTACTTCACCCAGTACCGCGCCTGCGAGCAGTTCGCGAGCGGCAACAGCGACCCGGCCTGCGCCAGCAGGGGAACATCGGTGAACAAGTGGGTGAACGGCGAGAGTCTCAAGCACCCCGTGATGTGGGTCAACGTCGGCTTCCACCACATCCCGCGTGACGAGGACCAGACCCCCATGCCGGTCCACTGGCAGGGCTTCCAACTGGTGCCCCGCGATGTCACCGCCATGAGCCCGCTGACTCCTGACGACCTGTCCGGTCACAACGGCCAGGGACACTGAGTGGCGTAAGCATGTAGTGAAGTAGCGCCGTTACGGCTGCACCGCCTCCCGCCCCGCAGTACCCTTCCTTGATCGTGGACGGGGGCGGAAGGCGGGTGCAGTCGTGATGTCGGGAGGTCTGGTACTCCCTGGTGGCGGTGAACAGGGGGACCACGGCGGCGGCATCAACGACGGGACCACCGCATCGGTGTCCCTGGCACTGCCGTTGGAGATCGGAGCGGAACTGGACTGGGGCGCCGACGCCTGGGCCGAGGTGCGCACACGCGCCCGGCGCGCCGCGCGGGCATACGTCTGGCTCAATCTCGTCGAGCAACGGCTCCGTGCCGTCGTCAACGCGATCCTGCGCCCCATCTACGAACCCGTCCACGGCGAGGAGTGGGTGGTCGCCGCGGCCGGCCCGGCCGGCCACGAGTGGGTCCAGCGCGCCGCCGCCGTACGCGAGGTCAGCCGCCGCAAGGGCTTCCTCCTCGACCCCGCCGACGACAACATCCTCAGCTTCCTCACGCTCCCGCAGCTGCGCGAACTCGTCGTCCAGCACTGGCCCTGCTTCGAGCCCTACCTCGACGAGCGCCGCGAGCTCGAAATGGCGCTGGACGAGCTGGAGGTGGCCCGGCATGTCGTCTCCCGCAACCGGGCGCTGTCCCGGACCGTCCTCGACCAGGCCGAGCGGGCCGCCGCCCGACTGCTCGACATCCTCGGCTCCGGGCCGGGCTACCCGTCCTCCGAGCGGCTGCCGGTGGACGCCGTCGAGGAGCTGGTCGCCGACCGCTACGCCGATGTCGTCGGCGTCTACCCCGACCGCGTACGCCTGCAACGGCAGCTCCCGGCCGAGAACCTCTTCGGCGCCGCGCGACGCCTCGACGCGGTCGGCATAGGTCTCAATCTACTGGTGCAGAACTTCTCCGGCCGGCGGCTCGTCCGGCTCGCCGAATCCGGCTGCCGGGTACGGCTGCTCTTCCTCAACCCCGCCAGCAGTGCGGTGCGCCGACGGGAGCGCGAACTGGGGGTCGGGCGAGGTGAGTTGAGCCGCTCCGTCGAGATGAACATCATGCACATGCGGCGGGTCCGGGCCCGGCTGCGCGACACCGCCGCGTTCGAGATCCGGGTCTTCGACGAGACCCCGCGCTTCACCGCCTACCTGGTCGACGGGGACGGCCCGGACGGCCTGGCGGTCGTTCAGTCGTACCTGCGCAAGGCGCGCGGCATGGAGGCGCCGGTGCTGATCCTGCGTGGCGGCCGGCGCGAGATCGTACAGAGCAAGGACCAGGACCCCGGCGGACAGACCGGCCTCTTCGAGGTCTACCGCGAGGAGTTCGAGGGGGTCTGGGCCGACTCACGGCCGGTGTCCTGACTGTCAGTGCCACACGAGATGATGGCAGAGCACACGGGGGAACCGCGGGAAGGACGCTCGCCAATGGGATGGCACCGGGAACTGCTGGTCGGCTTCGACCTCGAGACGACAGGTACGGATCCACTGAAGGCGCGCATCGTCACCGCCGCCGTCACGGAGGTCAGGGACGGGGAGCCGATACGGCACCGGGAATGGCTCGTCGACCCCGGCGTCCCCATCCCCGAGGAGGCCACCGCCGTTCACGGCATCACCACCGCCCGCGCCGCCGCGGAGGGCCGCCCGGCGGTCGAGGCCGTCGCCGAGATCGCCGACGCACTCGCCGCTTACTGGGCCGCCGGCGTGCCCGTCGTCGTCTACAACGCCCCCTTCGATCTCAGCCTCGTCGCCGCCGAGTTGCGCCGCCACAGCCTGCTCTCGCTCGACGCCCGCCTCGACGGCGACGTCGGCCCCGTCGTCGACCCCCTCGTCATCGACCGCACCCTCGACCGCTACCGCCGCGGCAAGCGCACACTCGAGGCCGCCTGCCAGTTCTACGGCGTCACCCTGGACGACGCCCACGAAGCCGCCGCCGACGCCCTCGCCGCCGTCCGCGTCGCCATCGCCCTCGCCGAGCGCTTTCCCGAAGCCGGTGACGGCGAGCTCTGGGAACTCCACCGCTCCCAAATCGGCTGGTACGCCGACTGGGCCGCCGGCTTCCAAAAATTCCTGGCCCGCCAAGGCGGCGCCCCGGCCCAGGAAATAGACACCGCCTGGCCCCTGCGGGCCCCCGCCTGACGGCCTGCTTTTCGACGCCGCGCCCGCACCGCTCGGCCCCCAGAGGGACTCTCGGGCTTCGCCCGGCTGCGCCGGACTCTCCCCGGACGGAGTCTGGGGGACCCCACCTCGCTTCGCTCCCCTTGTGGAACGTTCTCCCACAACCCGGCTGAGCCAATTCAGGCCGTCCGGCGTTTGAGGACCTGGCGGCTGGGGGACCCCACCCAAACGGAGGTTTGGGGGAGAGCCCCCAGCGGGTCCGGGCGGGGCCCGGTTTCGGGAAGGGGAGGGGTGGGGGGGAGTAAACGTGCCCCGCTGCAGAAACGGCGCGCCGTCAGAAGGGGTACCAGCGCACCGAGGGGTCACCGTCGCGGAGGGAGGCTACGCGGCGGCGGAACTCGGCGAGGGCGGGGGGGTTGGCGGGGGCGTGTTGGGCGACCCAGGCGCAGCTGGCGGTTTCGCGGGCGCCGCGGAGGACGGGGCAGCCGTCCCAGGAGCGCACGTCCCAGCCGTAGGCATCGGTGAAGGCGTCGTAGGCCGCCGGGTCGAGCCCGTAGCGGTCGCGACTGAGGGCCATGACGACGAGGTCGTGCTCCCGCAGGTCCGCGGAGAAGGTCTCGAGGTCGACAAGGACCGGCCCGTCGGGCCCGACGTGGACGTTTCGGGGGAGGGCGTCACCGTGGATGGGCCCGGAGGGCAGGCGCGGGGTCAGCGCGGCCGCCGCGGCGGCGAAGCCGTCCCGCCGGTCGCGGAGGAAAGCCGCGTCGGCCGGGTCGATGGCGTCGCCGGCCAGCCGGAGCCACCGCTCGACGCCGCCGAGCAGATCGCGCCGGGGGAGGGCGAAGTCGGGCTCGGGCAGAGCGTGGACGAGCCGCAGCAGCGCGGCGAGGTCGGCGGGCCCGGCGGGCCGGACCGGCTCGGGCAGCCGCTGCCAAAAGGTCACCGGGTGCCCCGCGACGAGCCGGGCCTCGGGCTCGGCCACCCGCACCGCCGGAATGCCGAGCCCGGCGAGCCACACAGCGGTACGCACCTCGCGCTCGGATCGCGCCAGCAGCTCCGCGTCGCGGCCGACCTTGGCGACGACCTCGCCGTCCAGCTCGAAGACCGCGTTCTCGCCGAGGGCGATGAGCTTCGCGGTACCGGCCCCGTATCCCGCCGCCGCGAGCACACCCCGCGCCAGCTCTTCGTTGAACGCCATGCCGCAATGATCGCAGAGCCGCGCCAGGGCGCCCCGGCGGCTAGAAGGACAGGGTGCGGTCCACCGCTTCCCGTACGACCGCCGCCGCGCCCCGCTCCGCGTACACCTCCCGCTGCCATCGCGCACCCGTGCCGCGGGTGAGCAGCCGCTCGACCCCGGCCCGTACGGTGTCGAGGTCGCCGGCCTCCTCCAGCGCGGCGGCGGAGTGGTCGACGACCGCCTCGATCACCTCGCGCGCGCACGCCGGCCGGTGCGTAAGCGGGTGCACCAGGGAGCCCTGGATCCCGGACCGGCAGGCCCGCCAGGCCGCGAGCCGCAGCACGTGGACGCCGACGTCGGGGGCGGGTTCGCCGGCGGACCAGTCGCGGGCGGCGGTTTCGACCAGGCCCCGGACGAGGGCGGCGAGCAGCACCGCGTCCTCGGCGTCGGGGCACACGTCGCAGACCCGCACCTCGACCGTGGGGAAGGTGACGGACAGCCGGACGTCGAAGTAGACCATGCCCTGGTCGAGCAGCGTGCCGGTGCCCAGCATCGCGCCGACGGCGTGTCGGTAACCGGCGGCGGAGCCGAAGAGCTCGGGCGGTCCGGCGGTGGGCCACCGGCCGAAGACCTGGTAGCGGTAGCCCGCGTAGCCGGTGTCCCGCCCCTGCCAGAAGGGTGAATTCGTACTCAGCGCGAGCAGCGGCGCCAGCCACGGCCGTAGCCGGTCGATGACGGCCACGCCCTCCTCGTCCGAGGCGACCCCGACGTGGATGTGGCAGCCGCAGGTCAGCTGTTCCTGCGCGGTGAGCCCGAACAGGTCGGTCATCCGGCGGTATCGGCCGCCCGGAGTGAGCTGCGGCGACACCGGCAGCGGCGAGGTGGCCAGCGCGGCCACCTCCGCGCCCTGCGCCCGGGCCAGCGCCGCTGCGCGCCCGCGCCAGGCGCGCAGCTGGTCGCGCAGCTGGTCGAGGCGCTCGCAAGGGTGCGTGTTGATCTCCAGTTGCTGCTGTTGCAACTCGGCGACCAGCTCGCCACCCTTCTCCCCTTCCAGGACAGCCCCGGCCACGGCGCGCGGTGTGAAACTTCCCGCGTCCACCAGCAGCAGTTCCTCTTCCACCCCTACCGTTCGCAGCACAAACAGCGAGTACCCCCTTCACGTGGGGTTTATCGCTCCGGCGTCAGGTCTTGCGCCGTGCGGTCATGGTGCGCTGGATCAGGATGAAGGCGAGGAGCAGCACCCCGGTGGCGATCTTGGTCCACCATGAGCTGAGCGTGCCCTCGAACTGGATGATCGTTTTGATCAGGCCCAGCACGAGAACACCGAACAGCGTCCCGATCACATACCCGGAGCCGCCGGTGAGCAGCGTGCCGCCGATCACCACCGCCGCGATGGCGTCGAGCTCCAGACCGACGGCGTGCAGCGGGTCACCCGACTGGACGTACAGGGTGAACAGCAGCCCGGACAGCGCCGAGCAGAATCCGCTGACCGGGTAGACGGCGATCTTCGCACCGCCGACGCTGACCGTGCCGCCGTCGGCGGTGTCGTCCCGAAGGGTGCCAGGACCTTGAGGCCGGCTTCCCGCACCGGCCCGCCGACCGGGTCGAGGACGAGGTCGACCCCCCTCACGGCGTCGGCGAACTCGTCCCGTACGAACACCTCGTCATAGCCGAGCCCCAGCGCGTACGCCACCTCCCCGGCGAGCCGACCGTCGTCCGGGCTGCCGTTCACATCGAATCCGATTGCTCGCATGAGACTCGGCAACCGGCGGGCCGAGCAGCCGTATTCCGGGCGGCGGAGCGCTTCATGCGGCCTCTTTCACCCGGGTCACCGCAGGCGACCTCGTCGCCGGGCTCACTGCCGGTAACCCGCCAGGAAGCGGCCGATCCGGCTGATCGCGGCGTCCAGGTCGTCGGCGCGGGGGAGGGTGAGGATGCGGAAGTGGTCGGGGCGCGGCCAGCTGAAGCCGGTGCCCTGGACGACCTGGATCTTCTCGCGGAGGAGGAGGTCGAGGACGAACTTCTCGTCGTCGTGGATGGGATGGACCTTGGGGTCGATCCGGGGGAAGGCGTAGAGGGCGCCCTTGGGCTTGACGCAGGAGACGCCGGGGATCTCGTTGAGCTTCTCCCAGGCCATGTCGCGCTGCTCGTGGAGCCTGCCGCCGGGCAGGACGAGGTCCTTGATGCTCTGGCGGCCGCCGAGCGCGGCCTGAATGGCGTGCTGGGCGGGCACGTTGGGGCACAGCCGCATGGAGGCGAGGGTGACCAGGCCCTCCAGATAGTTCCTGGCGTGCTGCCGGGGGCCGGAGACGACCAGCCAGCCGGAACGGAAACCGGCGACGCGGTAGGCCTTGGACAGGCCGCTGAAGGTGAGGCAGAGGACGTCGGGGGCGAGGGCGGCGGCGGTGTGGTGGACGGAGTCGTCGTAGAGGATCTTGTCGTAGACCTCGTCGGCGAAGACCATCAGCCCATGGCGGCGTGCGAGGTCGAGGATGCCGTCCAGCAGCTCCTTCGGATAGACCGCGCCCGTGGGGTTGTTGGGGTTGATGATGACGACGGCCTTGGTGCGGTCGGTGATCTTCGAGGCCATGTCGTCGAGGTCAGGGAACCAGTCGGCGGACTCGTCGCAGATGTAGTGCACCGCCTTGCCGCCCGCGAGGTTGGTGACAGCGGTCCAGAGCGGAAAGTCCGGTGCGGGGATGAGGACTTCGTCGCCGTCGTCGAGCAGCGCCTGGACGGCCATCTGGACCAGTTCAGAGACGCCGTTGCCCAGGAAGATGTCGTCCACGCCGACATCGGGCAGCCCGCGCTCCTGGTAGTGCGCGGCGACGGCGCGGCGGGCGGACAGGATGCCGCGCGAGTCGCTGTAGCCGTGCGCCTGGGGGAGGGTGCGGATGATGTCCTGCAGGATCTCCTCGGGTGCCTCGAAGCCGAACAGCGCGGGATTGCCGGTGTTGAGGCGCAGCACGCTGTGGCCGGCCTCCTCGAGCGCGTTCGCGTGCTCGATCACCGGTCCGCGGATCTCGTAAAGGACGTTGGCCAGCTTGCCCGACTGCTTGAACTCCATGCTTGGTTTTACCAAGTACGAGCTTGGAAAGTCCAACCTTTTCGCTAGGGTGATCTCATGCCGCGCCGAAGTTACGACCAGTACTGCCCCATCGCCCGAGCCCTCGACGTGGTCGGCGAACGCTGGACCCTCCTCATCGTCCGCGAACTCCTCGCGGGCCCCCGCCGCTACACCGACCTCCACGCCGACCTCCCCGGCGTCAGCACCGACGTCCTGGCCAACCGCCTCAAGGAGATGGAGCGCGAAGCCCTCGTGACCCGCCGCCGCCTCCCCCCTCCCGGCGCTGCGTACGTCTACGAACTCACCGACCGGGGGCGTGAGTTGCTGCCCATCCTCGACGCCCTCGCCGTCTGGGGCGGCCCGGCGCTCGGCGAGCCCCGCCCCACGGACGCCCTCCGGGAGCACTGGTCCGCGACGGTGTGAGGTCAGGCGCTGAGCGTGGCGAACCGGCGGACGACACAGGACTCGTCGTACCGGCGCAGCAGCAGCCGGGCCAGCTCGGGGGCATCGCCCAGGACCGCGGCGAGAACGTCGGCACCGGCGTCCTGCGCCCCGCGGGCGATGCGGTCGGGGAGGAAGCCGGGGGCGATGACGTAGGGGGCCACGACCACGCGGTCGACGCCCTCGGCGCGCAGTTGGCGGACGGCGTCCTCGGTGCGGGGGAGGGAGGCGGAGGCGAAGGCGGGTCGCACGGCGCACCAGCCGGTGTGCCGCCACGCCCGCGCGATGTCAGCGATGACCGCCATCGCCTCCGGGTCCGTGGAGCCCGCCGACGCGAGCACGATGCCGGTCGACGGACGGTCGCCGGGGCGCACCCCGGCCTCGTACAGCCGCCGTTCGAGGGCGGCGGTCAGCAGGGGCGACGGCCCGAGCACCTCGGTCTGACGGACCGACAGACGCGGGTGGCCGGCGGTCGCCTCGCGCAGGACGGCCGGGATGTCGGCCTTGGCGTGGAAGGCGCGGGTGAGCAGCAGCGGGAGGGCCACCACCTCGCGTACGCCCTCCGCCGCCAGCCGGTCGATGACCTGGGGGACACTCGGCGCGTTGAAGTCGAGGTAGGCGGTGGCGACGCGAAGGCTCGGCCGGGCAGCTCGTACGCGCTGGGTGAGCGCGTGGACCGTCGCGGCATGCCGCGGATCGCGGCTGCCGTGGGCGACGACGAGAAGCACCGGACGGACCATGCGTCAGCTCCGGACCAGCAGGCCGCGGCTGCGCAGTACGGCTCGCTCCAGAGGGGCGAAGACGAGCAGCTCGATACCGATGCCGACGATCAGGATGAGCAGGATCGCGGCGAGGACCCAGGCCATATCGGACTGCTCGCGGCCCTGCTCCAGGAACTGGCCGAGGCCGGTGCCCAGGTCGGGGGAGCTGACGATCAGCTCGGCAGCCATCAGCGAACGCCAGGAGAACGCCCAGCCCTGCTTCAGCCCGGCGAGGTAGCCCGGCAGGGCGGCGGGCAGCAGCACATGCCGGACGCTGTGCAGACCGGTGGCGCCGATGACCCGGCCCGCGCGCAGGTACAGCGGCGGGATCTGGTCGACGCCGGCCACCAGGCCGTTGGCGATGGACGGGACGGCGCCGAGCAGCACGACCGCGTAGATCGTGCCGTTGCTCAGGCCGAACCAGATGATCGCGGCCGGCACCCAGGCAACCGACGGCAGCGACTGCAGTCCGGAGAGGATCGGGCCGATGGCGGCGCGAACGGGCTTGACCCGGGCGACGATCAGGCCCAGCGGGGTGCCGATCGCCACCGAGGCCAGGAAGCCGAGGACACCGCGCGAGAGGCTGGTCCACACAAAGCCCAGCAGGGTGCCCTTCAGCCACTGGTCGCGCAGCGAGCGCGCGACGTCGACGGGGCTCGGCAGCTGGTAGTGAGCCTTCACCTGGAAGTGATAGGCGAGCTGCCACACGATCAGCACCAGCGCGATCGCGATGACCGGCGGCAGGGCCTTCTCGCGGAGCTTGCTCAGCAGCGGGGTCCGGTGGACGTGGCTGGTCTCCAGGGCGTCGAGCCCGGCCTCCAGACCCGCAAGTGAGCCCGCCGGACGAGCGGTCTCCCCGGCGGTGGCCCCGGCAGCCCCGGATTCGGTGCCGGCCGTCTTGGCCTCAGTCGTGTCCGTGGCGTCCGTGGTGTCCGTGGTCTCAGTGCTGGCCATGACGTCGGATCTCCCCCCGCAGCTGTTCGGTGATCTCTACGGACAGTTCGGCTACCGCGGCGTCCTCGATCCGGCGCGGCTGCGGTATGTCGACCGTCCATTCGCGGGCGATCCGGCCCGGGCGGGAGGACAGCAGGATGACGCGCTGCGCGAGCCGCACGGCCTCGCGCACGTTGTGGGTCACGAAGAGCACGGAGAGATTGGTCTCCGACCAGATCCGGGTCAGCTCCTCGTGCAGTACGTCGCGGGTGATGGCGTCCAGAGCCGCGAACGGCTCGTCCATCAGCAGCAGTTGGCTGTCCTGGGCGAGCGCGCGGGCCAGCGCCACGCGCTGCCGCATGCCGCCGGACAGCTCGTGCACCCGCTTGCCGTAGGCGCCGCGCAGCCGTACGAGTTCGAGCAGCCGCTCGGCCTCGTCGCGGCGCTCGGAGCCGGGGACGCCGCGCATGCGCAGGGCGAGTTCGATGTTCCTGCCCGCGGTGAGCCACGGGAAGAGGGCGTGCTCCTGGAACATCAGGGCCGGGCGGCCGCCGGGGGTCTCAATGCCCCCGGCGGACGGCTGGTCGAGTCCCGCGACCAGGTTGAGCAGGGTGGACTTTCCGCAGCCCGAGGCCCCCAGGAGGCAGACGAACTCGCCTGGGGCGACATCGATGGTGATGTCGTCGAGCACGTGCTGCTGCGCGCCGGGCCGGCCGAAGGACTTCGAGACGTGCTCGATGCGGGCGGCGTAACGGGCCGCGTCGTGGGCGGTTCCTGCGGGCTGCTTGCTGAGTGCGGTGGCCATGCGTGTCACCTCCTGGGGGATGCTGCGGACCGGTTGACTAGCCGCCGAGCCCTGCGTCGCTGATCTGGGACTTGCCGTCGGCCTTGAGGACCTGGTTCAGGATCGAGAGGTCGTAGATCCCGCTGAGGTCGGGCTTGTCCAGCAGGCCGGACTTGACCGCGTGGTCCGCCTCGGTCTTGAGGGTGGAGGCCAGCGGGTCGTCGGTGAAGTTGATGCTCTTCCAGGCCGGGTCGATGACGTTGGCTGGAAGGGCCTTGCCGGACAGTGTCGCGAGCTCCTGGTTGGCGATGGCCTTCGCCTTGTCGGAGTTGGCGTTGATCCAGACGTTGGTGTTCACCGAACCCTGGAGCACCGCCTTGACGACGTCGGGGTGCGCCGACAGGAACTTCTGGGAGACGATCACGTTCGTGATGACGAACTTGCCGTCCTTCCACAGGGAGCTCTCGTCGAGCAGCACCTTCGCGCCCTCGGCGACCAGCTTGGAGGCGGTGGGCTCGGGGACCCAGGCACCGTCGATCGCCCCGGACTTGTAGGCGTCCGGGGTGATCTTGTTGTCCGTACGGACGACGGAGACGTCGCCCTTGCCGGTCGTTGCGTCGACCTTCCAGCCCTGGTCGGCGATCCAGTTGAGGAAGGCCACGTCCTGGGTGTTGCCCAGCTGCGGGGTGGCGATCTTCTTGCCCTTGACGTCCTTGAGGGACTTGATCTTGTTCGGGTTGACGACCAGCTTCACACCGCCGGAGGCGGAGCCGGCGACGATCTTCAGGCTCTTGCCGCCGGACTTCACGTAACCGTTGATGGCGGGAGAGGGGCCGATCCAGCCGATGTCGATGGACCCGGCGTTCAGCGCCTCGATCTCGGCCGGGCCCGCGTTGAAGACGGCGGTGGAGACCTTGGTGCTGCCGAGCTCCTGCCGGATGAGGCCGTTCTTGGCCAGACCGACCAGGGCGGTGCCGTGCGTGAGGTTCGCGAAGTAACCGATCTTCACCGTGCTCGCGGAGAGCTTCTTGCCGCTGGCGCTGGGCGCGGCCGCGTCGGTGGCGTTGCTCTTATTGGCGGAGCCGTAGCCGCAGGCCGCGAGAGCCAGCAGAGGGAGAAGGGCGGCGCCGGCGATCAGACGGCGGCGCGTCGTGGTTCTCGGGGACGTGGTGCGATCGGCAGTCACGGGAGGTGTTCCTCTCAGGGGCCCGGGACGCGCGCTCTCTACGGCGCGGCCGGGTGGTGGCTGTCAGGTCTTCGGAAATGCGGCGTTACGTGCACGGGGGATAGGCGGTGCTCACGCTTTAGCGCACACATCGCGAAACCCCGCCCTGGCCGCTGCCGAGACAGCCGCTGCCGACGCGGCCACCCTCTTTGGCGAAGGTGGAGAACACGTCGATGGTCATCAGAAGTCCCACCCCTCGTCTTCGTCTTCGGCCGCGCTGTCGGCGGCCGGGTTCTGCCGGGCGGCGAAGGCCTCGCCCGCCATGCCGGCGGTCAGCGTGGTGCCGTCCGCCGGGTCGATCAGGATGAAGGAGCCGGTGAGCCGGGAGTCGGCGTAGGCGTCCAGGGGCAGCGGCTCGGAGGTACGCAGCACCACCGTGCCGATGTCGTTGACCGACAGCTCGCCGGGCTGGTCCTCGTGGACCAGGCCGTGAGTGAGGTCGATCTTGTACGGGAGTTCCCTGACGATCGCCTTCACCGTGCGGGTGCCGTGCTTCAGCAGCAAGCGGGCGCCGACCTTCAGCGCGCGCTCGTGCAGATGGCAGACGGTCGCCTCGACGTCCTGGGTGGTCGCCGGCGCGACAGCCGTCGGCGCGATGAGGTCACCGCGCGAGACGTCCACGTCGTCGGCGAGCAGCACGGTCACCGACTGCGGCGCCCACGCCACGTCCACCGGCGTGCCCAGCGCGTCGATCCCCGTGACGGTGCTGGTCAGCCCGGACGGCAGTACGGTCACGGGGTCGCCGACCCGCAGGACGCCGGAGGCGATCTGGCCCGCGTAGCCCCGGTAGTCGGGGTGGGCGGCGGTCTGCGGGCGGATGACGTACTGGACCGGGAAGCGGGCCGGGGCGTCGGCCTGCTCGGTGCCGACCGGGACGGTCTCCAGATGCTCGAGGATCGTCGGGCCGCCGTACCAGTCCATGTTGGCCGACGGGGTCACCACGTTGTCCCCGGCGAGCGCCGAGATCGGTATCGCGGTGATCTCCGGGACGCCGATCGAGGCCGCGTACGCCGTGAACTCCTCGGCGATGGCCGCGAACACCGGCTCCGCGTACTCGACCAGGTCCATCTTGTTGACGGCCAGCACCACGTGCGGGACCCGCAGCAGTGCGGCGACGGCGGCATGGCGGCGGGTCTGCTCGACGACCCCGTTGCGGGCGTCGACCAGGACCACAGCCAGCTCGGCGGTGGAGGCGCCGGTGACCATGTTCCGCGTGTACTGCACATGCCCCGGCGTGTCGGCGAGGATGAACCGGCGACGGGCGGTGGCGAAGTAGCGGTACGCCACGTCGATGGTGATGCCCTGCTCCCGCTCGGCGCGCAGGCCGTCGGTGAGGAGGGCGAGGTCGGGGGCTTCCTGACCGCGCCGGGCCGAGGCGAGCTCGACGGCTTCGAGCTGGTCGGTGAGCACGGACTTGGAGTCGTGCAGCAGGCGGCCGACCAGGGTGGACTTGCCGTCGTCGACGGATCCGGCCGTGGCGAAGCGGAGCAGCGAAGCTGCCGGGGCGGCGGTGGCGGTGCTGGTCATGCGTCGTCCCTTCGCGTGCTCGTGTGCGGTCCGCCGTGGTGGTGGTTCAGGCTGGTGGCGGTCCCGGTGATCCGGCGGAACGGTGCCGCGACGGCGGCGGTGATGTGGCCCACGGCTAGAAGTACCCCTCGCGCTTGCGGTCTTCCATGGCGGCCTCGGAGAGCTTGTCGTCGGCCCGCGTGGCACCGCGCTCGGTCAGCCGGGACGCGGCGATCTCGGTGATGACCTGCTCGATGGTCGCCGCGTCGGAGTCCACCGCGCCTGTGCAGGACATGTCGCCGACCGTGCGGTAGCGGATCAGGCGGCGCTCGACGGTCTCGCCGTCCTTCGGGCCGCCCCAGTCGCCGGCGGTGAGCCACATGCCGTCGCGGGCGAAGACGTCCCGCTCGTGCGCGTAGTAGATCTGCGGCAGTTCGATGCCCTCGCGGGCGATGTACTGCCAGACGTCCAGCTCGGTCCAGTTGCTGAGCGGGAAGACCCGGACGTGCTCACCGGCCGCGTGCCGGCCGTTGTAGAGCGCCCACAGCTCGGGGCGCTGGCGGCGCGGGTCCCAGGCGCCGAACTCGTCGCGCAGCGAGAAGACCCGCTCCTTGGCGCGGGCCTTCTCCTCGTCGCGGCGGCCGCCGCCGAAGACGGCGTCGTACTTGCCCTCGGTGATGGCGTCCAGCAGCGGCACGGTCTGCAGCGGGTTGCGCGTCCCGTCGGGGCGCTCCCGCAGCCGGCCGTCGTCGATGTAGTCCTGTACGGAGGCGACGTGCAGCCGCAGGTTGTGCTGCTCGGCGGTCCGGTCGCGGTACTCGATGACCTCGGGGAAGTTGTGGCCGGTGTCGACATGCAGCAGCGCGAAGGGCACCGGCGCCGGGGCGAAGGCCTTCAGCGCCAGGTGCAGCATGACGATGGAGTCCTTGCCGCCGGAGAACAGGATCACCGGCCGCTCGAACTCGCCCGCCACCTCGCGGAAGATGTGTACGGCCTCGGACTCCAGGGCGTCCAGATGGCTGAGCGCGTACGGGTTCTCGGTGGTGCCGGTCAGCGCAGCAACGGTCGTCACGCCAGTCCCCTCTCGACGAGCAGCGCGGTCAGCACTGCGGCGGAGTCCTCGACGGTGTGGTCCTGTGTCTGAAGGCGCAGGTCGGGCGTCTCGGGCGCCTCGTACGGGTCGTCGACGCCGGTGAGCCCCGATATCTCGCCGGCCGCCTGCTTGGCGTACAGCCCCTTCACGTCGCGTACGGAGCAGACCTCCACTGGCGTGGCGACGTGGATCTCCAAGTAGGCCGTCCCCTCGGCCTGGTGGCGCTTGCGGACGGCCTCGCGGCTGTCGGCGTACGGGGCGATGACCGGGACGAGGACCTTGACGCCGTTGCTGGCCAGCAGTTCGGCGACGAAGCCGATCCGCTGGACGTTGGTGTGCCGGTCCTCGCGGGTGAAGCCGAGGCCGGAGGAGAGGAACTCGCGGATCTCGTCGCCGTCGAGCACCTCGACCCGGTGTCCGTCGCCGCGCAGCCGCTTCGCCAGCGCGTAGGCGATCGTGGTCTTGCCCGCGCTCGGCAGACCCGTGAGCCAGACGGTGGCTCCCTGGTCTGTCACGCTCATCTGCTTCTCCTGGGTGATCTGTTCCGTCGTCATCAGCCGTGCAGCCCGCACTCGGTCTTGCCCCGGCCCGCCCAGCGGCCGGCCCGGGCGTCCTCGCCCTCCAGCACCCGGCGGGTGCAGGGGGCGCAGCCCACCGAGGCATAGCCGTCCGTCAGCAGCGGGTTGGTCAGGACACCGTGCTCGGCGATGTACGTTTCCACGTCTTCCTGTGACCACCGGGCGATGGGCGAGACTTTCACCTTCTGCCGCTTGGCGTCCCAGCCGACGACCGGGGTGTTCGCCCGGGTCGGGGACTCGTCACGGCGCAGGCCCGTCGCCCATGCGTCGTACGCGGTCAGGCCCTCTTCGAGCGGCTTGACCTTGCGCATCGCGCAGCACAGGTCCGGGTCGCGGTCGTGCAACTTCGGCCCGTACTCGGCGTCCTGCTCGGCGACCGTCTGACGGGGAGTGAGCGTGATGACGTTCACATCCATGACGGCGGCGACCGCGTCCCGGGTGCCGATGGTCTCCGGGAAGTGGTACCCGGTGTCGAGGAACACCACGTCCACGCCGGGGGCGACCCGGGAGGCGAGGTGCGTCACGACGGCGTCCTCCATGGACGAGGTCACGCAGAAGCGCGGCCCGAAGGTGTCGACGGCCCAGCGCAGGATGTCCAGCGCGGAGGCGTCCTCCAGGTCGCGGCCCGCCTGTTCGGCGAGCCGTTGCAGGTCTTCGGCGGTGCGGGCGTGGGCGGTGGTCACGTGTCGCCTCCATCGCGGGGAGCGGAGCTGAGCCCCTTGGCCAGCAGGCCGAGGAACTTCAACTGGAAGGCGCGATTGCACGCCCGGCATTCCCAAGCCCCGTGGCCCTGTTCGGCCGGGTGCAGGTCCTCGTCCCCGCAGTAGGGGCAGTAGAAAGGCGCGGCACGCTCACTCACGGCGCCTCCTTGCTCGCTTCTCCGCCCGCGCGGCGCGCAGGTGCGGCCGTCGCGGTTGTCTGCAGCCCGGCGGCCGCGAGTGCCTCGCTCACGACAGCGCCTCCTCGCTGGCCCGGGCCGCCCAGGCGGCGAAGCGCTCGCCGTCCTCGCGCTCCGCCTGGAAGCGCTTGAGGACCCGCTCGATGTAGTCGGGCAGCTCGTCGGAGGTGACCTTCAGGCCGCGCACCTTGCGGCCGAAGCCGGCCTCCAGGCCGAGCGCGCCGCCCAGGTGGACCTGGAAGCCCTCGACCTGGTTGCCGTCGGCGTCCAGGACGAGCTGGCCCTTGAGACCGATGTCCGCCACCTGGATACGGGCGCAGGCGTTGGGGCAGCCGTTGACGTTGATGGTGATGGGCTCGTCGAACTCCGGCAGGCGGCGCTCCAGTTCGTCGATGAGCGAGGCGCCGCGCACCTTGGTCTCGACGATGGCGAGCTTGCAGAACTCGATGCCGGTGCAGGCCATCGTGCCGCGCCGGAAGGGCGACGGGGTGGCGGTGAGGTCCAGCGCCTCCAGGCCCGCGACCAGGGACTCGATGCGCGGCTCCTCGACGTCGAGCACGATCATCTTCTGCTCGACGGTGGTGCGCAGGCGGCCCGAGCCGTGTTCCTCGGCCAGCTCGGCGATCTTGCTCAGCGTCGCGCCGTCGATACGGCCCACGCGCGGGGCGAAGCCCACGTAGAAGCGGCCGTCCTTCTGCCGGTGCACGCCGACGTGGTCGCGCCACTGCTCGACCGGCTGGGCCGGGGCCGGGCCGTCGACGAGCTTGCGCTTGAGGTAGTCGTCCTCCAGGACCTGGCGGAACTTCTCCGCGCCCCAGTCGGCGACCAGGAACTTCAGGCGGGCGCGGGTGCGCAGCCGGCGGTAGCCGAAGTCACGGAAGATCGAGATGACGCCTTCGTAGACGTCCGCGACCTCCTCCAGCGGCACCCAGGCGCCGAGCCGGACGCCGATCTTGGGGTTGGTGGACAGACCGCCGCCGACCCACAGGTCGAAGCCGGGGCCGCGGTCGGGGTGCTCCACACCGACGAAGGCGATGTCGTTGATCTCGTGCGCGACATCGAGCAGCGGCGAGCCGGAGATCGCCGACTTGAACTTGCGGGGGAGGTTCGAGAAGTCCTTGTTGCCCACGATGCGGGCATGGATCTCGTCAAGGGCGGGGGTGCCGTCGATGATCTCGTCCTCGGCGATCCCGGCCACCGGCGATCCGAGGATGACCCGCGGGGTGTCGCCGCAGGCCTCGGTGGTGGACAGCCCGACGGCTTCCAGGCGGCGCCAGATCTCGGGGACGTCCTCGATCCGGATCCAGTGCAGCTGGATGTTCTGCCGGTCGGTGACGTCGGCGGTGCCCCGGGCGAACTCCTGGGAGATCTCACCGATGATCCGCAACTGCTCGGTGGTCAGCCGGCCGCCGTCGATACGGATCCGCAGCATGAAGTACTTGTCGTCCAGCTCCTCCGGCTCCAGGATCGCGGTCTTGCCGCCGTCGATCCCGGGCTTGCGCTGGGTGTACAGCCCCCACCAGCGCATCCGGCCGCGCAGGTCGGCGCCGTCGATGGAGTCGAAGCCGCGGTGGGCGTAGATCGTCTCAATGCGTGTCCGCACGTTGAGACCGTCGTCGTCCTTCTTGAACTGCTCGTTGGCGTTGAGAGGCGTGAGGTGCCCAACGCCCCACTGACCCTCGCCACGGTGACGGCTCGCCTTGCGGCGGACAACAGCGGCGGCTGCGGGCTTCTCGGGGGTGGTGGCCATGGCGATGCAGTCCTTCTGGCAGGCTCGTGAAAGGTCGATGATTGCGCTGGAGCACCTTATGGCCTGCGAAAACACGCGGCGAGGCGCTCACGCATCCGCGACGGCGGGGACGGCGATGCTGTGCGGTCAGCCCACCGGACAGATGGAACTGGACATGCGTCCGAGGTCGACATGCAGCCGACCTACCAAGGCGATTCCAGTGCGAGACATGACGAAAGCGTGTCACGGGGATCTCCGGAGAGTCCACCGCCTTCCAAAATGTGGACGCTCACATCTCGAATGGCGGGATCGTGTGTCGCTCGTCACCCAGGGCTTGCTGCTCCCGGGTGATCTCGGCGAAAAGATCGTGCCCCTGACTGCCTGTATGACGCAGTTTATGCCGTGCCAGCGCCATGCCGAGCCGCACCCCCTCGCCGACCCGGTCCGGACCCCCTGTGGCCAGCGCCGACAGCAGCCCGGCGGCGAGGACGTCGCCCGCCCCCGTCGCGTCCTCGACCTCGTCGTCCGGCAGCGGCCGGTGGGTGTGGACCTCAGGGGCGGCGCCCGGCCTGAGCACCTTCACCCCGTCGGGGTACTTCACCACCGCCGTCGCGCGGCTGCCGGGGACGCGGCTCACGAGGTCGGCGTACTCGCGGCCGTTGAGCAGCAGATAGTCGCTCAGCGCGGCGATGGCCAGGATCGCCGGCGACGGATCCGTGGACCAGGCGTGCCCCGGGTCGAAGCTGACCGCCGTGCCCGGGGTCCGCCGCCGCACCTCCGCCAGCAGCCGGTGCAGCTCGCGCCCGCCGTCCGGGTCGAGGAAGGACGTGACATGGACGACCTTCGCCGCGCCCAGGTAGGACGCCAACTCCTCGAAGTTCGCCCGCAGATGGTCCGCGATGCCGGTGTTCGCCCCGGTGTGGGTGAGCAGGGTGCGCTCCCCGCTCTCGTATACGGACAGGCAGATCCCGCTCAGCCGCGCGGCGTCGGCGCGCACCATCCTGCGGTCGATGCCGAGCCCGTCCAGTACGGCTGCCGGCTCGACCTCGGACATGGGCGTACGGCCCGCCACGCTCACGTAGCCCAGGCGCAGGCCCAGCTCGGTGCGGGCCAGGGCGTGCAGGGTGTTGAAGGCCGAGCCGCCGAGGAAGGGAATGACCTCGGCGCCGTCCAGGCAGTCAAGGGCGGTGCGAACGGTCGACTCGTCGACAAGCCGTTCGCTGCAGGGCTCCAGCGGCGGGCTGATCCCGGCCTTGCGGGTGATCAGCTCCAGCACCGGCGTCCCGTGGAGCGCGGACGCCCCGGCGATCAGGTCAAGATTCAGCGCCCCGACTCCGACGACGTCCATCCGCCCCCCAAGCTCAGGCCCCTGGCCAGGGCTCGATCGACTTGCTCTCCTCTTCCCCCGTCTTGACGTCGAAGATGCGGAAGCCGCGCTTCTCGTAGTTCGCGAGTGAGTACGGCCCGTCCAGGCTGCACGTGTGTACCCGCACCCGCTTCGTCGGTTCCCGGTCCGGCCACCGTTCCGGCAGGTCCCAGGCGCGGGCGATCCCGTGCGACAGCAGCTGCCCGCCGATCCCGCGCCCCCGGAAGGCCGGCAGCAGCCCGAAGTACGCGATCTCGGTCTGCCCGTCCTCCTGCGGGTCGAGCTCGATGTACCCCGCCGGAGTGCCCCGGTCGTACGCCACCCAGGTCTCGACCCCGGGGCGGCCGAGGAAGGCCTCCCACTGGACGTACGTCCACGGCAGCCGGTCGGTCCAGGCGCAGTCGGCGCCCACCGAGGCGTAGAGGAAGCGGCTGAACTCGGGCGACGACACCTCGGCCCGTACGAACCGAACCTCCGGCGGGGCGGCCGCGGCCGGCGGCACGAGATCGGCCGGCGAGGTCTGCTCCAGGTACCAGGTGGTCACGGTCACGGTGTGGTCGCTCATGGCCCCAGCCAATCACGGGCCCGATCGGCCGCCGCCCGCGAGGTGGACCGCCGGGGCGGTGGAGTGGGGGAGGAGGTCGGTGGGGCGGGTCGGGCGGAGGAGCTCGACCGAGACGGAGTCGGCGAAGCGGTAGGGGCGGTGGGCGAGGATCCCGGCGAGATTGCGGCGGAGCCGGGACAGCTCGGCGCGGACGGTGACCGTGCGGCTGGGGTCGCCGAACAGGTCGCGGGCCAGCTCGGCCGCGGTGCGCCCGCCGCGGTGGACGGCGAGCACGAAGAGCAGCTCGGCATGGCGCGGGCTGAGCTCCTGCGACCAGCTGCCGGCGGCCCCGGAGACGGTGACCGACCAGTCCCGGGACCGGCTGACGTCGACCACCACCCGGCTCGGCGTGTTTGTGCCGCCCTCCGCGCCGACCCGGACCAGCCAGCCGCCCGGCAGCGGCTCCAGCGTGCACAGCCCGAGCGACGGCAGCCACACCGGGCCCGCCGCCGGCGACGAGGGCAGCGCCACCCGCTCCAGCGGGGGCATACCGGTGACGGCGGCCGTCCAGCCGTTCGGGTCGATCACCACCGCCCGGCCCTGCACCCGCGCGAGCAGCGGTGCCGCCAGCGACCGCAGCCCCTCGATCGACGCCCAGTGCCGGGTCCGCAGCTCGCCCTCGGCGACCCGGGTCACGGCGGTGACCAGTGACAGCGACGCCGGGTGGACGGTGGCCGCGGGGCCGCTGATGTTCACCGCGCCGAGCAGCCGCCCGTCGCGCGGGTCGTGCAGCGGGGCCGCGGCGCAGGTCCAGAGGTGGTGCGCGCGGACGAAGTGCTCGGCGGAGCGCACCTGCACCGGGCGCCCGGTCACCAGCGCGGTGCCGATCGCGTTCGTACCGACGGTGTCCTCCGACCAGGACGCGCCCTCGGCGAAGCCGACCCGGTCGGCGCTTCTTCGGATCGCGGTGCTGCCGTCGCGCCACAGCACCCGGCCCTCGGCATCCGAGACGACCATGATGTGCCAGGCGGCGTCCGCCACGGACACCAGGCCGTCCCGCAGCGCGGGCAGCACCTCCTGCAGGGGGGAGGTCCGGCGGCGCTGCTCCAGTTCGTCCGCCGAGAGCACCCCGGTGTGGCTGCCGGTGTCGGGGTCGACGCCGTGGTCCATGGCCCGGGTCCAGGAGTCGCCGATCACCGGGCGTGGCTTCGCCGCCGCCACCGCGCCGCTGAGCGCGGCATGCCGGATGCCGGCCAGCAGCTGCGCGGACTTCCGGTGGTCCTGGGCGGACAGCAGTCCCAAGTCGATCTCTGGCTGGCTCATGGCGCCCCCGCATACGTTTACCACGCAGTACCGCGTGGCTGTGCTGTGGCTGTGTTGCGTACTGCTTTCTCTTATGGTGCCGCCGCCCGGCGCGCTCGGAAGGGACATCGGACACATCCGTTGCAACGGTCTGCAACGGTTGCGAATATGCGTGCGCCGGGCGGACAGTGACGCGGCGTCAAGCTACTCGCAACGGATTCCGGAGCAACACCCACGAGGAGGCAACCCGCTGTGTCGTCCATCCCCCCGTGCGTCGTCGTGGTCGGTTCGCCGGACGACGAGCGCACCGGTCGCGCCTCGCGGCTGGCGCGGGAATTCCGCGTCCCGCACCTGGCGTTCGAGGACGCCACCGGGACGTTCGACAGCGACCAGGGGTACGTCATCGACGGCTTCCCGGACTCCGTGGAGGGGTTACAGGGCCTTCTGGCCCTTCCCACCGACCTGGTGGTGCACCTGCGGCCCCCCGGTGGCGACCCCGACTCCGAGCCCGCCCGCGTTCTGGCGTACTACGAGGCCCGGGGCGTGGTCGTCGGCTTCCCGCCGGACGCGGACGACGAGGACATCATCATCGCCGTCGAGGCGGCGGTGCGTATGCGCAGCCGCGCGGGCACAGTGGCGCACTTACTCCTGTGACCGGGCTGGTTCCAGGAGTTCCACGCCGGGGGTGGTGCCGAGTCGGCGCGGCACCACCCCTTTTTTTGAGGCTCGGTTCACTCGCCGACCGGCCGCGCCCGCTCCACGATCGCTTCCAGGTCCAGGGTGTGCGGGAGCGTGCCGAACGACACGCCCCAGTCGCCGCCCAGCCGGGAGGCGCAGAAGGCGTCGGCGACGGCCGGCGGGGCGAAGCGCACCAGCAGGGATCCCTGGAGGACCAGGGCCATGCGCTCGACGACCCGGCGGGCCCGGGCCTCGATGCCCTCCAGGTCAGCGAGTTCGGTGAGCAGGGACTTGATGGCGCCGTCCAGGCGGTGGTCGGCGCCCCGGGCGAGGCCGATCTCGCCGAGGAAGGCGTTCAGGGCCAGCGGCTCGCGCTGCAACGCCCGCAGCACATCGAGGGCCTGGACATTGCCCGACCCCTCCCACACCGAGTTCAGCGGTGACTCGCGGAAGAGCCGGGGCAGCCCGGACTCCTCGACGTAGCCGTTGCCGCCCAGGCACTCCAGGGCCTCGGCGGTCAGCGGCGGACAGCGCTTGGTGATCCAGTACTTGGACACCGCCACCGCGATCCGCCTGAACTGCCGCTCCTGCTCGCTACCGGCGTCGTACGCGGCCGCCAGCCGCAGCACCGTCGTCGTCGCCGCCTCGGACTCCACCGCCAGATCGGCCAGTACGTTGCGCATCAGCGGCTTGTCGATGAGCGGCCCGCCGAACACGGAGCGGTACGCGGCATGGTGGATGGCCTGCGCGACGGCCTGGCGCATGATGGCGGCCGACCCGACGGCGCAGTCCAGACGGGTGGCGGCGACCATCTCGATGATGGTGGCCACGCCGCGCCCCTCCTCGCCGACCCGGCGGGCCCACGTGCCGTCGAACTCCACCTCCGAGGAGGCGTTGGAGCGGTTGCCGAGCTTGTCCTTGAGCCGCTGGATGAGGAAGACGTTACGGATGCCGTCCGGCAGCACCCGGGGCAGCAGGAAGCAGGTCAGGCCTCCGGGGGCCTGGGCCAGCACCAGGAAGCCGTCGGACATCGGCGCCGAGCAGAACCACTTGTGGCCGGTGAGCAGATACGCCCCCTCCTCCGCCAGCGGCTCGGCGCGCGTCGTGTTCGCCCGGACGTCCGAGCCGCCCTGCTTCTCGGTCATCCCCATGCCGAACAGCGCCCCCGGCTTCCTGCCCGGCGGCAGCAGCGACGGGTTGTACGCCCGCGAGGTCAATCGCGGTTCCCACTCGGCGGCCAGCACCGGATCGGCCCGCAGCGCGGGCACGGCGGCGTGCGTCATCGACACCGGGCAGCCGTGGCCCGCCTCGGCCTGCGTCCAGACCAGGAAGCCCGCGGCGCGCCGCAGATGGCCGTCGGGCCGCGACCAGGCGTCGGTGAGCCCGGCCGAGACGGCATGGCTGAGCAGTCGGTGCCAGGACGGGTGGAAGTCCACCTCGTCGATGCGATTGCCGTAGCGGTCGTGGGTACGCAGCACGGGGGAGTACGTGTTCGCCTCCTCGCCCCAGCGCTGCGCCTGGGCGGAACCGGCCGCGCGGCCCAGTTCGCCCAGCTCGTTGTCGATCTCCGGCAGTGTCGCGGGCGACGCGTGCCGGGCGACCCCCTCGGTGAGGGTGTCGTCGGCGGCGTATACGTCGTATCCGACCAGCGGCGGAGCCTGGTTGATCACGGTGTGAGTACGGGTCCCCATGCCCTATACCGTAAGGATGTGAGTGCAGCGGAAGAAACACCTGAGAGACCACCGGGTCGTCTCCACCGGGCCAGGGCCCTGTACCGGAACCTCTCGAAGCGCAGGGTGGCCTGGCTGCTGCTCAAGGACACGGTCAACTCCTGCATCGAGTACCGCGTCACCGGACTCGCCGCCGAGGCGGCCTTCTTCGTCCTGCTGTCGCTCCCGCCGCTGCTGCTCAGCCTCGTCGGCGCTCTCGGCTACCTCGACCAGATCATCGGCACCGACACCGTCGACCAGATCCGGCAGAACATCCTCACGGCCTCCGCGACCGTCCTGTCCGACAAGGGCGTCAACCAACTGGTCAGGCCACTGGTCGACGACGTCTTCAAGGGCGGCCGCCCCGACCTGATCTCGATCGGCTTCGGCATCGCCCTGTGGTCGGGCTCGCGCGCCGTCAACGTCTTCGTCGAGACCATCACGATCATGTACGGCCTCGAAGGCCACCGAGGCATCGTCAAGACCCGGCTGATGGCCTTCGCCCTCTACATCATCGCCCTGGTCATCGGCGCGGTCGTGGCGCCGCTCATGGTGGCGGGCCCGGACGCGGTGGTGGGGCTGCTGCCGTGGAGCGAGGGCGTCATCCGGGTGCTGTACTGGCCCGTCGTGATCGTGCTGTCCATCGCCTTCCTGACCACCCTCTACCACGTGTCAGTGCCGGTGCGGTCGCCCTGGTACGAGGACATGCCGGGGGCCCTGATCGCCCTGCTGATGTGGGTGGTAGGCAGTCTCGTGCTCCGCGTCTACCTCACCCACACCGTCGAGGGCCCCACGATCTACGGCAAGCTCGCCGCCCCTGTGGCGGTGCTGCTCTGGATCGGCGTGTCCGCCTTCGCGGTGCTGGTCGGCGCCGCCTGCAACGCCGCCGTCGACCGCGTCTGGCCGTCGCTGGCCACGGCTGCCGCCCGCGAGGAGAACGCCCGCGTCCGCGAGGAGGAGGCCGTCGCCGTCCTCGCCCTGGCGGCCGCCCGGCGGGCCGCCTACGAGGCCGGGCCGGACGACGACATAGGCCCCGAGGATCCCCCCGCCGAGTTCCCGGAACGCTGGGCGGGCTTCCACCCGCCGGAGGACGTACGCTCCCGCCTCCGCCGCGGCCACCGTGCGGTCCAGCGGCCCCCGGAGCAGGAGAGGCCCCGCAAGGACTGACCGCCCGGCGCGGCGCCGTGGCCTGATGTCGCCGCCCGCACATCGTGTACCCGTAGGGGGGTACTCGCCTCCCCGGCAGTCGCTTAGTGGAGGAGGTTCCGGTGACGACGGACAACACCGAGGCCGCACCGTCTCCGAGCCCGGGCCCGGGTCGGCCGGGGCGGTCGTGGTTCGGCATCGGCTTCCGGCTGGGCCTGGGCGCGGTGATCGCGTACCTGTTGGTGCAGGCCGT
Source organism: Streptomyces soli (assembly GCF_003999195.1). Taxonomy (GTDB): domain Bacteria; phylum Actinomycetota; class Actinomycetes; order Streptomycetales; family Streptomycetaceae; genus Actinacidiphila; species Actinacidiphila soli. The sequence goes on from NZ_RJVR01000063.1 coordinate 34,939, forward strand.
ACTGAAGATCCAGAGCGTACTGATGCTGACGCTGCTGGCGCTGGTCGTCGCGATCAGCGTCGAGCCCATCGCCGTCTGGCTCACCACCAAGGGCCTGCGCCGACGCTGGGCGGTGACCTGCGTCATCATCGCCCTGTTCATCCTCTGGGGCGCCGTGCTGGCCCTCTTCATTCCCCCGGTCACCAGCGAGATCAACGCACTGGTGAAGGCGGTGCCGAACTGGCTGCAGCAGCTCCACGACCGCCAATCCGCCCTCGGCAGGCTGGAGGACCGCTACCACCTGATCGACAAGGCCAAGCAGCAGCTGAGCGGCGCGGGCACCGGCGTCGTCAGCGGACTTCTGGGCGCGGGCCAGCTGCTGGTCACCACCATCACCGGCGCGGTCCTGGTGATCACGCTGACCATGTACTTCCTCGCCGGCCTGCCGACCCTCAAGCGCTTCTGCCTGCGCTTCGTGCCCGGCAGCAAGCGGGAACGCGCCGAGGCCCTGACCGACGAGGTCGTGGCCCGTACCGGCCGCTTCATGCTCGCCAACGTCGCCACCTCGGTCATCGCCGGCCTGGCCACCCTGATCTGGCTGGAGGCCTGGGGCGTGCCCTACCCGGCCGCCCTCGGCGTGTTCGTCGCCGTACTGGACCTGGTCCCGGTCGTCGGCTCCACCATCGGCGGCATCGTCGTCTCGCTGGTGGCACTGGTGGTGTCGTTCCCGGTGGCGATCGCCACCGCTGTCTTCTACATCGTGTTCCGCCTCGCCGAGGACTACCTCATCGTCCCGCGCGCGATGAAGTTCGCGGTCGCCGTGCACCCGCTGGTCACCATCCTCGCCGTGCTGGCCGGTGGCGCGCTGATGGGCGTGATCGGCGCGCTGATCGCGATCCCGGTGGCCGTCGCGGTGGGGATGTTCCTGGACGAAGGGGTGTTTCCCCGAATCGACTCCCGCTGACCGCCCACGTCCGCGGGCGGGGCGCGGTCAACACCCCGCCCGTGAAGCTGGTTTGAAAGCCCGGTCGTGGGTACTCGGGAAGTGCCGAGTGACCGGCGGTTCGATGGGCACCGCAGAGGTGCGGGATGTGTCGCGGGCCATGTTCGCCCGCCTTGCGGTGCTGGAAGAGGGCACCGAGGAGTACCAGTACGTCCGCAACACGCTCATCGAGCTGAACATGGCCCTGGTGCGGTTCGCGGCCAGGCGCTTCAGCAACCGCACCGAGCAGATTGAGGACATCCTCCAGGTCGGCACCATTGGCCTGATCAAGGCGATCGACCGTTTCGACCCGGATTACGGTGTCGAGTTCGTCACCTTCGCGATACCGACCATCACGGGCGAGATCAAGCGGTTCTTCCGCGACACCAACAGGCGCAGATCGGCGCCGAACTGGGCGTGACCCAGATGCACATCTCCCGCCTGCTGTCGCGCACTCTCAAGGAGCTGCGCCTCCAGCTGCTGACCGACCAGTAGCGGGCGCCCTCTCGCAGGCGGTCGCGGTCGGTCCCGCACCGACCGCCGGAATCAGCCGGAAAGCGGCGCTCACCTCGGGATCCTGCTCAGGAGCAGGATTGCGCGCGGTAGGGCATGAGGGCATTCTTGTGACGTTCGTCTGGATGCAAGCGGTGGTCTTCGAGACCTGCTTCATTCTTGCCGGTTTGCGCGGGATCGACAGGGTGAGGTGGCTGTGGTGTCAGAGTCCGTGGAACCTCGGGGGAGCAGATCCGTGGCCCCTCGGCGGGGCACCGCGGGAGCAACCGACGCCGGACAGGTCGGGGAATTCGAACTGCGCAAGCTGCTCGCGGGCCTCACCGCGGTGCGTGACGGTGATTTCGGCACCCGGCTCCCCGCGTACGAGGACGGGCTGCTCAGCGAGATCTCGCAGGTGTTCAACGGGATGGTGGACCAGCTGTCCCTGTTCACCTCCGAGGTGACCCGCGTCGCCCGCGAGGTCGGCACCGAGGGACGGCTGGGCGGCCAGGCGGAGGTGCCCGGGGTCGACGGCACCTGGAAGGACCTCACCGACTCGGTCAACGCGATGGCCGGGAACCTGACGACGCAGGTGCGGGACATCGCGCAGGTCGCCACCGCGGTCGCGAAGGGTGATCTCTCGCAGAAGATCACCGTGGAGGCCCGTGGCGAGATCCATGAGCTGAAGAAGACCATCAACACGATGGTCGACGAGCTGTCCTCCTTCGCCGACGAGGTCACCCGCGTCGCCCGCGAGGTCGGCACCGAGGGCATTCTCGGTGGCCAGGCCCAGGTGCCCGGCGTCGGCGGGACCTGGCGCGGTCTGACCGACTCGGTCAACTTCATGGCGGGCAACCTCACCGCCCAGGTGCGTTCCATCGCACGGGTGGCCACGGCGGTCGCCCAGGGCGATCTGACCCGCAAGATCGAGGTCGACGCCCGGGGCGAGATCCTGGAGCTCAAGACCACCATCAACACCATGGTCGACCAGCTCTCCTCCTTCGCCGCCGAGGTGACCCGCGTCGCCCGCGAGGTCGGCACCGACGGACGGCTGGGCGGCCAGGCCGACGTCAAGGGCGTGTCGGGCACCTGGAAGGACCTCACCGAGTCCGTCAACGTCATGGGCGACAACCTGACGGCCCAGGTCCGTTCCATCGCCGAAGTCACCACCGCCGTGGCGCAGGGTGACCTCACGCAGAAGATCCGGGTGGACGCCCGGGGCGAGATCCTGGAGCTCAAGGAGACCATCAACACGATGGTCGACCAGTTGTCAGCCTTCGCCGACGAGGTGACCCGGGTGGCCCGCGAGGTCGGCACCGAGGGCAATCTCGGCGGACAGGCCACCGTACGGGGCGTGTCGGGTACCTGGAAGGACCTGACCGACAACGTCAACGTGATGGCGTCGAACCTCACCGGCCAGGTGCGGTCCATCGCCCAGGTCGCCACCGCCGTCGCGAAGGGCGACCTGTCGCAGAAGATCACGGTCGAGGCGAAGGGCGAGGTGGCCGCCCTCGCCGGGGTGATCAACACCATGGTCGACACCCTGTCGGCCTTCGCCGGTGAGGTGACCCGCGTCGCCCGCGAGGTCGGCACCGAGGGCCAGCTCGGCGGCCAGGCCCAGGTGGCCAACGTGGCCGGCACCTGGAAGGACCTCACCGACAACGTCAACTCGATGGCGACCAACCTGACCAACCAGGTCCGTAACATCGCGCAGGTCACCACGGCGGTCGCCCAGGGCGATCTGACCCGCAAGATCGACGTGGACGCCCGGGGCGAGATCCTGGAGCTCAAGACCACCATCAACACCATGGTCGACCAGCTCTCCTCCTTCGCCGCCGAGGTCACCCGCGTCGCCCGCGAGGTCGGCAGCGAGGGCCGGCTCGGCGGCCAGGCCGAGGTCGAGGGCGTCTCCGGCACCTGGAAGCGGCTCACCGAGAACGTCAATGAGCTGGCCGGCAACCTCACCCGCCAGGTCCGGGCCATCGCCGAGGTCACCAGCGCCGTGGCCGAGGGCGACCTGACCCGTTCCATCACCGTCGACGCCTCCGGCGAGGTCGCCGAGCTCAAGGACAACATCAACTCCATGGTGGGATCGCTGTGCGAGACCACCCGCGCCAACCAGGAACAGGACTGGCTCAAGACCAACCTGGCCAGGATCTCCGGGCTCATGCAGGGCCGCCGTGACCTCGCCGTCGTGGCCGAGCTGATCATGGACGAGCTGACCCCGCTGGTCGGCGCGCAGTACGGCGCCTTCTACCTCGCCGAAGACGGTGACCAGGGCACCGAGCTGGGCCTCATCGCCTCCTACGGCCACCCCGGGTGCTCCGACCGGGTCACCCGGTTCCGGCTCGGCCAGTCGCTGGTCGGCCAGGCCGCCCGCAGCAGGCGCACCATCGCCGTCGACGACCTGCCTGCCGGCTATGTCACCGTCTCCTCCGGGCTGGGCTCCGCCTCGCCGAGCAGCCTGATCGTGCTGCCGATCGTCGTGGAGGACCAGGTGCTCGGCGTCATCGAACTCGCGTCGGTGGCCTCCTTCACCCCGGTCCACCGTGACTTCCTCGGTCAGTTGATGGAGACGGTGGGCGTCAACGTCAACACCATCGTCGCCAACGCCCGCACCGACGAGCTGCTCGGCGAGTCGCAGCGGCTGGCCGCAGAACTCCAGGCCCGCTCCGAGGAACTCCAGGTCCAGCAGGACGAACTGCAGCGCTCCAACTCCGAACTGGAGGAGAAGGCGGCGCTCCTGGTGACCCAGAACCGCGACATCGAGACGAAGAACCTGGAGATCGAGCAGGCCCGGCAGGAGCTGGAGGAGCGCGCCCACCAGCTCGCGCTGGCGTCGAAGTACAAGTCGGAGTTCCTGGCCAACATGAGCCACGAGCTGCGCACCCCGCTCAACAGCCTGCTGATCCTGGCCCAGTTGCTGGCCCAGAACCCCGGCCGCAACCTGACGCCCAAGCAGGTCGAGTACGCCGGGGTCATCCACTCGGCGGGCTCCGACCTGCTCCAGCTGATCGACGACATCCTCGACCTGTCGAAGGTCGAGGCAGGCAAGATGGACATCGCGCCCGAACGGCTGCCCCTGCGCCGTCTGCTGGACTACGTGGAAGCCACCTTCCGTCCGCTGATCGGACAGAAGGGTCTGGACTTCCAGGTCAGCGTCGCCCCCGGCGTCCCCTCGGAACTGGTCACCGACGACTCCCGGCTGCGCCAGGTGCTGCGCAACCTGCTGTCCAACGCGGTGAAGTTCACCGAGGCCGGCAGGGTCGAGCTGCGCATCGAGCCGGCGGCCGGGTCGAGCCGGCCGGAGGGCGTGCGCGGTCACGCTCCGGTCATCACCTTCCACATCCTGGACACCGGCATCGGGATCGCGGAGCAGCAACTCGAAACGATCTTCGGTGCCTTCCAGCAGGCCGACGGCACCACCAGCCGCAAGTACGGCGGCACAGGGCTGGGGCTGTCCATCAGCCGCGAGATCGCCCAGCTGCTGGGCGGGGCGATCACCGCCTCCAGCACCCTCGGCGAAGGCAGCGTCTTCGCCCTCCACCTGCCGGTCGCCTGGTTCGAACCCGCCGAGGCGGCGCCGCCGCAGGACACCGAAGCCGCAGCGGTGACCGAGCCGCCCGCCCCACAGGTACTGCCGGCCCAGCGCCGGCTGATGGTGATCGAGGAGCGGCGGCAGGGCCTGCTGTCGCTCGTCGCCGAGAGTGCCGTCGCCGACCTCGCGGAGGGCCGCTCCGTCGCCGATCCGCGCGGGGCCGTTCAGGTGCGTACGGCCACCGGTGTCCAGGAGATCGCGGCCGCGCTGTCCGGCGAGCCATGCCACTGCGTCATCCTGGATCTGGACATGGCCGACGGCGCCGCGCTGCGCATTCTGGACGCCCTGGACGGCGATCCGGCCATCCGGGAGGTGCCGGTCCTGGCCCACCACTCGCGCAGGCTCGACCCCGACCACGAACGGCTGCTGCGCAACCACGCCGCCCGGGGGAAGCCGCTGGAGCTGCTGCCCAGCCTGGACGAGTTGCGCGAGCGCGTCGCCGTGCATCTGATGATCGAACGGCCCGCGGACGTACTGCCGTTGGTGACCGCGACGGACCTCCGGGAGGCCGCTCCGCGCCCCGCGGGGGTGCGGGGGAGCGCGCTGGCCGGCCGCACCGTCCTGGTGGTCGACGACGACGCCCGCAACGTCTACGCCCTGACTGGCATGCTGGAACTGCACGATGTGCGGGTCCTGCGGGCCGAGAACGGCCGTGAGGGCATGGAGATGCTCTCCCGCCACCGGGAGATCGAGATGATCCTGATGGACGTCATGATGCCCGAGATGGACGGCTACGCCGCCGCCTCCGCCATCCGGGCCATGCCCGGGTACGCCGGCCTGCCGATCATCGCCGTCACCGCCAAGGCCATGGACGGCGACCGGGAGAAGTGCCTGGCCGCCGGAGCCAGCGACTACATCGCCAAACCGGTCGACACCGACGTGCTTATCGCCTGCATGTACCGCTGGCTGAGCCTGTGACCGATGACCCTCCGGGTATCGACGCGCTGGCCGCCACCGTCGACCGGCTGCGCCACGACCTGACGCTCGCCCGGGAGTCCGCCGACACCCGTGCCCTGATCGGCATCGCCACCGGCATCCTGGTCGAGCGCGGCCACGGCGGCCCCGCCGAGGCCGCCCGCTACCTGCGGGAGCTGGCCGACGCGGCCAGGCTGTCGCCGGCCGAAGTGGCCGCCGACATCGTCAACGCCGCCTCCGGCGCAGGCCTTTCCCGTACGCTTCCGACCGCGTCGCCGTCCGGGCACGGCGGCGACCGGCCGCCCACCACGCCGGTGCTGACCCTGCGTACCGCCGAGGCCGGTACGCTCTCCGGCGATCCGCAGACCGCCGCGGAGGCCTTGCTGCGGCAGGCGCTCCCCCCGCTCGGCGGCACCGCCCTGGCCATCTGGCGCACGGCCCCGGACGGCTCGCTCACCCTGGCCGGCCACGCGGGCCTCGCCCCCGGGGAGGCGGCCCAGTGGCGGTACGTACCGCCGGGGGTCGGCACCCTGCCGCAGCTGGCCTTCGACGACGCGAGGCCCCGCTGGCACGGTTCGCTGCCGCAGCACACCCCGGGCATCGGCCGACGCGACGGAACCGCCGGGGCGCGCGCGGTCCTGCCCGCCCGGCTCGGCGGACGGATCCTCGGCGTGCTGGAGGTCTGCTGGCCGGGTCCGCATACTGCCCTGAGCCCGTCCGAGCACCGTCAGCTCGACGTGCTCGCCGACCTGTGCGCACACACCCTCTCCGGCGCGCCGACGGACACCTACGGCCCGGCCCCCGTGCCGGAGGACGGTCGCCTCGCCGCCCTCTCCGGCCTCGCCGACGGGCTGCTGGACCCGGCACTCGTACTCCGCCCGCTCGTCGACGGTCGGGGCGAGGTCGGCGACTTCCTCATCACCCACGCCAACGAACACTTCACCGACCCGGCAGGCCGCCCACGCGGCGCCGTCATCGGCGTGAAGCTGCTGGAGGCCTACCCACTGGCCGCCCAGGACGGCGGCCTGTACGCACCCATCCTGCGCGTCCACGCCACCGGGCAGCCGTTCCGCGCCGAGCAGATCGCGTCCGGCATGCTGGTCGGGCCGGAACCGCTCGGCCGCGCGGTGTCGATCAGCATCAGCCGGTACGGCGAGGAGGTGCTGCTCAGCTGGCGCGTCGAGGACGAAGCCGGCCGGCTGACCGCCCTTCTCCAGCACACCCAGCGGCTGAGCCGTCTCGGCGGCTTCCAGGAGAACCTCGTCACCGGCGACGTCATCTGGAGCAGCGAGCTGTTCGCCCTCCACGGGCTCCAGCCGACCGACCCGCCCATTCCCCTGGAGGAGCTGCGGCGACACGCGCACCCGGACGACTCCATCGCCATCGGCCGCTTCCTGCGCACCGTGCTGCACCGCCACCACCAGGCGTCGACGGCATTCCGTCTGCAACGCGACGACGGGGTCGTCCGGCACATCCGCGTCATTGCCGAACCCGTCACCGACCTCTCCGGCGACCTGATCGCCGTCCGGGGCGCCTACCAGGACGTATCCGCGCAGCACTGGACCGAGGTCGCCCTCGCCGCCACCCGGGACCAGCTCGCCGACACCGAGCAGCGGGCCGCCGAACGCAACCGCCTGGCCCTGCAACTGCAGCAGGCCATCATGCCGCCCGCCCCCGCACCCATCGACGCCTCCGGACTGCGCGTGGCCGTACGCTACCGGCCCGCCGAGAAGGAACACCTGGTCGGCGGCGACTGGTACGACGTGGTCGTCCTGCCGTCCAAGCAGGTGCTGCTCGCCGTCGGGGACATCGCGGGGCACGGGATCGACGCCGCCACCGGCATGGTCGTCCTGCGGAACGCGCTGCGCGGGCTGGCCACCACCGGCGCGGGACCAGGCCGGCTGATGGGCTGGCTCAACACCGTGGCCCACCACCTCACCGAGCAGGTCACCGCCACCGCTGTCTGCGGCCTGTACGACCCGGAGACCGGCGTCCTGTGCTGGGCGCGGGCAGGCCATCCGCCGCCGGTGCTGATCCGCGACGGCGAGGCCGCCTCCCTGCCGCTGCCGCGCGGCATCCTCCTCGGGGCGATCGCCGAGACGACCTACGAGGAGCAGCGGCTCACCCTGGCATCCGGCGACCGGCTCCTGATGTACACCGACGGCCTCGTCGAGCGCCGGGGGATCTCCGTGGAACGCTCGTTGGAACAGCTTCTCGCGACGGCGGGCGGCCCGCTGCCCGGCCTGGACGAGCAACTGGACCTCCTGCTCACCCACAGCCGGTCCGACACCGACGACGACACCTGTCTCATCGGCGTCCAACTGTGCTGACCGGCTGTGCTGACCGGCGGAACGGGCCCAGTGGCCGATGGAGCGGCCGTGGGTTTGACTGGAGCTGTCCTCGAGCCGACAGAACCGAGGAGTCTCCATGGAGCACCGCGAATTCCTGACGATCATCGAACAGGTGGCCGGCGTCCCGTTCGAGGTGACCGACAATGTCGCCTGTCCGACACTTCGCATCCTCGCCCGACGCATCACCACCGGGCAGGCCAAGCAGATCGCCGCACACCTGCCGGTGCCCCTGCGGCCATGCCTCGACCCCGAGGCCAATCCGGAGAAGTACCACCTCGACGGCTTCCTCCAGCGCGTCGCGGACCAGCTCGATGTCGACTCCGTCACCGCCGAGCGGCTGGCCCTGGGCGTCTTCGCCGCAATCTGGCGGGCGGCCGGCCCGGACGAGTTCAACGACCTGCGCTCGGAGCTGCCGAAGGACTTCTACCCGCTGATGGACGCCGCCGCGGAGGCGGTACCCCTCCCGGAGGACGAACCGCTCTTCATCGGCGGCCTCACACACGACGAGTTCATCGACCGCGTCGCGGAGCAGGCGGGCATCACCGACCGCGACCGCGTCAGCCGCGCCGTGGAAGCCGTCCTGGAGATGATCGGCCTGCGTATCTCCCCCGGACAGGTCGCCGACCTGATCCCGATGCTCCCCCTGGAGCTGCGTGCCCCGCTGCGACGCGGCAACTCCCGCTCCCGCCGAGGAGCCGTGCCCCTCTCGCCCGACGTCTTCCTGCACGACACCGCCAAGCGCGCGGGTATCACCCGTCAGGAAGCGCTCAAGGATCTCCGGGCGGTCTTCGCCGTACTGCCCCAGGCCGTCGGCGACAAGGAGTACGACGACGTCATCTCCCAACTCCCGGGCGAGTACCGCCCGATGCGGAAGCACGGGTAAGGAATCGTCAGCTGGGGCACCGCCGCCCGGGCGGTCCTGGGCCAGGCGGCCATGGCCGTCGTGGCCACGTCGAGCAACTCCTCGGCGGTGGCGCCGTCCCGGGCCTGCTGTGACGTCCCCTGGATGACGCACGCGTAGAAGCGCGCCAGCGCCATCGGGTCCGTGTCCGCGCCGGGTGGCGGTCAACTACCACAGCAATGCCGAGGCGGCGGAAGCCGTTGTGTCCGCGATCAAGCAGGCCGGCGGCGTGGCTGTGGCGATCCAGGGCGACATCGGCGTCCGTGAGGACGTCGAGCGGCTGTTCAAGGAGTCCCTCTCCGCCTCGGCTCCCTGGACATCCTGGTCAACAACGCGGGGCTGAATGCCAACGGCAACGTCGCCGACGTCGACGCGGAGCTCCTGGACCGGGTGATCGATGTCAACTTCAAGCGGACGTTCTTCGCCCTCCAGCAGGCCGCCAGGCACCTGAACGACGGCGGCCGGATCGTCAGCGTCTCCACGGGCTACACCCGGGCCACCTACCCGGACGGGTCGGTGAGCCGGGGGACATCGCCGACATCGTGGCCTTCCTCGTAGGCGACGACGCCCGCTGGGTCACCGGCCAGGCCATCGTCGCCGCAGGCGGTCTCGTCTGACGCACCTGCCGGTGAGCGCGCCGGGACCGGGAGGGCCCGTACTGACAAGTCGGCGTCGCGGGTGGCACAGTGGGGTGATGCGCCCCAGCACTCCGTCGCAACCGCAAGATCTGGCGGTCACTGCCTCCGAGGTAGCGGGTCTGCTTGCGGTTCTCTGGGGAAGAGTGCAGGTCAAGGTCCCGACGGGGCCCATTTCCCCGTCGCAGCTGCGCGCCCTGCTGGTGATCGAGCGGCTGGAGGGCAGCAATCTGAGGGCCCTGGGCGAGGCGCTGGGATCGGGTCCTCCCGCGACCAGCCGGCTCTGCGACCGCCTGGAGGCCGCGGGTCTCGTGGAGCGTCGGCTGAGCACGGCCAGCCGCCGTGAGGTGGAGCTGTATCTGAGCAGACCGGGCCGGGCTCTGCTCGACGAGGTGCGCGACCGCCAGGTCGGCGAGGTGGCTCCCGTGCTGGAGGCGATGTCCCCGGAGGACTACGGGCACCTCGTCAAGGGCCTGACCGCTTTCCGGGACGCGGCCACCGTCGTGGTGGACGGTGACGAGGGCGCTCCGGACATGCCCGTGGCCCGCCCCGCCTGACTCCAGGCAGCCCGCATCGCGGGCCCCTCGTGTACGCGGTCCCGCCGTGGTCGGCATACGCACCATATCATTGGCCGATGGCAAATGTTGTCAGAAGACAACTGATCGCTTCAGTCTCGTCGCGGACGCATCCGGCGGCCCACGGGCCAGGGTTCATGCCTGTCTTTTGGCGGCGCTGTGGGTGGGTAGGCGTTGATCGGCACTGACCACCCGGTAGAACTTCACGGGGAGACAGACATGCACCACCTGGACGTGATCGACGGATCTGCTGACGAACACGAGGACCCGCCGCTCGAATGCGTCTGCCGCCCGCGCCGGGCGTTCGAAGCGCGGGAAGCGGCCTCGGCCTTCCTCGCCCGACTCCGCCCCGCCCCCTCCCCGGAGGCCACCCACACCTTCCTGCTGGTGGTGTCGGAGCTCGTGACCAACGCCATCCGGTACGCCGGCGGTAGCGCGGTCCTGCGGCTGACCGCCGACCGGCACAGCCTGACCGTCGCGGTCGAGGATCCCAGCCCCGACCGGCCGCGGGAGCGTACCCCCGACCTGACCGGCCGCACCGGCGGCTTCGGCTGGCCCATGGTCCAGCGGCTGGCCCGCTACGTGTACGTCCAGCCGCGGCCGTACGGGGGCAAGGTGGTCCGGGCCGTTCTGGCGCGTTGACCCGCTCGACCGGCTCAACCCGCGCGATAATCAGTGGCGCCGCGGCCCGCGACCGGGCTACCGTTTCGGTGCACGCTGTCGGCTCGTAGAGAAGCAGGAGGTGAGGACCCGATGACTGTCACGGTGATGGGCGTTGCCCGCATTCAGGAGTTCGTCATTCCCACCCCTGTGGCCTCCGGCTGACACCACACGACTTCTTCGCGCAGGACGCGCGTGCCGGGGCCACCCTCCGAAGGGTTTCCCCTTGTTCAACAATTCCTCCGGATCCGCTCCCCAGCTTCCCCTCGCCGGGTACGGCTGGGACGAGGAGCGCGATGCCGAGTTCACCTCTCACGCCGACGAGGGGCTGGTCCCCGGCCGGGTCGTGCGGGTCGACCGCGGTCTGTGCGACGTCGTCACGGCGGCGGGCACGCTGCGGGCGGACACCGCGCTGGTGACGCCGCGCGATCCGATGCGGATCGTGTGCACCGGCGACTGGGCGGCGATCGACATCACCCCGGCCGCGGGCCCGGTCGTACGGGCGCTGCTGCCACGCCGTACGACCTTCGTCCGCTCGACGTCGTCCAAGAGGTCCGAGGGCCAGGTGCTGGCCGCGAACGTCGACCACGCGGTGATCGCCGTGTCCCTCGCCGCCGAACTGGACCTGGGCCGGCTGGAGCGCTTCCTCTCCCTCGCCTGGACCAGCGGGGCGCAGCCCCTCGTCGTCCTCACCAAGGCGGACCTCGTGGAGGACACGGCGTACCTCCTCGCCGACGCCGTGAGTGCCGCTCCCGGCGTCCAGGTGATCGTCGTGAGCGCCGTGACCGGCGAAGGGCTCGATGTGCTCGCGGCGGTGCTGGCCGGTACGACTTCCGTACTGCTCGGCTCGTCCGGTGCCGGCAAGTCCACGCTGACCAACGCCGTGCTGGGGCGCGAGGCCCAGGAGGTGCAGGCCATCCGCGACAGCGACGGCAAGGGCCGGCACACCACGACTACCCGGGACCTGCATCTCCTGCCGGGCGGCGGGGTGCTCATCGACACCCCGGGGCTGCGCGGGGTCGGCCTGTGGAACGCCGACTCCGGTCTCACGCAGGCCTTCTCGGACATCGAGGATCTCGCCACCGAGTGCCGCTTCCAGGACTGCTCGCACAACGCCGAGCCCGGCTGCGCGGTGCTGGCCGCCCTGGAGGAGGGCAGCCTGACGCACCGTCGGCTGGACAGCTACCGCAAGCTGCTGCGCGAGAACGCGTGGATCGCCTCGCGCACCGACCACCGGATGCGGGCGGAGATGCGCCGCCAGTGGAAGGAGCGCTCGGCGGCGGGGCGCGAGATGTATGAGCGCAAGCGCGGGGGTGGCGGCGGCCACCGCAAGGTGTACTGACGAAGCCGCGTCAGGACACGGTCTACCGCCCGGGTGGCCGCCGAATCAGGCGGTCACCCGGCGCCGTTGCGGTCGTGGCGCCGCCGGAAGGGAAGGGGGCTGCCCTCGTGCCAGAAGGTGTAGACGACGCTGCCGACGCCGAGCGCGACGATCACGAAGCCGAGAATCACTGAATAAACCATGTCCAGCCCTCTCCTTCGGCCCTATGAGCCGTTCACGACGCCTTCACGTTTGACGTCTGACCGTGACCTTCCCGGGGGTGTCCCCTCCCAACCTTCATAGGGGGACATCAGTAATTAACAACTGCCGCAAGGGTTACCCCGCTTACGAGCAAGGGGCCCGCTACCTAGCGTTGAGGCCGTTCCCCCCACCACTTTCTGGAGGACGTCTTGACGTCTCGTATGAGACCACTCGCAGGACTGCTGGCCGTTTCCCTTCCTCCGGCTGGTCGATCTACACCCAGGGCGCCTGGTACGAGTTCGGCGGCACCAGCGCCGCCGCGCCCAACTGGGCGGCCTTCACCGCGGTCCTGGACGACAAGGCCGCCGCCACCGGCGGTTACGACCTCGGCTACGCCAACTCGACCATCTACGCGCTGGCGACCTCCTCCAGCTACAGCTCGGCCTTCCACGACGCCACCAGTGGCAGCAACGGCGGTTACAGCGCCGCCACCGGCTACGACAAGGTGACCGGCTGGGCTCCTACAACGGCGCGAACTTCATCGCCGCCGTCATCTAAGGCTCGACCGCACCACCACGGACAACCCTGGCCGGGTCACCTGCCGGGGTTGTCCGCGTGCGTCAACGTCTCCCACGCCACGAACAGATTGTCGGTCCCGGCCGGCCGCTGCCGCGCCGTGAAGAGCAGCGTCTGAGGCATCTTCATGTGCAGCCGGTGCCGCAGATCGTTCACGGCCACCTCCGTCACCGCTCCGAGCCCCAGCTCCACATGCCCGCCGCACAGCCACCCCGGCACCCTCGCGCCCAACTCGTACCGGGCATGGAACTCCAGCGCGGCCCGCACCCGCTCATGGATCTCGCCCCACAGGTCCACGCCCTGGTGGTGGGCGGTCTCCGCGACATGCGCCGTCGCCGCCAGCGCATACCCCACATGCCGGAAGTTGCGGCAGGTCTCCTGCGCGATCCCGTCCGGGTACCGCCGCTGCCCGAACCAGTACGTCGCGACCTGGTCCGGCGTCGTGATCGAACTGCCCGCCGGGGCCGGCGGCAGCGGCCCGTCCGAGGCCAGGTGGAAGTAGGCCCGCACCCGGTCGCGGAAGCGGCCCACGGCCTCGTCGAAGGCGTGCCGGTCGTCGAGGAAGACCGCGATGCCGGTGGCCGCGTCCTCCATCGTCAGGTCCCAGTTGCCGTTGTAGTCCGGGGCACCGCTCGAGACCTTGGGCAGATAGACGTTGCGCAGCATGTCCGAGAAGCGCTGCACCCCACTGTGCGGCCAGCCGCCGTGGGCCTTGTACGTCCGCCGGATGATCTCCGCCGCCCGCGCCCACGAGGCGCCGGCCCAGGCTGCCTGAATTCCCGCGTCGCCCTCGGTGTGGTCGCGTACGGTCCCCGACCAGGCGTCCATGACGCGGATCGCGGTGTCGGCGTACGTACGGTCCCGGGTGACGTACCAGAGCAGCGCCTGCGTATAGGCGGCGAGTGCGTCCTCACGTTCTTCGACGCAGCCGGCGCTGGGCCCGTTGTCCCCGGGGCAGATGACCACGTTGCGGGCGTGGGGCGTGTAGCCGTGGGCTCCGTAGCGGCTGGTGCGCATCGCCGCGAAGGCCGAGGCCCAGGGCTGTTGCCCGGCGCGGACGCGTCGCCGGACGGTGTCGAGCTGAGTGCGGCTGACCAGGACGCCCGGGTGGTGGAAGCCGGGCGCGGCTATGGAGTGCGCGGCGGCCGGGGCAGTGGTCAGCCCGGGTATGAGCAGCAGGGGTATGACGAGCACAGCGCCGGCAAGACGATTGACGCGCGGTCCGCGCATGAGCACCTCCGAGGCACGAGTTCGCCTTCGCAGCGTCGCCCGGCGGACTGTTCCTCCGCAGAATCTGATAGGCCGTTCAGGGCCGGGGTAGGAATGGCCGTGTGGTGATTCCCGTACACGACCTGAACCCGGTGCGCCGTACACCGTGGATCACGTACGCCCTCATCGCCATCAACGTGGTGGTCTTCCTGCGCACCCCGGGCGTGGCCTCCATCACCGGTGGCGCCTCCCTCGACACCCTCTGCCACCAGCAGGCATTCGTCGAACACTGGGGCGCCGTCCCCCGCGAGCTGATCGAGAGCCGGATGCCCCGCCTGGTGCCCACCGGCGGCGTGGGGGTCGGCGCGGGCGGACCCGGCTGCCTGCTGGGGCCGCCCGGATACAGCAAGTCACCCGTGCTGTCGGTCCTGACCGCGATGTTCGTCCACAGCAGCTGGACCCACCTGCTCGGCAACATGCTCTTCCTGCTGATCTTCGGCAACAACATTGAGGACCGCCTCGGCCGCCTCCGCTACCTGCTCTTCTACCTGGTCTGCGGTTACGCCGCCGCGTACGGCTTCGCCATCGCCGACCCCTCGTCCACGGTGCCCCTCATCGGCGCCTCCGGTGCCATCGCCGGCGTCCTGGGCGCCTACCTGGTGATCTTCCCCCGGGTCCCGGTCTGGGGCCTGGTCCCCTTCCTCTTCTTCCTCCCCCTGCGATTGCCCGCCTGGGTGGTGCTCGGCTTCTGGTTCGTCCTCCAGGCCTTCTACTCCGCCGGCTACGGCACCTCCGCGGCGGGCACGGTCGCGTATCTGGCCCACATCGTCGGCTTCGTCCTGGGCGCCCTGCTGGCCATCCCCCTGAGGGCGGGCACACCCGCGCCGCCCACGGTCGGGCCAGCCCGCCGCGCGCGATGACGTCCGCGTACCAGCGGGCGCCAACGGTCTTCGCCGGATGGGTGGCTGGGGTTGGTCGCACGGCGTGCGCTCGCGCCGATAATCGCTGTCCGTGGCGCCGGGCCCTCGCTAGCGTCCTGGCGTATGACCGACACCGATCTCCCGCCCCGGCTCAGCCGGCTCACCTTCCATGGGCCGCTGTCCGAGGCGCGGGCCGCGCGCGCCGTTGACAGGCTCATCCGGACCAAGCCCGCCACCCTGCTCGACATCGGCTGCGGCTGGGGCGAGTTGATGCTCCGTATCCTTGAGGCCCTGCCCGGCGCCTCGGGTCTCGGTGCCGGGCGGAAGGGCGGGCGGAGAGCTCTGTCATGCCCGCAAGGGTGACGGGGGCCCGGGCCCGCGACATGAGTACCGTTACTCAATTCACGCGGACGTACGCCTCACCACTTGGGTCGGCATGACCACCGACGACAGGGGGCGCGGGTCTCCCTCCGCAGGGCGTTCGAGGCCGCGCAACAGGAGGCGGACCATGAGGCGGCCCATGCCCTTGATGTCCTGGCGGATGGTGGTGAGCGGGGGGTCGGCCGCTTCGGCGACGGAGGCCATGTCGTCGAAGCCGACCACCGCGACGTCGTCCGGGACGCGGCGGCCGTGCTCGCGGAGGACGCGCAGGGCGCCGGTGGCCATGAGGTCGGAGGCGACGAAGACGGCGTCGAGGTCGGGGGCGCGGCCGAGGAGTTCGGCCATGGCGCGCTCGCCGCCGACGGCGGAGAAATCGCCCTCGACGATGAGGCGGGGGTCGGTGTCCGGGAGGAGGTCGTGGTAGCCGTTGAGGCGGTCGACGGAGGCGGTCTGGTCGAGCGGGCCGGTGATGGTGGCGATGCGGCTCCGGCCGAGGGAGATCAGGTGGCGTACGGCGTCGCGGGCGCCGCCGCGGTTGTCCGAGTCGACGTAGAGGATGCTGCGGTCGCCCTCCGCGCCCGACCAGCCGGGGCGGCCGCCGAAGACGGTGGGGAGGCCGATGCGGCGGATGATGCCGGGCAGCGGGTCGTCCGCGTGAAGGGAAAAGACCAGGGCGCCGTCGACGTGGCCGCCGCCGAGGTAGCGGCCGACGCGGTCGTAGTCCTCCGTGCCCTCGACGAGGAGCAGGACCAACTGGGAGTCTTGGGCGGTGAGTTCGCGGCTGATGCCGAGGAGCTGTTGGGCGAAGAAGGGGTCGGAGAAGACCCGGGTCTCGGGCTCGGCGACGATGACGGCGACGGCGTCGTTCCGGCGCGTGACCAGGGTGCGGGCGGCCTGGTTCGGTACGTAGCCGAGTTCGGCGACGGCCTGCCGTACGCGCTCGACGAGCGGCGCGCGCACGCCCGCGCCGCCGTTGACCACGCGGGAGGCGGTTGCCCGCGAGACGCCGGCTCGCTCGGCGACGGCTTCGAGGGTGGGGCGCGGCGCGGCATGGCGGTCGGTCAAGGCGGGCTCCGTTCTCCGGTACGGGAACAGCGTAGCCGGTGAGCGAGAGAGCGCTCTCTCGCTCTGGCGTCTGCGCCGCCTACCGGTCACCGCGCGCGGAGCCTCACCGCACCGGGAAGCCGAAACCGTACCCCTGCTGCTTCAGCCACGGCAGCACCTTGCGCAGCGCGGCGACGGTCTCGCTGCGGTCGCCGCCGCCGTCGTGGAAGAGAATGGTGGGGCCGTTGGAGATCTCGTCCTTGACGGTGGCGACCATCGCCGCCGTGCCGGGGCGCTCGAAGTCCTTGGAGTCCACGTTCCAGCCGAGCGGCCGCATGCCGTGGGCGGCGGCGAACTGGCGGCTGAAGGGGGTGAACGCGCCACCGGGGGCACGGTAGTAGAGCGGCTTCACCCCGCCGGAGGCCTGCTCGATCATCTGCTCGGCGTCGAGTATTTCCTCGGACTGGTACGCGGTCGACCTGGCGCCCATGGTCGTGTCGTGCGAGACCGTGTGGTCGCAGAGCCGGTGCCCGGCGGCGACGACCTGCCGCACGATCTCCGGGTGGGCGGCGGCCTGCGGGCCGATCATGCAGAAGACGGCCTTTACGCCGTTCTCCTTGAGGACTTGAAGGATCCGCGGGGTCCAGACCGGGTCGGGGCCGTCGTCGATGGTGATGTTGACCGCGTGCTCGCCCTCGTCGGAGGAGTGCGCGATGTCCATGTTCACCCGGGGGGCGGGCAGTTTCGGGTCGGGAATCGAGGTCTGGCCGGGGATCAGCGGCACGTTGGCGGTCCTCCCAGGCATGGCGGCGGCGGAATTCCCGGCCCTGGCAGTAGCGCCGGGGGCGTCGGCCGGGTCGGTGGCGGTGGGCTTGGCGGGCGCGGTGGTCGGGGCGGTGGGATCGGCCGAGCGCCCGGCCGTGGTCCTGGTCGTCGCCTTGGCGTACGGCGTCGCGGCCGTGGCCCGTCCCCCGCCGCCGGCCTGTGCCGTCCAGATCGACGTCAGTGCCGCCGCCCCCGCGACGCCGACGGCGGCAGCCGCTATCGCCACGCGTTCGCGGTTCCCCCGTATGCCGTTACGTGCCATGGTGCTGTGCTCCCGTTGCCTTGCCGTGTGCGCTGGTGTCGCGCATGTGAGGACGTCAGCGGGAGTTGGGTGGATCCCACTGTTACGGACCGCGGACAAACGCGTCGGCGGGTCACCCCGCGATGACCGCGCTCAGCCACGCACCCGCCACGAGCAGGCATGCGAACAGCTCGATCAGAATCCCGAGTCCGATCGCCCGCATCGCGGTCCGCGTCGACACCCAAGCCCCGCCATGGCTGCCGAGCCGCACCCGCTCGAAGACGTACAGCCCGACCACGAAACCGAGGAGCGCGCCGACGACCGGCACCACGAAGAAGCCGCCGACGGCCGCCGCCCACGCCACGAACAGGGCACGCCACGACACGCCGGCGGCCCGTATGGAACGGGTCGGCAGCAGCCACTTCAGGACGAGATTGAGCAGCAGCACCCCCGTTGTCGCCGCCAGGATGCCCCACGACAGCGTGGTGTGTTGGTTGGTCGCCCACCACAGCACGGCGGCCCAGCACAGCAGGGGCCCCGGTACTCCCGGCACGAGCACTCCCAGCAGGCCGAGCAGCATCACGGCGCCGACCAGGCACAGCTGTGCGGTCCCCATGAGCCCACTGTGCCGGAAGGCGGCCGGCCATGCCCCCTGGTTTTTTACCTGCCGTCACCAGGCCCTGTCCGGGCGATCGTGAATGCCGTCGCGCGCGACCCAGCCACGCTCGTACACATGCCAGCCCAACTGCAGCCGGGTGCTGACCTCGGCGATTTCCATGAGCCGCTTCACGCGCCGCTGCACGGTGCGCAGTCCCAGGTCGAGTTGCTTGGCGACGCTCGCGTCCGTCAGCCCCGCCAGCAGCAGCGACAGGATCTGCAGGTCGACGCCGTCCGGCCCGCCCGGACCCTCCTCCTCCAGGACCCCGACCGCGTCGAGGCGCAGCGGCAGGGCCTGGCGCCACACCGCCTCGAACAGGCCCATCAAGGACTCCAGCAGGCCGCTCGCGTGCACGATGAGCGCGGCCGGCCCGGCGGTGTTGCGGGCCAGCGGCACCATCGCCAGCGAGCGGTCGGCGACGACCAGCTTTGTCGGCACCCGGTCGATCACCCGCACCTGCTCGTCGCGGCCCAGCGCGGCGGCCAGCTCGGCCAGCCCCACCTCCCCGCTGACGACCTCGCGCTCGACGACCACGCGGTACGTGACGCCGCGCCGGACGGCCTGCTCCTCGGCGACGTTCTCCACGCCGGTCACGGCCACCGGTTTGCCGGTGACCAGAGCGCAGACCTCCTTCTCCGCCGCCAGTTGCAGCTGCGCGAAGCGGTTGGCGACCGCGGTCGCGCCGCTCACCACCTCCACCAGGTCATGGACCATCGACTCCTCCGCCTCGGCCCGGAACTCCTGGGCGAGCAGGGCGGCCGCGAGCTCTGCCTGTTCGAGGCCGTGCCGCTGCTGGGTCAGCAGCGCGCCGAGCGCCACCGCCGGAGGAGCCGCCACCCAGCGTCCCGAGTGGCCGGACGAGGCGGACGACTGGGCGACCAGCCCCCGGCGTTCGAGCTGCCGAAGCGCCCGTACGGTGCCCTCCTCGGGCAGGCCCAGCCGGTGTGCGAGGTCGGTGACCTCGGCCGCGCCGAGCCCCACCAGGACGCGGTAGGCCGACTCCTGGTCCTCGTCCAGTCCAATGGCGCCGAGCACGGGCACCCCTTCCGGAGCGTATTCCGATACGGAGTGGCGGAAATGAGCCATGGCGCAATCCCGCCGCGCACATCATCGCTGTTCGAACCCATGTCCTGGCAAGGTGTCGCTAGCAGTTCGCCCGACGAGCGGCCCGCGGAGGGGGCCGGCCGACCGTCGGGCCATTGGTGTTTTCTGGTTTCCTGCGGCGTGTCCCGGTGGACAATAAGGGCATGAGTCAGCAGGGGGAAACGGACCACCGTCAAGAGGACGAGTGGTGGCGGCAGTTGTATGGGGAAGCGGTCCCGGCGGTCCCGGGCCCCCGCGACCCGGACGGCAGCGACACGGTCGACGACCGGTACGCCTCCGCGCTCGACGCCCTCGGCGGCGCCGAGCCCGACGTGCAGCCCGATGTCCCGTCCGAGGCGCTGTCCGCCCCTGCGTCCGACGCTCCGCCCGCAGTCCCGCCCGGTGTGCCGTCCGCAGTCCCGTCCGAACCGCCGCGTGCGCGGGTGCCCGAGCTCCGGCCCTGGGAGTACCAGGGCGCCCCCGCCGCGCCCACGACCTCCGGTGACGGGCGGATAACGCTGCCTCAGGCGCCCCCGCCCGCGCTTCCCCCCGGGTGGGCGCCGGCCGACCCCGGGCCCGGGGCCGCGCCCCGGGCCGCACCCGCGGCCGAGCCTGAGATCGGCCCCGAGATCGAGGTCGGGTACGTCGGCGACGGACCGCCGACGTACGAAGCCGAGCCGACCGCCTGGCCCGTGGCGGATCCGGCGAACCTCGACGACCTCGTACCGGACACCGTGCTCGACGGCGCGCGATACGGGGTGCTGACCGTACGCATCGCCTCCGTACGTGGGGACTCGGCGCGCTACCGGGGCGAGCCGAGGCGCGACTCGCTGCTCGCCGCCCGCTTCGGCACCGGCGACGACGCGCTGCTGCTGCTCGCCGTGGCCAGCGGACCACGGGCCGCCGAGGCCGCACACCGGGCGGCGCAGGACGCCTGCCGCTGGATCGCCGGAGCGGTGGGCCGCAGCCACGCCCGGCTGGCGGAGGACATCCGGGCGGCGAGGCGCGGCTCGCTCAAGTCCGGGCTGCACCGGCTCACCGACCGCTGCTACGGGCGGCTGCGCGCCCGGGGCGAGGACCTCGGGCTCGACCCCGCCGAGTACAGCGTGGCCCTGCGCTGCCTGCTGCTGCCCGCCGACCCGGAGTGCCGGACCCGGCTCTTCTTCGGCGCGGGCGACGGCGGGCTCTTCCGGATCCGCGACGGCGAGTGGCAGGACCTGGACGCGCGGCGGCCCGACGAGACCGCCGCCGACCCCGAGCCCCAGGACAGCATCCCCGGCGCCGAGCCGGCCATACGCTTCCGCTTCCGCGCGTCCGTGGCGCAGCCCGGCGACACCTTGCTGCTCTGCAGCGGAGGCCTGGCCGAGCCTCTGCGGGGCGAACCGGGCCTGGCCGCGCACCTGACCCGGCGGTGGGGCTCCGGGGAGGCGCCGGGGCTGGCGGCTTTCCTCGGCGACGCCCAGACCCGGGTCAAGGGCTACGCGGACGACCGTACGGCGGTCGCCGTGTGGGAGAGGTAGGGAGGCGAAGTCCAACCGGGAGCCGCTGTCCCGTAACGCCCCGGAGGGGTGAGGGGTTTGCCGGGTATGACGAAACACTCGCGCCCCGGCGGACTCACCCGGCGCAGGCTCCTGGGCGGGCTGGCGACGACGCTCACCCCCGCGGCAGCCCTGGCCGGCACCGCCTCCGCGTCCCCGGCGGCCCCGGATCCGTACGCCGCCCTCGGCGCGGACGTGGTCACCGAATTCCGCACCGCCTGGGACTCCTACCGCCGGCTCGCCTGGGGACGGGACGAGCTGCGGCCGCTCAGCGGCAGCGGGTCCGACTTCTTCATCCCTGGCGGCACCCTCGGCCTGACGATCATCGAGGCGCTGGACACCCTCTATCTGATGGAGCTCGACAGCGAGCTCAGCGCGGCCGTCGACTGGGTCAAGAACGACCTCCGCCTCGACCAGCGGGCCCCCGTCCAGGTCTTCGAGGCCATCATCCGGCTCGTGGGCGGACTGCTCTCCGGCTACGCCGCCACCAAGGACTCCGCCCTCCTGGCCCGCGCCGGCGAACTCGCCGACCGCCTGCTGCCCGCCTTCCAGCGCTCGGCGACCGGGGCGCCCTACCGGTACGTCAACCTGGCCACCGGCGAGGTGCACGGCGCCGAGGTACCGCTGGCGGAGGTCGGCACCTGCATCGCCGAGTTCGGCGAGCTGTCCCGGCTGACGGGCAACCGCACGTACTTCGACGCGGCGAAGAAGGCGCTGCGGGCCGTCTGCGAGCGCCGCTCGCCGCTGGATCTGGTCGGCACGACCATCAACGTCGAGACAGGCGCATGGGTCGGCACGACCGCCACCCTCGACCCACCCGTCGACTCCTTCTACGAGTATCTGTGGGACGGCTGGACCCTCTTCGGGGACAAGGACCTGCGCACCTGGTACGACACGCTCACCGCCGCCGTTTTCGAGCGGCTGGCCGACCGGCGCAACGGGCGCCTGTGGTTCCGGCAGGCCGACATGACCACCGGGCGGATCACGGGGCACGCCCAGTCCGAGCTCACCGCCTTCTACGCGGGACTGCTCGCCCAGAGCGGCCGGCCGGCGGACGGCGAGCGCTATCACGACGCGTGGACGGCGGCGCTCGGGACGTTCCGGCTGCCCCCGGAGTACCTGGACTACCGCGCGATGCGGGCGCTCAACCCCGCCTATCCGCTGCGGCCCGAGTACGTCGACTCCTGTCTCTTCCTGTGGCTGACGACGGGCAAGGACCTCTACCGCTCGCGGGCGCGGGAGCTCTACGCGAGGCAGAAGCGCTACTGCAAGGTGGCGCGCGGCTACACGGTGGTGGACGACGTGACGGCCAGTCCGATGCGGCTCGGTGACCTCACGCCGGGCTACTGGTACAGCGAGAACATGAAGTACTACTACCTGCTCTTCGCGAAGGCGTCGCGCTTCGACTACCGGAACAACTACCTGAGTACGGAGGGAAATGTGCTGCGCGGCCTCAAGTAGTGGCCTGAGGCAGCGGCTGAGGTAACGGCCTCAGCCGGCGACCGTGACGACGGGTTCGTGCCGCACCGGGAAGTTAACCGAGTTGGCGATGAAGCAGGTGCGGTGGGCCTCCTCGTGGAGCTTGACGGCGGCGTCGGCCATCCCGGAGGAGGCGACCTCCACACGCGGGTGGAGGACGACCTCGGTGAAGTGGCCGCCGCCGTCCGGGGTCTGGGTCATCGAGCCCTGGGCGTGGTCGGTGTAGGAGGTGACCACGACGCCGGCGACCGCGCAGGCGTGCAGGTAGGCCAGCAGGTGGCACTGGGAGAGGGCGGCCAGGAGCAGCTGTTCGGGGTTCCAGCGGGACGGGTCGCCGCGGAAGGCGGGGTCGGAGCTGCCGGCGATGGGCGGGACGCCGACCGCGGTGACCTCGTGGGCGCGGTCGTAGGCGCGGTAACCACTGGTGCCGCTGCCACGGTTGCCCGTCCAGGTGACGGTGGTGGCGTACGTGTGCGTGATCACGGCTGCTCCTTGTCGTGGACGCCGGACCCGGCGCGGGCGCCGCAGGTGTCCAGGGCGTGCTGCTGCATGCAACCCACCGTATTTGCTGAGTGCACTGCAGGTAAGCATCGAGAGGACTGGACCTTCCCGTCGATGGGCATGCATTGCGCGAGGATGTTCGATGGAGGTACGACGAACGCGGCCGGAGCGGAGCCGATGGAACGTCATACTGCGGAGTCGAGTGCTGAGGGGGGTTGGTGGGCCGAAGTGGCCGCCCAGGGACGGCAGTTGCGGAGATTGCTCCAGCACGCCGATCTACCCGCGGTGGCCGAGGCACGCAAGCTGCTGCGCGAGGCCCTGCGCGGCTGGGGCGTACCGGGACTGGCCGACACCGCCGAACTCCTCACCAGCGAATTGGTCACCAACGCCCTCCAGCACACCGACCACGGCGCCGTCCTGACGGCGACTCTGTCTCCAGGCGTCGCGCCCCGAAGCCGCCGACTGCGCGTCGAGGTACGCGACTTCGTCGCCCGGCACCCCCGGCTGCGGGCCCCTGGCGACCAGGTCACTTCGGGGCGGGGGCTGTTGCTGGTGCACGCGCTGGCGGACGCGTGGGGCGTGCATCCGGAGGGGACCGGCAAAGTGGTGTGGTTCGAGCTGAGCATCGACACGGCGTGAGCAGACACGGCGTGAGCCCCGGCGCCTTGCGGTCGCCGGGCTCACGGTCTGCTGCTCAATGAACTGAATGTGCTGAACGGTTTCTGCGGGGCCGGCCCGTCAGCCGTACTGGCGCTCGAGGTCCGCCAGCTTGCGCTCCAGCGAGTCCAGCTTCGGCAGCGTCATCGTGTCGTCCTCGGCGGTGAGGTCGATGGCGCTGGTGCTGGGGCGCGGCGTCTCACCGCGTACCGGCGACAGGGCCGGACGGGAGCGCACGGGGAGTTCGGGGGCTTCCGGCGCGGCTTCTATGGCAGGCTCCGCGCTGGCCTGGCTGCCGGCGGAGGACCCGCTCGGCAGCTCGACCTGGCGCCCACCGCCGCCACGGTTCCACACGCGGTGCTGACGGCTTATGGCCTTCACCCGGGCCCGCTCCAGCCGCTCGTGGTCCCGGCGGCGTATGGCGTCCTGCTCCTTGCGGACCTTGTCCTCGCGGACCTCCTCGACCGCCTCGTCCAGGGTGCGCACGTTCTCGAGCAGCATCAGCGACCAGGCGCTGTACGTCTCGCGGGGCGCCCGCAGCCAGCGGACCATGCGGATCTGCGGCAACGGCCGCGGGACGAGACCCTGCTCGCGCAGCGCGGCCCGGCGGGTCTGCTTCAGAGCCCGGTCGAAGAGGACGGCCGCGGACATCGACATGCCGGCGAAGAACTCCGGCGCGCCCGCGTGGCCGCCACCGCGCGGCGCGTGCACCCAGTTGAACCAGGCCGCCGCGCCGGCGAACAGCCAGACCAGCATGCGGGAGCCGAGCGCCGCGTCACCGTGGCTGGCCTCGCGCACCGCGAGCACCGAGCAGAACATGGCCGCGCCGTCCAGGCCGAACGGGACCAGGTACTCCCAGCCACCGGTCAGACCGAGGTTCTGCTGACCGAAGCCGACCAGTCCGTGGAAGGACAGTGCGGCGGCGACCGAGGCACAGGCGAAGAGCAGGATGTACGAGGCGCTGCCGTAGATGGCTTCCTTCTTGCGGCGCCGGTCCTCCGACCGCTCCCAGGAGTCCGCCTCGCTGTCCTGCTGGGTCTTGCGGTTGCGCAGGAAGAAGACCGCCACGGCGGCGGCGACCGCCAGGCCCACGGCGCCCGAGAGCGTCCAGTCCAGCGATATGTCTGTAAGTCTCATCGTGCGTTTCCTAGCGTCGGTCGCTTACCGTCGCGCTCGGGCCGCGAGACGGCGTTCGCGCGACATCTTGGCGAACGCCTCGGGCGCGTGAAGCGGTTTCGGGACAAGAGAACGCCAACGGAGGGGTTGGCTGGTTCGAGGCGGACAGAATATACGAACTGAGGTGCCGGAATCGCACAGTTGCGTTAGCTGTGTGTGAGTTTTGCGGAAAGCCGATTCACACGGTCCGACTCACAGGTCCTCGGGCAGGTCACGCAAGTCTCCGCGCCAGGAAGGGTGTAGACGAGGCAACAGGAAATCCGGTCACGCGTGCGCAGCACGGCGCCGCGCGCTCCCGCGAGGTCCCGGAAGCCCGCGCCACCCGCGTATGGCTGCGTGTGTCCCGGTAGCAGCAGGCCGAGTTCGGCCACCGCGCGGTCCTCCTCGCCGAGCAAGTGCCCTATGTACCACAGGCCTTCGATGATCTCGTCGGTCGCCATACCCCACAACGCACGCCGGCCGCGCCGGGTGCGGGAGCGGAAGCCGTCCAGGACGGGGGCGAGATGCTCGGCGACGGCGGCCCGCAGTTCGGCCCGCAGCGCCTCGGGGGTCGGGACGGTCGTGGCGTCGGGAAGGGCGGCGGCCGGGTCGCCCGGCAGGCAGGCGAAGCCGCGCGGACGGACCGTCATACGGCCCTCGGTGCGGTGGAAGGACACGTCGTCGGCCGTGAGGCGGGGGATGCGGCGGTGCAGGAACCACGGGACGGTGAACAGCAGGCAGGCCGGCCAGGCGTAGCGGTGCAGTCCGAAGCTCGCGACGACGTCGGGGCGGGCTCGGCGGCCGTAATCGCCGATGATCTGGGCGTCGTCCCAGGCGAGGAAGGCGTCCAGTGCCGGGCCACCGTCGGCCAGTTCGCGTGCGGTGACCCAGCCTTCGTCCGTCCCGGGCGCCTCCTCGCTGACGCGCAGGCCCGGGAAGACCGCGCCGAGGCGTTCGTAGGCGCCGGTCAGCGGGGAGACGGGGGCGGCAAGGTGCATGGGGATCGTCCACGGGAGGGCTCGGGGGGCGGGCTCGGGGAATGCTCAGGCAAGGCTCGGGGAACGAGGTAAGGCTTACCTTATCCGTTAGTGTCGAGGGTTACCCTCTCGGAGCTGCTCCATTGGAGTGGTCCAATAGAGACAGCGCGCGCCAATGCCGCCGCGCGCCCCTGCACGAAGGAGCCCCAGTGGAGTACGGTCCCCGCGCCGCCTCGCGCCCCGACCTGGGCCCGGCCCTGCCGCCGGGCCGGGCCGAGCAGGTACGGGGCGAGCACCCGCACGCCGAGCAGGGGGTCGCCGTACCCCGCCCGCGCCGGATGCCCGAGCGGCATTCCGTACGCGACCAGGTCCTCGCTGCCCTGCGCAGCGCCCTGGTCACCGGCGAGCTGGAGCCCGGCGGGGTCTACTCCGCCCCGGCCCTCGCCGAGCGCTTCGGGGTGTCCGCCACCCCGGTACGCGAGGCGATGCAGCTGCTGGCCCGTGAGGGCGCCGTCGAGGCCATGCCCAACCGTGGCTTCCGGGTCGCCGAGCGCAGCGCCCGCGAGCGCGCCGAGCTGGCCGAGGTCCGGGCCCTCCTCGAAGTCCCGGTCGTCGTCCGCCTCGCCCGCACCCTCCCCGCCGAGCGCTGGGAGGCCCTGCGCCCCTACGCCGAGGCCACCGTCGCCGCCGCAGCGCTCGGCGACCGGGCCGCCTACGCCGAGGCCGACCGCGCCTTCCACCGGGCCATGCTCGAACTCTCCGGCAACCGCCAGCTGGTGGCCGTCGCCGACGAACTGCACCGCCGCGCCCAGTGGCCGGTCGCCGCCGCCAGGCGCGGACACGCCACCACGCCGTCCGGCCGGCGGACCGGCACCGTCTCCGCCGAGCTGGCGGCCGACGCCGGCGAGCACGCCGTACTGCTCGAAGCGCTCGTCGCCGGCGACGTCGCCACAGCCGAGTCCCTGGTACGGGAGCACTTCACCGGCCGTTGACGCCCAGCTCGTCCGCCAGCCAGACCGGTACGCCGCCCAGCAGCCGGAGCAGGCGGCACGCCTCCGCGCGCAGCCGGACCGCCTCCGGCTCCGGCTCGACCGTGGCGAGGGACACCAGGGCGGGGGCGGCACCGATGAGGTAGCCGAGCTCGGTGCGGATCCGGAGGGATTCGGTGAAGCCGCGGTGGGCCTCCGCCAGGTCGCCGTCACGGGCGGCCAGTCCGGCTAGATGCCGCCAGGTGAACGAGGTCAGCAGCGTGTCGCCGTGCGCGACCGCACCCGAGTGGGCGCGACGGTACGCGGCCCGGGCGGCCACCCGATCACCGGCGAGGTTCTCGGCGACCAGGCCGCGCCGGAAGTCCAGCAGAGGCCGCCCCGGGGCGCCCGGGGTGAGCAGCGCCGCGCTGCGGCCGAGCGCCGCGCTGGCCTCGTCGGCGCGGTCGTGGACCGCGAACTGCGTTGCCAGGTAGGCGAGATGGCCGCGCTCGCAGGCCGCCTCGCCGCGCTCGTCGTCGGTACGGGCCAGGGCTTCGGCCGTCCGCAGCGCGTCCTCGGCCTCCGGCCAGCCGTCGAGGGTGAACAGACACTGCTCGGCGAGCAGCCCGGCCCGTTCCAGGGCGGGGCCGAAGGCGGTCAGTGCGTATGGCGCGAGCAGCGTCGCGGCCTCCGTCCAGCAGCCGCGGGCCCGCAGCCGCCAGACATGGGGCACGGAGCCGCCCGCCGTCGGGTTCGGTTCGGAATCCACCTCTGCGTCCGACATGGCGGTGTCCGCCACATGCCCTCCCAAGCGCGTCATCGAGCCGGTGCCGGAAGTTCAGCACGGCACGGGGTGCCACGCCAAGGGGTCGGCGGTGGGCAACCGCGCCGACCTGGTCAGCTCATGCGCAGCGCGAGGAAGAAGTCGAGCTTGTCCTCCAGCCGCGAGAGGTCGCGTCCGGTGAGCTGCTCGATCCGCCCGATCCGGTAGCGCAGCGTGTTGACGTGCAGGTGGAGCCGCGTCGCGCAGCGCGTCCACGACCCGTCGCACTCCAGGAAAGCCTCGAGCGTGGGGATGAGCTCGGCCCGGTGCCGACGGTCGTAGACCCGGAGGGGGTCCAGGAGCCGGGCGGTGAAGGCACGGCGGACGTCGTCCGGGACGAAGGGAAGCAGCAGCACGTGCGAGGCCAGCTCCTCGTGCCCCGCGACGCAGACCCGGCCCGGGCGAGCGGCGGCGACCCGGCGGGCGTGCCGGGCCTCCTCCAGGGCGCCGCGGAGGGCTTCGGCGGAGTGGACGGTGGCGCTGACGCCGAGAGTGAGGCGGCCGTCGCCGTCGAGGCCGCGGGTGAGCGGGCCGCGCAGGGCGGTCAGGAGGCCGTCGGCGGTGAGCTCGGCGGCGGGGTCGTCGGCGGGCCCCACGGAGGAGAGGGGCACGAGAGCCATGGCCTCGTCGCCGGTGTGGGCGACGGCCAGGCGGTCGGCGAAGTCGGGGCCTACGGCGGCGGGGTCGACCAATGCCTCCTCCAGCAGGGCCTGGGCAACGGGTCCGGCGCCGCCCGGTAGCTCGGCGCCGCACCATTCGACGCGGGCCACGACTACCTGCCAGTGCGGTGCCGCGCCGAGGCCGGGCACCAGGACCGGCGCGGCGACCCGGAGCCGGGCGGCGACCTCCGCGGGCGGGGCGCCGGCCTGCACCAGCTCCAGGACCTCCTGGGCGAGGCGCCGCCGCACCGTGCGGGCGGCCTCCCGCCGCTCCCGCTCGACCGAGATGAGCTGGGTGACGCCTTGCAGCAGGTCGAGCCGTTCGCCCGGCCAGTCACCGGCGTCGGCCTCGACGACCAGGAACCAGTCGGACAGCAGCGTGGCCCGGGGGTCGTCCCGTGGGTCGCCGGTGCGGATGGGGAAGAGTGAGTACGTACGGCCGCCGATGAGGGTGCGGTGCGGGGAGGGGCGGGCGGTGCGGGTGGCGGCCAGGTGCTCGCCGGCCAGGCCGGCGCGCAGCGCGACGGGGAGGGGGTGCGAGGATCCCGCGATCTGGCGGCCGGTGGTGGACAGCACCCAGGCGCGCAGGTCGAGGTCGCTGCCGAGCAGGTCCAGCACAGCGTCGGGGCCGCCCCCGGCCGGCCCCGAGGACATCAGCCGCCGGTGCCGGTCCACTACGGCGGCCAGGTCGCCGGCGCGCTCGGTGGAGACCTGCCGTACGACATGCTCGGTGATCGACGCGAAGGCGACGTCCTCCGACACCGAGAACAGCGGGAGCCGGTGCCGGGCGCAGGCCAGGACCAGGTCCTGGGGAACGGAGCCGAGCTCGGCCTCGCCCGCCGCGAGCCCGGCAACCCCTGCCGATGCGAGAATATGGACAAAACGTTCCGAATCCTCGGGGTCGTGTCGCCAGGCGAGTCCGGTGAGCACCAGCTCGCCGCCCGCCAGGTAGCGGCTGGGGTCGCGCAGGTCGGTGGTCATCACCCCGCGGACCGCGCGGTCCAGCTCGTCCTCGCCGCCCAGCAGCCGGAGGCCCAGTGCGTCGGTGTCCAGCAGTGCGCGCAGCCGCATCGTGTGTCGCCTTGTCTCGAACGTGTCCCTGGTGCAAGGGGTACCAGGGTCGCGCCCGCTTCGTTCCATCGGTATTGCCGGGCGAATGCCGTGATGTTTCGTAGCCCGGTCTTTCATAGGAATCTACAAGACACGGGGCCTGGCCAGCCAAATGCTTCATGCAATCAGTGACTGCGCCCGGACGGGGGCACAGCGGTGTACTGGCCGTGACGCGCGTGAACAGGACATGAATACGCCCCATTCGAGACTCGAAGAAGAGAGCAACCCCCATGGACTTCCTGCGCCCAGCCAGCTGGGAGGAGGCGCTCGCCGCGAAGGCGGAGCACCCGACAGCCGTGCCCATCGCGGGCGGCACCGACATCATGGTCGAGATCAACTTCGACCAGCGCCGGCCGGACGTGCTCCTCGACCTGAATCGTATCGGCGAGCTCCAGGAGTGGGAGACCGGCGAGGAGACCGTACGGCTGGGCGCCTCGGTCCCCTATACCCGGATCATGGAGAACCTGCGCGCGGAACTGCCCGGCCTCGCCCTGGCCTCGCACACCGTCGCCTCGCCGCAGATCCGCAACCGCGGCGGCGTCGGCGGCAACCTCGGCACTGCCTCCCCGGCCGGTGACGCCCACCCCGCGCTGCTCGCAGCCGGTGCCGTGGTCGAGGTGGCGTCCGTACGGGGCACGCGGCTGATCCCGATCGACGACTTCTACACCGGTGTGAAGCGCAACGCGCTCGCCCCCGACGAGCTGATCCGGGCCGTGCACATCAAGAAGGCCGACGGCCCGCAGCAGTTCTCCAAGGTCGGCACGCGCAATGCCATGGTGATCGCGGTCTGCGCCTTCGGTCTGGCGCTGCACCCCGAGACCCGGACCGTCCGCACCGGCATCGGCTCGGCCGCCCCCACCCCGGTCCGGGCCAGGCCCGCGGAGGAGTTCCTGGCCGCCGCGCTCGATGAGGGCGGCTTCTGGGACAACGGCAAGCTCATCCCGCCGGCGGTGGCCCGGCAGTTCGCTGAGCTGGTGTCCGGCTCCGCCAGCCCCATCGACGACGTGCGAGGCAGCGCCTCGTACCGCCGCCACGCGCTGGGCGTCATGGCCCGCCGCACGCTGGGCTGGACCTGGGACGAGTACCGCGGCAACGAGAGGACCATCCGATGCGCGTGACCTTCACCGTCAACGGCCGCCCGCAGGAGGCCGACGACGTCTGGGAGGGCGAGAGCCTTCTGTATGTACTCCGCGAGCGCATGGGCCTGCCCGGCTCGAAGAACGCCTGCGAGCAGGGTGAGTGCGGCTCCTGTACGGTCCGCCTCGACGGCGTGCCGGTGTGCTCCTGCCTGGTCGCCGCCGGCCAGTGCCAGGACCGCGAGATCGTCACCGTCGAGGGGCTGGCCGAGCACGCCAAGGCACGTACGTGCGGTACGGGTGCCTGTGGCAGCGCCAAGGGCACCGGCCTCGACGAGGCCCAGCAGTGGCAGGCGCGGCCCACCGACGAATCCGTCGAGCTGTCGCCGATCCAGCAGGCCTTCATCGACGCCGGCGCCGTCCAGTGCGGCTTCTGCACCCCCGGTCTTCTCGTCGCCGCCGACGAGCTGCTGGAGCGCAACGCCGAGCCCACCGACGCCGACATCCGCGAGGCGCTGTCCGGCAACCTGTGCCGCTGCACCGGCTACGAGAAGATCCTCGACGCCGTCCGCCTCGCCGCCGTCCGACAGGAGGCCTGAGCATGGGCACGACCGGCATCCCCACCCGCATCACCCAGGGCACCCCGACCAAGGGCGGCATCGGCGAGTCCACGCTGCGCCCCGACGGCACGCTCAAGGTCACCGGCGAGTTCGCGTACGCCTCCGACCTGTGGCACGAGGACATGCTGTGGGGCTTCACCCTGCGCAGCCCGTACGCCCACGCCGAGATCGTCTCCATCGACATCTCCCAGGCGCTGGCCCAGCCCGGCGTCTACGCGGTCCTTACGTACGAGGACCTGCCGACCGACGTCAAGCACTACGGCCTGGAGATCCAGGACACCCCGGTCCTCGCCCATGGCCGGGTCCGCCACCATGGCGAGCCCGTGGCCCTGGTCGCCGCCGACCACCCGGAGACCGCCCGCCGCGCCGGAGCCAAGATCAGGGTCGAGTACGCCGAACTGCCCGTCGTCACCGACGAGGCCTCCGCGACCGCCCCCGGCGCCCCGATCCTCCACGAGGGCCGGGACGACCATCACGCGGGCCACGTCCCGCACCCCAACATCGTTCACCGGCAGCCCATCGTCCGGGGCGACGCGGAGGCGGCCGCCCGCCGCGCCGACGTCATCGTCACCGGCGAGTACGAGGTCGGCATCCAGGACCAGGCCTTCCTCGGCCCCGAGTCCGGCCTCGCCGTGCCCGCTGAGGACGGCGGCGTGGACCTCTACATCGCCACCCAGTGGCTGCACGCCGACCAGCGCCAGATCGCCCCCGTCCTCGGCCTGCCCGAGGACAAGGTCCGCATGACGCTGTCCGGCGTCGGCGGTGCCTTCGGCGGCCGCGAGGACCTGTCCATGCAGATCCACGCCTGCCTGCTCGCCCTGCGCACCGGCAAGCCGGTCAAGATGGTCTACAACCGCTTCGAGTCCTTCTTCGGCCACGTCCACCGGCACCCCGCCAAGCTCTGGTACGAGCACGGCGCCACCCGCGACGGCAAGCTCACCCACATGAAGTGCCGCATCGTCCTCGACGGCGGCGCCTACGCCTCCTCCTCCCCGGCCGTCGTGGGCAACGCCTCGTCCCTGAGCGTCGGCCCGTACGTCATCGAGGACGTCGACATCGAGGCCATCGCCCTCTACACCAACAACCCGCCCTGTGGCGCCATGCGCGGCTTCGGCGCGGTTCAGGCGTGCTTCGCCTACGAGGCCCAGATGGACAAGGTCGCCGCCGAACTGGGCATGGATCCGGTGGAGTTCCGGCAGCTCAACGCCATGACCCAAGGCACCCTCCTGCCGACCGGCCAGGCCGTCGACGCCCCGGCGCCCGTCGCCGAGCTGCTGCGCCGCGTCAAGGCCATGCCGATGCCGCCCGAGCAGCAGTGGCTGTCCGCTGGGGGCACGCCCCCGCGCTCCGCTGGGGGGACCCCCACCCGGCCGGAGGCTGGGGGAGAGACGGCGGACGTACGCGCTCTGCCCGGCGGCCTGTCCAACACCACCCACGGCGAGGGCGTCGTGCGCGGCGTCGGCTACGCGGTCGGCATCAAGAACGTCGGCTTCTCCGAGGGCTTCGACGACTACTCGACCGCCCGGGTCCGCCTGGAGGTCATCGCCGGCGAGCCCGTCGCCACCGTCCACACCGCGATGGCCGAGGTCGGCCAGGGCGGCGTCACCGTCCACGCCCAGATCGCCCGCACCGAACTGGGCGTCACCCAGGTCACCATCAACCCCGCCGACACACAGGTCGGTTCGGCCGGATCCACCTCCGCCTCCCGGCAGACGTACGTCACCGGCGGCGCCGTCAGGCACAGCTGCGAGGCCGTGCGCGAGAAGGTCCTGGAACGGGGCCGCGCCAAGTTCGGCACGTACCACCCGGCATGGGCCACCGCCGAGCTGCTGCTGGAGGGCGGCAAGGTCGTCACCGACGGCGGCGAGGTGCTGGCCGACCTGGTGGACGTCCTGGGCGAAGAGGCCATCGACCTCGAACTGGAATGGCGGCACCGCCCGACCGAGCCCTTCGACCTGCGCACCGGACAGGGCTTCGGCCACGTTCAGTACTCCTTCGCTGCCCACCGCGCGGTCGTCGAGGTCGACACCGAGCTCGGCCTGGTCAAGGTCATCGAGCTGGCCTGCGCCCAGGACGTCGGCAAGGCCCTCAACCCGCTGTCGGTCGTCGGCCAGATCCAGGGCGGTACGACCCAGGGCCTCGGCCTCGCCGTCATGGAGGAGATCCTCGTCGACCCGGTGACCGCGAAGGTACGCAACCCGTCCTTCACGGACTACCTGATCCCCACCATCCTCGACACGCCGCCCATCCCGGTCGACGTCCTAGAACTCGCCGACGACCACGCCCCGTACGGGCTGCGCGGCGTCGGCGAGGCCCCCACCCTGTCCTCCACGCCTGCCGTCGTCGCCGCCATCCGTGCCGCGACGGGCCTGGCGCTCAAGCGGGTCCCGGTGCGCCCCGAGCACATCACCGGAACGTAAGGCCATGCCCTGCGGGCGGCCGACCTGGGCTTCTCGCCGCTGCTGCGGCGGGTGGCCCCGGCGCCCCGGCGCCGCGACCGACCGTGCAGCGGGCCACCGCCTGTTCATCGACGGCGCCGGCGGCGCGATCGGCGGCATCTCCGGGGCCTCCGGGCAGACCGTCTTCATCGAGTCCGCCACCGGCGTCGGCGAGGGCGCCCGGACCGGTCTGTCCTCGGTCGTCACGGGCCTGCTCTTCGCGGCCGGGCTGTTCTTCACCCCGCTGGCGCAGATCGTGCCGGGACAGGTGGCGGCCGCCGCCCTGGTCGTCATCGGCGCGCTGATGATGGGCAACGCCCGGCACGTGGACTGGGCCGACCGGTCCATCGCGATCCCGGTCTTCCTGACGGTCGCGCTGATGCCGTTCACGTACTCCATCACCGCCGGCGTCGGCGCCGGGGTCATCGCGTACACGGCCATCAAGGCGGCCCAGGGCAAGTTCCGCGAGCCCGGGCTGTTCATGTGGATCCTGACGGGCGTCTTCACGGTGTACTTCGCCCTCAATCCGATCGAGTCCTGGCTCGGCGTCAAGTAGCAAAGGAGCCCCCAGATGCTGGACATCGCTGACGAGCTGCACCGCTGGTGCGAGCAGGGGCGGTCCTTCGCCGTCGCGACGGTCGTCGCGGTCGGCGGCAGCGCGCCCCGGCAGCCCGGCGCGGCACTCGCCGTCGACGCCGACGGGACGGCGGTCGGCAGCGTGTCCGGCGGGTGTGTGGAAGGCGCGGTCTACGACCTGTGCCAGGAAGTCCTGGAGACCGGCGAACCCGTGCTCCAGCGCTTCGGCTACTCCGACGACGACGCCTTCGTCGTGGGCCTGACCTGCGGCGGCGTCATCGACATCTTCATCCAACGGGTGTCCGGACGGCCGGAGTTCACCGCGGCCCTGGCCGCCGCCGGCGCCGGGGCCGCGGCCGCGGTGGCCAGGATCGTCGAGGGCCCGGCGGAACTGCTCGGGCGCGGACTGCTCATCCGTTCCGACGGCTCGTACGACGGCACGCTCGGCGACCCCGAGCTGGACCGTACGGCCTCCGGCGAGGCCGGCGCGCTCCTCGAAGCCGGTCGCACCGCCACTGCCCACATCGGCGCCGACGGCAGCCGCTGCGGCGAGCCCCTGACCCTCCTGGTCGAGTCCAGCGTGCCGCCTCCGCGCATGCTGGTCTTCGGCGCCATCGACTTCGCCGCCGCCGTCGTGCGCATCGGCAAGTTCCTCGGCTACCGAGTCACCCTCTGCGACGCCCGCCCGGTCTTCGCCACCCGCGCCCGCTTCCCCGACGCCGACGAGGTCGTCGTCAGCTGGCCGCACCGCTACCTCGAGTCCACCGAGGTGGACGGCCGCACGGTCATCTGCGTCCTCACCCACGACGCCAAGTTCGACGTCCCCCTCCTCGAGCGCGCCCTCCGCATGCCCCTCGCCTTCGTCGGCGCCATGGGCTCCCGCCGCACCCACCAATCCCGCCTCCAACGCCTCCGCGACATCGGCCTCACCGAACTCGAACTCGCCCGCCTCCGCAGCCCCATCGGCCTCGACCTCGGCGCCCGCACCCCCGAGGAAACCGCCTTGTCCATCGCCGCCGAAATCGTCGCCGACCGCCGCGGCGGCACCGGCGTGCCGCTCACCGGCGCGCACACCCCGATCCATCACGATGCGGCCTCGCCTGCGGGTCGGGTGGTGCCGGCGGCCTGACGGCGCCGGTTGGGATCACTCCGGCCCGGCGGACGGAGTCCGGCGCAGCCGCCCGAAGCCAGCGCAGCGCCCCGCGAGAGCGGCGGTGGGGATGGGGGCCCGCGCAGCCGCCCGAAGCCAGCGCAGTGCCCACGAGGGCGGCGTGGAGAGGGGGCTCACGATGCGGCCCCGCCCCCCGGGCGGGTCAGTCCGGCGGCGTAGCGTCTGGGGGGAGCTGTTGCTCGGCCCAGATGACTTTGCCCTCGTCGGTGTACCGGGTGCCCCAGCGTTCGGCGAATTGGGCGACGAGGAAGAGGCCGCGGCCGCCTTCGTCGGTGGTGGCGGCGTAGCGGAGGTAGGGGGAGGTGCTGCTGGAGTCGGAGACCTCGCAGATGAGGGTGCGGTCGCGGAGGAGGCGGACGCGGATGGGGCCGATGGCGTAGCGGATGGAGTTGGTGATCAGCTCGCTGAGGATGAGCTCGGTGCTGAACGTGAGCTCTTCGAGGCCCCATTCCGCCAGTTTGCGGGAGACCGAGGCCCGGACCCCGGCGACGGCGGCCGGGTCGTTGGGAACCTCCCACTCGGCGACGCGGTCGGCGTGGAGGCGGCGCGTACGGGCCACCAGCAGGGCGATGTCGTCCCCGGGGCGTTCCGGGAGCAGCGAGTCGATGACTGTGGTGCAGGTGTCGTCGGGGGAGCGGCCGGGGTGGCCGGCCAGGGCGTCGCGCAACAGGCCGAGGCCGACATCGATGTCCCGGTCGCGGGATTCGACCAGGCCGTCGGTGTAGAGGACCAGCAGCGCGCCCTCGGGGAGGGTCAGCTGCGTGGTCTCGAAGGGGAGGCCGCCCACACCCAGCGGCGGCCCGGCGGGCACGTCGGGATAGGTGACGTCGCCGTCGGGCGCGACGAGCGCGGGCACCGGATGCCCGGCGCGCGACAGGCTGCAGTGCCCGGACACCGGATCGTAGATCGCGTACAGGCAGGTGGCCCCAGCGATGGCGATCACGCCGGCCTCGGTGCCCCCCGGGCCCTCGGAGGCCCTCTCGGCCTGGTCCCGGTCGAGTCGGCTGACCAGCTCGTCGAGATGCCCGAGAATCGCGTCCGGTGGCAGGTCGAGGGTCGAGAAGTTGTCCACGGCGGTCCGCAGCCGGCCCATCGTGGCGGCGGCCAGCAGCCCGTGCCCGACCACGTCGCCGACCACCAGCGCGACCCGGGCGCCCGGCAGTGGAATTACGTCGAACCAGTCCCCGCCGACCCCGGCCTGTGCCGGCATATACCGGTGCGCGACGTCGAGGGCGCTCTGCTCGGGCAGCACGCGCGGCAGCAGGCTCCGCTGCAGAGTCACGGCCATGGCGTGCTCGCGGGTGTAGCGGCGGGCGTTGTCGATGCACACCGCGGCCCTGGCGACCAGTTCCTCCGCCAGCGACAGATCCTCCTCCTCGAAGGGCTCGGGCTTCTCCGAGCGCCAGAAGTTCACCATGCCCAGCAGCACGCCCCGGGCCCGCAGCGGGACCGTCATCAGCGAGTGGATCCCGTAGTCGAGCACCTGCTGCATACGGTCGGGGTCCTGGGCTCGCCACTCCCAGGCCTCGTGCAGGTCGCGTACGAGGACCGACTTGCCGGTGCCGAAGCCCTGCCCCTGCAGGGTGTCCGGGTTCAAGGTGATCAGCCGGCCAGGCGGATAGAGCGGGTGGTCGTCCCGGATGCCGTGCACGGCGACCAGGCGCAGCTCCGCGCCGTCGCCCGCCCGGGGCTCCTCGCCGCGCAGCACGGTCTCCACGAGCCCGACGGTGACGAAGTCGGCCAGCCGGGGGACCGAGACCTGCGCCAACTCCTCGGCGGTCCGTACGACATCCAGGGTGGTGCCGATCGCCATGCTCGCGTCGTACAGCAGCCGCAGCCGGGTCTGCGCCTCCTCGGCCCGTCCGGACAGCACCTTCAGCTCCGTGGAGTCACGCAGGGTGATGACACAGCCCGGGGGCCCGCCGTCGCGGTCTGTGGGCCGGTTGTTCACCGCGAGCAGCCGGCCGCCGACCAGCATGACCTCGTCGGTGGCCTCTTGCCCGGACACCAGCAGGTCGGTGATCTGCGGATTGAGGCCCAGCTCGGTGACCGGGCGGCCCTCGGCGTCCGGGGGCAGGTCCAGCAGGCGCCGGGCCTCGTCGTTGGCGAGCAGCAGCCGGCGCTCTCCCTCGGTCTCAGACCTGCCCTTTCCGTTCCGTGGTCGGCCTACGCCCCCGATCTCACCTCCGCCGACGATGAGCACGCCCTCGCGCACCGCGTGCAGCACGGCGTCGTGGTGCTCGTACATCTTGGTCATTTCCAGCGGGCCCAGGCCGTGGGTCTGCCGCCGTAGTCTCCTGCTGATCAGCGCCGTCCCGCCGGTGGCCAGCGCCAGCCCGGCCGCCGCCGCGCCGAGCAGCACCGGCAGCTGGCGGTCGACGACCCCCCGGACCTTGCTGAGGGTGACGCCGGCGGAGACGGCCCCGACGACCTTGCCCTTGTCGTCGTAGACCGGCACGATCGCCTGCACCAGCGGGCCGATGGTCCCCTTGATCTTCTCGATGACGATGTGGCCGTGCAGCGCAGGCTGGATGTTCCCGACGAACTTCTTGCCGATGCGGTTCGGCTTGGTGTGGGTGTAGCGGATGGCCTTGGTGTTCGTCACGACGATGAAGTCCACGCCGGTCCGTTTGCGGGCCGACTCGGTGCGTGGCTGCAGCACCGCCGTCGGGTCGGGCGAGGCCAGTGCCTGCACGATCCCTGGTGAGCTCGCGAAGGTCTGGGCGACGGCGAGCGACCGATTGCGGGCCTCCGTGGTGCTGTCGTGTTCCGACTGCAGCACGAGAGCCGCCACCGCGCCCACGCCGAGCAGCAACACGATCACTACCTGCAGGACGAAGACCTGACCGGCAACGCTGCGTACCCGGCCCCACAGCCGGACCATAGGCCCATGTCTACACTGCCCTGTCCCGCGGGGCGACCGGTACGGCTGTTAAGGGGTGGTTCGCCTGACATGTCTTTACGGTGGCCGTACGCCGGTGGCGGCGCCCTCGACAGGGGGCCGGGCGCGAATGGATAGGGGGCGCCGGGAGCCGCTCGTAGCGGCTCGCAGCGCCCCCTGGTGCAACCTGACGGGTAGTCAGGAGTTGATCTGCGTCGTCACCAGCGACGAGAAGGTCGTCAGCCGGGTGTAGACGCCGGGGTAGCCGGCCTCGGCGCAGCCCTCACCCAGGAGGTGATGCCTGCCAGGGACGCCCC
Source organism: Streptomyces soli (assembly GCF_003999195.1). Classification (GTDB taxonomy): domain Bacteria; phylum Actinomycetota; class Actinomycetes; order Streptomycetales; family Streptomycetaceae; genus Actinacidiphila; species Actinacidiphila soli. The sequence goes on from NZ_RJVR01000063.1 coordinate 73,432, forward strand.
CGATGAGCAGCGGGCCGCCGCTGTCGCCCTGGCAGGTGTCCACACCGCCGGAGGTGTATCCGGCGCAGACCATGTCGGTGGCGACGAAGCTGGAGCCGTAGGAGCTCTTGCAGCTGGAGTCGGACACGATCGGGACGGTCGCGGTGCGGAGCTGGTTGGACGAGCTGCCGCTCTCGGACGTGGTGCCCCAGCCGAGGATGCGGGCGGTGGTGCCGGCCGCGTAGACGCCGGTGTCCGACGAGGAGACGTACGAGGCCGTGGTGTACGGCATCGAGGTGGAGAAGGTGAGCACGGCCACGTCGTCGCCGTTGGTGGCGTCGGTGTAGCCGGGGTTGATCCAGATCTTGCTGACCCTGCTGACGGTGCCGTTCGTGCCGCTGAGGTAACGTACCGCCGCCGACGACGCGGACGCACTGCCGTGTTTGAAGAGGTTGTTGCTACTGGTGCGATCCTTAAGGTAGAGCGACCGCACCCCGGCCCCAATGAGGGAAGCCCCTTGTGGGGGACGGGTAGGGATAACCCTTGGTTACCCCTGGTCCGCGCCTCCCTGACGGCTCGTCAGCCTGTCAGCCCGCCGCGCGGCGCCGCGCCGCCAGCCGGACGATGTCCACGCGGGAGCGGATCCCCAGCTTGCGGTAGACCCGCGTGAGCGTGGCCTCGACGGTCTTCACGCTGATGAAGAGGGTCGCCGCGATCTCGCGGTTGGTCGCCCCCTCCAGCACGAGCGCGGCGACCTGACGCTCCATCGCGGCGAGCGTGCTGAAGTCCGGGATCCCCTGGTCGCCCTGGCCCTCCGCGGCGGCCGGCGCTTCAGCTGGCGCGACCGGCGCCGGGGCCCCGGCCGGGGCCGAGCCGACCAGTTGGAGCCAGGGCAGGGCCTTGGCGCGCTTGAAGATGCGGGCGGCGTCCTGGAGCGCCGTACGCGCGGCGGACGGATTGCGGCGCTCCCGCTCGACACGGGACAGCGCCAGGGCCGCCCGGGCCTCCTCCAGGCCGTACCCGAGCATCCCGAGGCGCTGCCGTGCGGCGGCGAGCAGTGCGGCGGCGGCGTCCAGGTCCCCCCGGGCGGCCTTGACCAGGCCGTCGGAGCGGTCGAGGACGGCGAGGATGCTGGCCCGGCCGAGTCGAGCGGCGAAGACCCGGGTGGTGTCGATGACCTCCTGGGCCTCGGCCAGCTCGCCGACGAGTACGAGGGCCTCGGCGAGGTCGGCCTGCCAGCGCCCGCGCGCCGGCTCGGTCACCCCGAGCTCCCGCTCCAGCTGCCGTACCCGGCGTAGCGCCTGCACCGCGCCCGGCGCGTCACCGGAGACCAGACGGGCGTGGCCGAGCGCGTACAGATACCGCGACAGAGACATCGGGTCGCCGGCCTCCTCGGCCCTGCGCACCGCCTCGGCGGCCAGTGACAGAGCCTTCTCGGTGGAGCCGCCGGCCGCCTCGGCCAGCGAGGCGATCTGCAGTGCCCAACCCTCGCCGACGCCCGAGTCCTGGCCCAGCCGCAGACTTTCGTGGGCCAGTTCGAGGGCCGCGCCGCAGCGGCCGGCCCGCAGCTCGGTCTCGGCGAGATTGCGCCGGAACAGCAGCTCGCTCTCCACCGCGCCGCGCCGGGCGGCCTCGCTGACCAGCGGTGCGATGGTGGCGCGGGCGCCGTCCAGATCGTCGACCATCATCAGGTACCGGAAACGGGTGTAGCCGGGGCCGTTGTGGCTGCACGCCACGTCGGGAAGCTGCGGCTCGCGCAGCGCCCGCTCCAGGGTCTCCGGCGCGCGCGGATCGCCGATCAGCGACTCCTGGAGCGCCTGGAAGGACAGCGCGAGCAGCTCCGTACGCCGGTCGCCTGCCTGCGCGGCCAGTTCGGCGGCGCGCCCTGCCTCCGCTGCGCCCTCCCGGATCGAGCCGTCCACCACGACGTGCCGCCACGCCATCTGGTAGCGGACCAGCCCCAGCAGCCGGGGGTCGTCGCCCGCGTCGGCCAGGGCCTGCGGATAGACGTCGTCCACCTTGCCCAGGGCGTGGCCGACCGAGTCGATCACCGCGATCCAGGCCCGCACCCGGTCTGCGGGGTCGGTGGCGACGGCCAGCACATCGCGGGCGGTGCTCCGGCCGAGCTCGGTCTCACCGGCCAACAGCGCGTCCTCGGCCGCGTCGAGCCGGCGCTGGATGATGATCGCGCCCTCGTCGTCCGGGGTGTGCCGGGCGGCGAGCAGCCCGAGCTGCGCCGCCACCGCCGGGGCGCCCCGGCCCCGGGCCACGGCGGCGGCCTCGGCGAGGCCCTGCG
>NZ_RJVR01000397.1 GCF_003999195.1 Streptomyces soli
TCCTGAAGTCACTCGCCGACTACCTCTCCAAGATCACCCCGTCCGGACCAAAAAAATAGCAAGAACTTAGACTCGCTATTTACGACGCAGAACACTAGGACATCCCCCAAGGCCGCACTCCCACTGCCCCTCCACTGGAGTCGAAACCCGTCGATACGCATTCCACCCGGGCCAGGTCGAGTCAGAACTCACCTTCCGACTGGTCTCACTTCTCACCTATAGAGCCAACCGCCGGGAAGGTACTCCGCGCGCGCCAGAGAACTCTCAGGGCAGGGCCCTCGGCTGTGTCGCGCCCTCAGCTGGGAACACCCGCCCGTGCGTGGTGATCTCGCACCGGAAACCCTCATGCCTGGTGCGGCCGGCGTGCTGGAGACACCACAGCTGCGGGCCGTCCGGATCATCCGCGCCCGGCGACTGCTCCTCAACACGTCATGCACGCGGCCCAGCGAACACCGCGGTGATCTTGGAGCTGGGCGAGCAACTGGTGGCGCTGGGGGTGCAGCGGGTGGTCATGGAGGCCACTTCGGTTTATTGGAAGCCGTGGTTCTTCTTGCTGGGGTCGGCGGGTTTGGAGTGCTGGCTCGTCAACGCCAGGGACGTGAAGAACGTCCCCGGGCGGCCGAAGACCGACAAACTGGACGCGGTGTGGCTGGCCAAACTCGCCGAGAAGGGCATGCTGCGGCCCTCGTTCGTACCGCCCAAGCCGGTGCGGCAGCTACGCGACCTCACCCGCACCCGCACGGTGTTCACCGAGGACCGCTCCCGCGTCAAGCAGCGGGTGGAGAAGCTCCTGGAGGACGCTCAGATCAAGCTGTCCACGGTGGCCACCGACATCTTCGGGGTCTCCGGGCGGGCCATGCTCGATGCGATGGTCGCAGGTGAGCGCGACCCGCGGGCACTGGCCGCTCTTGCGCAGGGCCGAATGAAGGCCAAGCACGATGCCCTCGTCGATGCGCTGAGCGGGACCTTCGAGCAGCACCACGCCGACTTGCTGGCCCTGCTGCTGGCCACTGTCGACCACCTGAGCACGCAGATCAACGAGTTGACCGCCCGCATCGAACGCCTGCTTGCCCAGATCAGCTCCCCCGATCCCGATGCCGGTCCGGGCAGCGGTGCCGCAACGCCCGAAGCCCGCGCCCAGGCGCAGGCCGCGAGCCTGCCCGGCGGCCTGCCCGGCCTCATCCAGCGTCTGGACCAGATTCCCGGCATCGGCCCGACCACCGCCCAGGTGATCCTGGCCGAGATCGGCTGGGACACGAGGGCCTTTCCGACCCCGGCACACCTGGTCTCCTGGGCCAAACTCTCCCCGCGCACCATCCAGTCCGGCGGCAAAAACACCCCGGGCCGACCGGGAAGGGCAACCCCTGGCTCAAGGGAGTCCTGGGCGAGGCGGCCACCGCCGCGGCCAAGACCGACACCTTCCTCGGCGCACGTTACCGGCGCCTGGTCAAACGCATGCCCCACAAGAAGGCCCTGGTCGCCGTGGCCCGGTCGATCCTGGTCATCGTCTGGCACCTGATCAACAATCCCGAAGCGGTCTACCAGGACATCGGATCCGACTGGCACCAGCGCCAGGCCAACCCGGCACGCAAGACCCGCGACCTGGTCCGAGAACTCGAACGTCTCGGCCACCAGGTCACCCTCACCCCGCCCCCGCCGACACCGCAGCCTGAGCGAACCTGGGGTACGGCCGAGATACGCGTCAAAGGGGCAATGAGTTGATCTTGGCGGGATAGCTCTGGATCCGCTCAGAGCTGGGTGTCGGCCACGAGGGCGTTGACGCGGTTCTCGTACTCGCGGCGGGCCTTGCGCTGTGCGGGGATCACCGAGGTTCCCGAGGTGCCGTCGAGGGGCTGGCAGCGGGCAAGGAGTTGGCGGTGAACCGAGGGTGTGGCGCTGACGCGCAGTGTGTAGCCCTGGCCGCGTCGTACGGTCACCCCCTGGTCGAGCGTGGCGCGCTCGGCGGGCTCCAGGGCGGTGGTGCGGAGGAAGTCGGCGACCTTGCCCGGCATGTCGAGGACGACCGGCAGCTCCGGGGCCGGGGCGCCCGGGTCGACGGCCGTGTGCTCGGGCAGGAGGTCGGCGACGGCGGTGCGGATGGCGCCGCGGCTGACGTCGTGGTCGCGGGCGAGGGCGGCGATGGACCGGCCCTCCAGGTACCCGGTGCGCACGGCGTCGGTCTTCCCGGCCGGGACGGCCGGGCGACGCCCGCCTTTGTTGCCCTTAGCCTCTGCGGCCCGCAGCCCGTCGTACGTCAGTTCCCGCTGGAGGTCGCGCTGGAGTTCGCCGGGATGTGCACGGTGTCGCCCGGCCGCGCGTACGTGAGCAGCTCGCCGAACTTCGGGCGCTGAAGCGGGTGGAGGCGGCTGGAGGTGCCGGCGTCCTCCTCGAAGACGACCGGGGTCTCGATCCCGGCCTCGGCGTGGACCAGGTTCTGACGGTCGGTCGACTGCCGGTCGGTCGACACCCGCTTGTAGACCAGGTTCGCCATCGGGGCCCTTCCGTACGGAGGATCGGACTCTATCTGTCGTCAAACCCTGTCATCAATCACCAACGGATCAGATTGGATCCGCGCCGCCAACAGGCCCCCGAAAAGTCCGGGTTCATTGGACGCCCGGCGCGCCTGTCGTCATTCGTTCGTTCGCCGACAGGTGTGGGCCCAGCTGATGGAGGCGCTGGTGGCCGAGCGCCGCCCCGACCGGCCGGTACCGCCGATGGCTGGTACCGCCGCGATCGGGGCGGTTGTGCATCTGCTGGCCACCGTCATCGAGGGGGGGCCGGGGCCTGTCCTCGATGAGCGGCGTGCTGGCCGGCGCCGCCTACCGTCTACTGGCCTGGCAGCGGGGTCGGCCCGCGGCTAGCGCAGATGCCGGGCGAAGAACTGGGCTGCGGCGTCTCCCGTGAACTGCGGGACGCCGGTGTGCCCGCCCATGTTTGCGTGCAGCGTCTTCTCCTTGGTGCCGAAGGCGTCGAACAGGTCCAGGGCCGACTGCCGGTCGTTCCCTTCGTCGTCCCACTGCAGCAGGACGTGCAGTGGAATAGTGACCTGCCGGGCCTCCTCGAACATGGCGCGAGGCACGAAACTCCCGGCGAACAGAACGGCGGCCGAGATGCGCGGCTCGACCACCGCAAGCCGGATGCCGATGGAGATCACTCCCCCCGAGTACCCGACCGGGCCGCCGATCTCGGGCAGCGACAGGAGGGCGTCCAGGGCGGCCTGCCATTCCGGGACCGCCTTTTCGACCAGCGGGAGGGTGAGGGCGTCGACGATCTCGTCGCTGACCGGCTCGCTGGCCTCCATCGCCCGGCGCAGGTCAGCGCGGGCCTGCTCGGCGGCGGGCCAACGGGGCCGGTCGCCGCTTCCGGGGAGCTCGATGGTCGCCGTGGCGAAGCCATCCGCCGCGGAGTGCCGGGCCCGGGCCACCAGTCGGGGGTACATCTTGCGCAGCCCGAGGGGAGGGTTGCCGAGCAGGATCAGCGGCGCCGGTGCGGATGCGGATGCCGATGCGGGTGTCCACAGGATGCCGGGGATCTCGCCGAGGGTGAATTCGCGTTCGAGGACGCCATCGTCGAGGCGCTGTTCGGAAGTGAAGTGCATGGTCGTGCCTTTCGGGAGTGCTCTTGAACGGCGCTCCCGGACGACCTATCGCCCGACCGTGACCTCGGAGGGGAGCACCCATGTCGATACTGCGTTCACGGGTACCACCTCCTCGTTCTTTCGCACGGCCTCCGGAAGATTAGCAGTGGTCGCCGTGGTCCGCCCAACGGGTTTTTGCGGAGGCTTCGTGGTTGGGGTCTCATTGCAGCTTCCCGAGTGGAGCGCCTTGACGGCGAGCTGTCCCGGCGGGTCCGGCGGTGGGACACTGCGGCGCGTGTCTGGGTTCGCGGGAGATCCGAAGTACTACGGCGACCGGTTGTTGTACGAGCCGCTGGAGAGTAAGTGGGCCGGGTACCACGCCCGGCACTGCGGGTGCGGTCACGACTGGCTCGAAGCCCATGAACCGCCCCGGGTTTGATGGAGACGTCGAAGACCCGGAAGGATGCCGATCATGGCTGCTCCCCGTAAGTACCCCGATGAGTTGCGCGAGCGTG
>NZ_RJVR01000047.1 GCF_003999195.1 Streptomyces soli
TTCGGTCAACCAGAGCTCTGGGAGGAGCCCGATGGACCAGCTGAAAGCATCTGGCAAGCCGTTCGACATCTCCATGAACCGCCCCGGGTTTGATGGAGACGTCGAAGACCCGGAAGGATGCCGATCATGGCTGCTCCCCGTAAGTACCCCGATGAGTTGCGCGAGCGTGCGACGCGGTTGGCTGTCGAGGCCCGGAAGGACCCTGCGGCACGGACCGGTGCGGTCCGGCGCATCGCCGACCAGCTCGATGTCCATCCCGAGGCCCTGCGGACCTGGGTCAAGCGGGCCGAGACCGACGAGGGTGTACGGCCCGGGACCACCAGCCAGGACGCGACCCGGATCGCCGAGCTGGAACGTGAGGTCAAGGAGCTGAGGCGGGCGAACGCGATCCTGAACTCCGCGTCGGCTTTCTTCGCGGCGGAGCTGGACCGTCCACTGCGATGAAGGTCGCCTACATCGACCAGCACAAAGGGGAGTTCGGCGTCCAGCCGATCTGCGAGGCGTTGAAGGACACCGACGCCGAGATCGCGCCGAGCACCTACTACGCCGCCGCCTCCCGCCCGCCATCGGCCCGCAGCCTGCGCGATCAGGAGCTGAGCTCGCAGCCCAAGGCTGGACCCCTGGCGGTGCGCGCCGACTTCGACCCGGCCGGACTGCGCCACGTCCGCGCCGTCCTGGCCGCCGCCCCCACCGCCTGGCCGTGGCGCATGAGCAGCCACGACTATCGGCAGGCCCTGGCTAACCTTCCCAGTGGCGCCATCGAGCTGAACACCAGCCAGATCCCCGACACCGCCAGGCGGGGGAGGTGCACGATCGACGCGAGAAGTGGTCCATGCACTGCGCTGCGGCTCACCGCACCGACGCGGTCGGCGGACGCTCGCGTACGGCGCCGTAGGCGAGAAAGTACGCCGGCACCCGGTTCAGCCACCGCGAGGTGGTGAGCAGTTCGGACATCCGCTGCGCCCGCCGCGGGTCGCCGAAGGGCGGGCGTCCGGCCAGCACGGGTTCGATGACCCGAGCATGAGCGATCCGCTGCAGCGCCTGCGTCAGGGCCGTGGTGGGCCACCGGCGGCGCTGGACGGCGCGTACGTCCTGCAGGCCGACCGCACCCCCGCGCAGCGGCTGGACGAGATACCGGGCGGCGGCCACGGCGTCTTCGACTGCGAGGTTGATGCCGATGCCGAAGACCGGCGACATCGCGTGCGCCGCGTCGCCGATGCACAGCAGCCCCGGGCGGTGCCAGCGCCTGAGACGGTCGAGCCGTACGTCGAGCAGCTTCACCTCGTCCCAGGACCGCAGCGCGTGCTCCCGGTCCTCGAGCCACGGGACGGCCGCCGTGAAATCGGCCATGAACCGCTCGAGACCGGCGGCGCGGCGCCGGCTGTCGGTTCCCTTGGGGATCAGCGCGGCGCACTGCCAGTAGTCCCCGCGGTCGATCATGGCGGTGAGGAACCGGTCGCCGACGCCTCCCACGAGCCCGCGCGGGTCACCTTCCCGCCGTGGCAGCCGGAACCACCAGGCGTCCATCGGGCAGGTGAACCTGCGCAGTCCCAGTTCGGGCAGCGACCGCGCCAGCGAGCCCCGGCCGTCGCAGGCCACTGTCAGGGTGGCCCGCAGCTCACCGGTACGGCCGTCGGACGTGCGGTAGCGCACCCCGGTGACCCGTCCGCGCTCCACCAGGAAGGAGGTGGCCTCGGTACTCATCCGTACCGAGAAGAACGGCTCCCGCCGGGCCTCGTCCGCCAGGAGGTTGAGCAGGTCCCGCTGGGGCACCATCGCGATGTAGTTGTACGTGTCCCGCAGGGCGCCGATGTCTGCGACGGTGACCAGCGAACGGTCCGGGCCGAGCGGCAGCTGGACCGTCGTCACCCGCCGCTGCGGCAGACGGGCGAACCGCGCGGCCAGGCCCAGCTCGTCCAGCAGCGCCAGGGTGGACGGATGGACGGTGTCGCCGCGGAAGTCGCGCAGGAAGTCGCCGTGTTTCTCCAGGACTGTGACCTTAACGCCGGCCCGGGCCAGCAGCAGGCCGAGGACCATTCCGGCGGGGCCGCCGCCCACCACACAGCACGTGGTCCGCTCCATCGCACCCGCTCCCTCCGGTGAAATCCCGAAATCGGCCACACTGGGACATATAACCGCATGAGACGCACTCCAGGAGGCATGATGAGCCGGCAGCCGGTCCTTTTGCCCTACGCTGACCCGGGCTTCGTGGCGGACCCCTTCCCGCTCTACCGGCAGCTGCGCAAGGCCGGCCCCGTGCGGCGCGCCGTCATCGTCGGCGGCCTGGAAGCCTGGCTGGTCACGCGGTACGAGGACGGCCTCTCGGCCCTGTCCGACCCGCGGCTGAGCAGCGACATCCACGACGCGTCTGATACCCGGCTCATGCGACAGCTGCCCGCGACGGAACGCGAGTCCATGCTGCGCAACATGCTCCGTTGCGACCCGCCCGATCACACCCGCCTGCGCCGCCTGGTCTCGAAGACGTTCACCGCGCGGAGGGTGGCCGAGCTGCGGCCCCGCGTCCAGGCGGTCACCGACCGACTGCTCGACGCGGTCGTGCCCCTCGGCCGCGCCGACCTCGTCGAGGACTTCGCACTGCCTCTTCCGGTCACCGTGATCAGCGAACTGCTAGGAGTGCCCGTGCAGGACCGTCACGACTTCCAGCGGTGGACCGACGACATGATCCTGCGACGAGCGGAGCTGCCGGACCCGGCCGTGGTGGACGCGGCGTGGCAGCACATGCGCTTGTACCTGACCAAGCTGCTCGAGGCCAAACAAGCCCGGCCAGGGAACGACCTGCTCAGTGCGCTAATCGCCGCGCGGGATCAGGAGCAGCGACTGGACGAGGTCGAGCTGATCGCCATGGCCTTCCTGCTGCTGGTCGCCGGATACGTCACCACCGTCAACCTGATCGGCGGCGGCATCGCCGCGCTGCTCGCGCATCCCGACCAGCTGCAGATGCTGCGGGACGATCCGGCGCTGCTGCCGGACGCGATCGAGGAGTTCCTCCGCTACGACGGACCGGTCAACCCCGGCATCGCCCGGTTCGCGCGCGAGGACGTCACCATCGCGGGCGTGACCATCCCGCGCGGCGCGACCGTGCTGATCGCCTCCGCCATCGCCGACCGTGATCCGGCGCAGTTCCCCGACCCCGACCGCCTGGACATCACCAGGCGGGACAACGCCCACCTCGGGTTCGGGCACGGCATCCACTACTGCCTGGGGGCGCCGCTGGCCCGGTTGGAGGGTCAGGTCGCCATCGGCACCGTCCTGCGCCGGCTTCCCGGCCTCACCCTGGCTGTGCCGCCCAGCGAGCTGCGATGGAGGCCCGGCGGTCTGCGCGGCCCCAAGCACCTGCCCGTCACCTTCACCCCCCACGGTCCACGCCGAGCCTCTCCGGCTTGATCCGGACGACAACCGCTGTCGAAAGTCTTGCCGATTCATCCCCGGCTACCTCGACCGCACCGCCGAACACCGCGACCGCAAGGTGGAGGACGAGCCGCTGTGGTCGATGCTTGAAATCCAGGAATTCCTGGACAGTTCGGCATCCCGCTCGTCGGCAGCGGATCGCTGGGCGCTCCAAGGGTGGAGGAGGCGGAGCACATCGCGCACGGCGATCGGCTGTGTCCGCGTGCTCACCCAGCTCGGCGTCACCATGGCCGGTAGTCGCTCGGTCAGATAGCGCAGCATCTCGAACGACGCCGAGCCCGAACCGATGATCACAGCGGCCCGCAGCGCGGCGGTCGGCACCCCCGAGGCCATGAGGATGCGGCCCACTTCCGCCCGGGACCGCAGATGCGGTGACAGCTCACGCTCGGGCACCCCTTCCGGGGTCAAACCGCCGAGATAGACGATCCGGCGGACCCCGGCAGCGCGAGCCGCCTCGCCGAACAGCCCGGCCGCGCGGCGGTCGGCCTCCTCGAAGCCGGACCCGCTGCCCAGCGCATGCACCAGGTAGTACGCGACGTCTGTGCCCTCCAGCGCCGCCCTGACGGAGTCCCGGTCTGTCACGTCCCCGCGTACGACCTCCACCCGTCCGGCCCACAAATGGTCGCGCAACTTGCCGGGTGAACGGGCCAGACACCGTACGGAATGTCCCGCCGCCAGCAGTTCGGGCGCCAGCCTGCCCCCGATGTAGCCGGTCGCCCCGGTCACCAGGCACCGTAGCGCCCGACTGTCGGTAGCCATGCCGGTCCTCCAGAAGGCCAGAAGGCAGGGTGCCGCTTCCCCTAAGCCATCCTTGAGCCGGCCGACGGCCCCCGCAACCACAGGGGGCACGGACGACTTGGGGGCCGCGCCAATGGGAAAAAGGAGTCCGTTCACCGCTGGCGGCTCCGAGGACAGTCCGAGCGGCCGCTAGGCGGTTTTCGTGGCGTTCACGGGATCACCTCTGGGTACGGCGCACGGCCAGAAACACCAGGAGGGCACCGGCCGCGCCGGCGGCGGCCAGGAGCAGGGTGCGGTTGCGGAGCACGGTGTCCCGCACCGGGGCGGCCTTCTCGCTCACCTGGTGCTTGGCGGCGGCCGCCTTGTTGTGGACGCGGGCCTTCACGTCGGCCTTGGCCGCCAGTGCCTCCACCGTTTCCCCGAGTTGCTCGCGGGTGATTTCGGCCCGCGCGCGCAGCTCCTGCGCGGTGGGAGCCGGCCTGGATTCCTTGCGGCTGTCGGTCATCGCTTCGCCTTCTCCTTGATCTCGGCCATGTCGGCCTTGACGCCGTGGATGGCCTGCGCGGGCGCGGGCGGGGTGGCCTGGCCGATCTGCTTCCTGCCCGCCGCCGCGAGTACCGCGGCGATGACGAGCAGGACGCCAGTGATGATCAGTGCGGACGCCCACAGCGGCAGTACGAGGGTCAGGGCGGCGATCGCCGCGGCCGCCAGGGCCTGCAGGGCGACGAACGCCATGGTGCCGGCGCCGCCGAACAGGCCGCCGCCGATGCCGAACCGTTTGCCCTTCTCGGTCATCTCCGCCTGGGCCAGCCGTATCTCGTCACGTACCAGTTGGGAGAGCTGCTGCGACGCCCGCGAGACCAGGGCGCCGATCGGCTCCTCGCTGGGTGCGGCGGGGCTGCGGTGCGAGCCGTTCGTCAACGTTGCGTTCGTCATCGTCGCTCACCTTTCCGTGATGTCCTGTGGCGCGCCTACCCCGGCACGGACGGCCTACCGTTCGTCCTGCCAGGTTGCGTACCCCAGGCCCAGCAGGATCGCCGGATTCGCGATCCGCGGCCGGACTCCGCAGCCACACCGCGGCCAGGCCGGCCGGGTCAGTGGGTGGTGTGGCGGATCAGCGTTGACGACCCGCAGCGGCGCGCTGGGGCGGAGCCGGAGCTGGCCGGGCGCACGAGGCAGCCGATGACGGAGTTGGCCGCCTCGCTGGGCTGCGTGTACGAGGCGTGCTGCGACGACGACTCCTCCGAGGACGGTGTCCCGTATTACGCCTGGTGGGTTCGTGTGCCCCAGGCCGAGCACGCCCGACGCGGTCAGGACGACGTCCCGGTAGCTGTCGACCGCCTGCGCCAGTACCTCGCCACGCAGCTGCCCGACCTTCTGGGCTGGAGATCGTTCCCGACCGGGAGTTCACCGTCGACCGGGCCGCCAGCAGCGCACTGCGCGTCGCCTACGACGATCTGATCGCCTCGTTCGAGCGAGCTTTGATGCCGCTGCGCGTGGACGGGGCCGACGAACTCCAGCCGCGGGCGAAGGTCTGGAAGTGGGAGGAGCACCTGCGCTCCGGACGGGGACGTCGAGGCGCTCAGTGAGACGCAGGACCATGGGCCGGCTGGGCCTGGAGCGACGAATCTCGATGAAGCGGATGCGGCGGGCGGAGCTGTCCGCCCGGAGCGCGAGTTCGAGTTGGCTGACGCGGCGCCACTCGCGCCAGCCACGCAGCAGCGGCCCACCTGCCCACACCCCGGAAACGGCCCTGAGAGCCGGATGAGCACTCCAGTTGGCGGCGGGCGCGCTTACGAGACCTAGAGTACGTTTGCCGTCACCAGGTCAAGGTGCCGTACGGGTCGGTGTTGCCGTACGGGTCGGTGTTGCCATTAGGCGCCGCAGGCACGCTGACCACCGTGACGCGTGGGCTGTCCGGCGAGGCGGCCGCGAACGCCTGGGATGCCGACGACACGGTGGCGGTCACCAGGGCCGCCGCTCCCAGGGCGATTCCGCACCGCCTGAACGTACTGTTCATAGCTCATCTCCTCCGCTCTTCCCTTTGCTTGAGGGAGCGCTGCCCTGCTGGGACTGGTCAACTTGCCTTGCCAGAAACCAGATCAGCCGCGCCAAACGGACGCTACCCCCGTCCGCCAACCATGACGCTCACATCCGTCAACTAAAGCGCCCGTCCGGGAGAGTCAGGCGAACCAGGCTGTTGTGACAGCCTGGCGAAAAGGTCTTGCACCCCCCTCGATCCACCGCGCCTCACGGCGCCTGTCCTGCGCTGCAACAGCCGCGACGCTCGCGCCGCTCCTCGGGCTATGACCGCGACAAGTGCCCGCGAACGCTGCGGGACCTTGGGCCGTCCGGCCAAAGAGCCAGCCGCTGGAATTCCTCAACGGTTGTCGCACCACCGACCTCGACACAGAGCATGTCTTGGACTGGGGGAGCTGGCTGTGCCTTCGGCCCGGGCGCGGTTACACCTCGATCGCGCCATCTGTAAGGTCCGCGACTTCGTGGGCGCTGCCTCCTGCCGAAACGTGAGAATCCGGCCTCCGTGAGCACCGGTTGCCGCCGGTCTTCCTTGAGCAATCGACGTCAGGCGCCCAGACCCGGTGTCTAACGCGGTGCCAGGCTGTGATGGATCAGCGCAGGGGACCAGCGTTCTGGGATGGGCTGCGGGCCCACCGCTCAGGTCCCGGGGATCCAACTCCCGTGGAAGCCGAGCGGGACCGGGCCGGGGAGGTGGATCCGGGCCAGCGGCGCGCCGGTGAAGTCCTGGGCGGACAGGATGACCAGATCGGCGGCGCCTCGGTCGGGATTGTGGACGTAGGCCAGGGCGTAGCCATCGTCCTCGGCCTTCGCGTTCTCGTGGGCGGGCACGAAGACCGCCTCGCTCGCCGGTGAATTCTTCGGGAAGCGGTGCACCTGCGACGTGCCCCGCAGCAGGTCGTGCTTGATCAGGGCGTTGCTGAAGGCGGCGTCCGGCGGCACGCCGTCGACCGTCTCGTACGCCGTCCACATCGCGGCGGCCGTCGCGGCGTACCCGTACCGGTGCCGCCTGGAGACCAGGTTCTCCGCGATCCGGGGGAACTCCTGGGGGCGGTCGTCGATCCGCTGGGTGCGCACCCGGCCGTGCGCCAGGTCGATCGTCCAGCGGTCCAGCCGCGGGGCGCCGAGGCTCGACGGGCCGTCGCAGCCGCGGCCCGCCACGTAGAAGGGTGCCGGGAAGCTGGTGAAGTCCACCACCACCGAGTGGCCGTCGTCGTAGGCGTTGAGGGTGTGCGAGTAGAAGGTGCCGGGGTCCGCCTCGAACCACCGGACGGGGCCGCCCGCCCGGGGCATCACGCCCACCCGGGCAGGGTGCCGGTCGTTCCAGATGTACGGCACCGGCGTTCCCGCCGCGGGGTCGAAGGTGACCGGCATGTCGAAGACGACCACATGCCGCTCGGTGAGCGCGAAGTCGTGCATCATCGGGCTGTCGGCGACCGGGAGACGGGTGGTCCGCACGACCTTGCCGCTGCGGTCCACCAGCAGGTGCCGCACGTGGTCCCAGGTCGGGTAGTAGGCGATCGCGTGCAGCTCGTCGGCCTGCTCGTCGTATTTCGTGTGCGCGGTGAAGGCGCCGCTGAGCGAGCCGCCGAAGTCGAAGGGGGCGACGGTGTTCAGCTCCTCGTCGAGTTCGTACGGCAGCGGGCCGCTCTCCTGGAGCGCGAGCACCCGCCCCTTGTACGGGATCACGTGGGTGTTGTTCGCGAAGTCGTCGTCCGGCACCGGCCACGGGTACGGCTCGCCCAGCTTGGCGGCCACGCCCGACGACCTGATCCACCGGTTGCGGTACCACTCCGCGCGGCCCTCCCTGAGCCGCACCCCGTGCACCATGCCCTCGCCGAGCATCCAGTGATGGGCCCGCGGGTCCTCCAGCCCGAGCACGTTGGGGCTGTTGCGCAGATAGCGGCCGTCCAGCTCTGCCGGGATACGGCCGGTCACCGGCAGGTCGAAGGCGGTCACCTCCTCGGTAGCCGGCGCGAAGGCGCCGTTCAAGAAGGGGTACCGGTCGATCGTCGTGCTCGTGGCGGCCGCCTGGGCGGGGCCCGTGCCGGGGCTGCCGCCGCCCGGCAGCCTGCCGTGCAGTACGGTGAATCCGCCGACCGCCGCCAGCGCGGTGCCGCGTAGCATGGTCCGTCGCGTGTAATCGGTCATGGTCCGAATCCCCGTCTTCCGCTGTTCGGGTCCGGTCGCCGCGGTCGCGGCGCCGTCAACGACCCTCCCTCGTCACGGCGTCCGGGTCATTGAGGCCTGCACCCACATCAGGGTGGGGACAACCCCACGGGGACATCCCCGATGCCTGGGGGCGCCGCAGTCGATGTCCCTGGAATCACTGGTGAGCATGCTCGGGGTCCCGACATTCGTAGAAGTTGGCCAGTGCGGGTCATCGCCCGTGAATCGCCGAATTCAGCAGCCTTGCGCTTGCCGAATACCTCATCCATGCTGGTCAGGCCGCATGTTGGTACTCGTGGAGGGTGCCGCCAAGTCGCGCTCGCCGTCGTATGTCCAGATGGGCGATCCGGTCCGGGTTCTGGATCGGATCGGGCAGCGGGTGGAGGGGGCGGGCATTCGCAAGGCCTTGGTGCGGCCTGTGCTCGTTATAGAACGTCTCGAACTCGCGTAGGGCGTGCAGGAGATGGCGTTGGTTCCAGATCAATGTGCGGTTCAGCAGCTCTCGCCTGCAGGTCTGCACCCACCGCTCCATGATCGAGTTCATTCGCGGCATCCGGACGCCGCTGAGCACCACCTCGATACCCGCGTCCTTGAGCACCTCGTCGAACAACTGCGGGAACTTCGCGTCCCGGTCCCTGATCAGATAGCGAGCCCGGCAGCCGGCGTCCTCGAGGTCCATGACAAGATTCTTCGCGGCCTGGACCACCCAGGACGCGGTCGGATGCGCGGTCGTGCCCAGGATCCGGATCCGGCGGTTCGCGTGCTCGATCGCGGCGAACACGTACAAGCGGGTCCCGGACAGGGTGACGGTCTCGAAGAAGTCGCACGCCAGGAGCGCGTCGGCCTGGGAGCGCAGGAAGTCTGCCCAGGTGCTGGAGGCCCGCTCGGGCGCCGGGTCGATACCGGCCTCTTTTAGGATTTCCCAGACCGTGGATGCGGCCACCTTCACCCCGAGCACGAGCAGTTCACCGTGCAGGCGCCGGTAGCCCCAACTTGGATTTTCCCTGGCCAGGCGCAAAACCAGTGCGCGGATCGAGTGCACGGTGCGGGGCCGGCCTCCGCGCTTCGGCTTGGACTGGGCGGCGTGTCGGCGGGCGATGACGTTGCGGTGCCAGCGCAGCACCGTGTCCGGCTGTACCAGCAGCCGCATCCGGCGCAGCACCTCCCGTGGCAGGCCATGGAGGAGCGACGCCAGGAACGCCCGGTCGCTCGCGTGGAATCGAACCTGCTGCCCGTTCAGCTGCCGCTCCAGAACCCCGATCTGATGGCGCAAGGCCAGGATCTCGACATCTTTCTCACGGTCGCTCATCGGCAGCAGTCGCAGCATCGCGAACGCGTTCGCTATGCCCAGGTACGCCAGTCTCAGCAGCACGACCGATCATCATGCCGCGCCCACCGCCGCCGCGCGATAGCGGCGGCTCGAGCCCACACGAGTGGCGCCGAAACCCGCTCCCATCTGCATGGATGAGGTATTCGGCAAGGGCACGGTTGGGCCGCCGGCCCGCGGGTGGTGGGTTGGAGTTGCCGGTCCGGGAGAGTTGCCGCTCCCCTTACCGACTCTAGTAATTCTACTCTCTTATCCCGGGGGAAGCAACACCGAAATGCGGCTGACCAGTGGTATCGCTCCTCACCGCTTCGTGTTCCTCGATCCATTGCCGGGCGATGCGGGGCGACACGGCTTCATAAACGGTGTGTTGGGTGTCCCGGTCCACCACGCAGTGGCTGTAGGGCCCGGGATTCAGCACGCTGCCGCGCGGGCCGTGTGCGGCGGGGTAGTAGCGTCCGCGATCGCCGTCCAGGTGGGTACGGATCTTGTTGACCTGTACGGCGTGCTTGCCACGGAAGTCGGTGTAGCGGTGCCAGCTGCGCAGCCGGTAGGCGGCGGCGCAGGCGTCGAGCCGACCGGAAGACCCGGCGCTCCATCGGCCCGCTGCGGCGCGTCCCGCCGACTGGGATGCCGCGCTCCGCTCGCGACCGCTGCGGACAGATCTCTGTCGGTGATCTCGGCGACGACCTTGCAGCCGATACGGGCAGCGGTCCGGCCGTTGATCTTGTGCTGGTCCTCGACTCCTTGGGCATCTTTGGTCGTGTCCGCGGAGATGCGCGCGTACGAGATCACGGGTATTAACTGCGGCCAGTCCTGGCCCATCGGCGTCGCGCCTGCTCCCGAGGTTGACTGACCCGGAACCGGCGTCTGGCTTCGGGCCGGCCAGGGCGGCGAAAGCCACTGTGGTGCCGCATCGATTCAGGCAAGCTGCGGCGCATGGACTGGATGCCCCTGCTCTCCACACTGACCGGTGCCGTGATCGGCATCACCGCCACCCTGATCGCCGACCATAACCGGTGGCGGCGCGAGGAGAGCCGGCACGCGCTGGAATTGCGGCGCGAGGTGTACACGGAGTTCGTCTCCGCGCTCAAAGCAGCAGGTGAGGAGATACGGGCCGTCGCATTGGGCGATCACATGTCCGAGTCGGCGCGTGACGCGGCCGTGCGGGAAGCCTTCCGCGGAACCGGCATGTATACGGCGAGCGAACGTCTCTGGCTCGTGGGCCCGCCGCAGGTTGTGGCGGCCGGGAATGAGGCGTTTCACAGCCTGCGCCGGATACGCGACGCCTATGCCCGGGGGGTGGCTGTCGGCTCCGCTGAGGACGCGCCCCTGATCGCAGAACGTCGCACGGCCATGTCCCGGATGCGCGGCCTTATGCGTGAGGACCTGGGCATCGGTCCCCTTGAGATTGAATGACCATCGAACCGCACCCAACGGCGGTTAGGCAGGCTGTTGGTCGCGGCCGCTGCTTCCAAGGTGCAGCTCCAGACAGAGACGGGGCTGCTGTGTCCACCTCTTCGTCCCGAACTACAGGCAGGGCGGTCGCTGAGGTCTGTCGGGCTGTTCAGTCGGCCTCTGGGGGTTGACGGCGGTCGACAACGGCCGAAGGGAAAGGGTAGGGCCGGCCAAGCCGGCCGGCCCTACCCGATTACCTGAATCCGCCCGGCGATTCGGGCGGCCTCGTTGGCGGACTTGCGGGCGGTGGCCACGAAGTGGGCATCCATGTCGGGCCCGTCCCATGCGCTGATGTCGCGGAGCGGGTCGGCGACGGGCGCTGGCCCGTCGGGGATGCCCGTCACGTCGGACAGGTCCGGGACGGGGCCGATCGGGGGGACGCCGGCGTGCTGCTCCGCCAGCGCGGGCGGGTTGGATTCACCGCGCGTCATGGAGACTCCTTCGGTGTGGCGGAGCGGCCGGTAGGCCGACTGCCCCGCGCGGGTGGTGGGTTGGGGCGGTGTGGCGCGGGTTGCCGCCCGCGCCACACCAGGGCGGAAGATCAGTCGGCCAGAGAGGTGATGCCGTAGTACATGTACTCGGGCATGGAGTGGATGTTGGTGCGCGTGGGCCACTCGACGGGGTGCTCGGTGACCATGCGGAACATGCGCCAGCCCTTCTGCGGCTCGGTCTCCTGCCATTGGAGGACCTTGCCGAATCCGGCCAGGACGTCCCCCACCTTCACGTTCTTGACCTGCGTCTTGTAGCGCGGTTTGCCGTGGCGGTCCTGTCCGTCGGGCTTGACGACGTGGCCGCGTGGGTGCGTATGGAAGTCCATGAACGTTCCTCCGTGGTGGGTTGGGGGTGTGGCGCGGGTTGCCGCCCGCGCCACACCGTGGGGGTGATCAGGCTGCGAGGCGCGCCCTGCGCGCCTCGCGGACGGGGGTGACGCGCTCGGCTTCGGCCTCTTCCTCGAAGTCGCGGAGTCCGCGCGCGAGCATGTCGAGAGGGTTGTCGTCGTACGTGACGGCGGCGTGGCAGAGGGCGGCGAGGAACTCGACTGCGTCGCCGGTCTGGTCGTCGTCGGCGACCATGGCGACGGCGCCGGTGATCTCGCCGGTCCGGAGTTGGTACACGTGATAGGCCGCGCCGATCAGTGTGTGGGCGGGCTCGGCTCCGTCCATGTGGTGCAGGACGTCCGTCACTACATCGGCGATCAGGCAGCGGGCTTCGATGATGTCGGTCTCGGCCTGCTCGCTCACAGGGTTGCTACCTGCGGCCTGCGCGTGCTGCTCGGCGGCGAGGCGGGCCAGGCTGGCGGTGCCCTCGGCGGTGATCGGGGGGAACTCCTTGGCGTTGCGGGCGAACGTGTCCAGGGCAGCCGCTCCCCAGCGGGCCCGGTCGGTGTTCGTGGCGTCCACGCCTGCTCCTTGGGTTGGTGGGTTGGAGCCGGTCCGGGGTGATTGCCGCCACCCTGAACCGACATCATTAATTATACTCGTTCGGGGGGGGTGGTGACAACCCCTCACCTGCGTGTTTGCCTGCGGGCGGTCATCAGGCACGGGGTCGTCGTAGAAGTGGTGGGTTGGGACGCCGGGCCGGCGGGGCGCTCCGGTGGGTGGCCGGCCTTCCCGGGGGCTGGCTCTGACAGCCCGTGTGCAGGCCGTGGTGGAGTTCCGACTCCCCTCCCGCCCGGTGTGGTCCTCCTGGGCCGCACAGAAGCCGCACAGGGTGCCTCGGGCGGGCAGCCGTCGCCTGGGGCCGGCGCCCGGATGGCCGGGCCCCGGTGGGGTGGTCAGTGCCTGGCGCGGTGGACGGTCAGAGCGAGCATCCGGACGCGTTCGGGCCAGGTGAGCCGGGCACAGGGGCGGGTACTCCTGGGGCTGGCTGTCGACGGTGACTGTCCAGGGGCGGCGCTCCAACTGGCCTGGGCAACGTGGCGGATGACCATGCGCGGATGGCGCGGGGGCCGGTGTGCCACGTCGGGTGGCCGTTCGCGTCGGCGGCGTCAGCTATGGACGGCCCGTCTACCAACCCAGGAGCGGCGGTCCGAGCCGGAGCCGGGAGTCACGTATCCACGCATCTACGACGGCGCGGTTCCCAGTCCGATCACCGATCGACAGGTACACCGTGAACGAACCGATTGCAGGTTCCGAGCACTGTTCTGTCCATACGCTGTTCAGGCACAACTGAACTCCGCATAGCTTGGGATCTGGGAGCCCACGCAGCGGACACTCCCAGTCGATGTCCAAGGAAAGCGGTCCGAGGACCTCTACCATCGCGTCCACGGCGGCTTCGGTGCTCTCCTCGAATCCGAATGGGTCGTCCGGCCAAAGGGTCAGTTCGACATCCGGCGGCAGCGGCCACTGAGGTGCCCCCAGGTTTCCGGACAGGGATCCAATAGGATCTCTTCGTAAAGGAAACGAGAGGCACGACGTGGCACCACCCAGCAAGTATTCTCCGGAGTTCAAAGCGGAAGCGGTCCAGATCGCGCTCCGCTCAAGCAAGACCATCTCGGAGACGGCCCGAGAACTGGACCTCAACCCGGAAACTCTCCGTGGCTGGGTGAAGAAGCACGAAAATCGCAACGAGCCGTCGGCCGGCGCGCCGTTGACCCTCGACGAACGCGCCCGCCTGAAGGAAGCGGAACGGCTTGTCCGCGAACTTGAGATGGAAAACGCCTTCCTGAAAAAAGCCGCAGCGTACTTCGCGAAGGATTCCCGGTAGCCAGCAAGTACGAGTTCATCGAGACGATGCGACTCGTCACCGAGGAGTACGCCTATCCCGTCGAGTTCATGTGCCAGCGACTCGACGTGTCCAAATCCGGCTATTACGACTGGCGTGCCCGGTCCGATTCTGCGACGGCAAAGCGACGCGATGAACTGAAGTTGCTCATCAAGAAGGCATTCGAAATGTCCGACAGCACGTACGGCTACCGGCGCATCCATGCTCAGCTGGCCCGCTGGGGCGTTACCACCGGCCTGGAGCTGGTGCGCCAGCTCATGCGATCCCTGGGCCTGGTGCCCTGCCAGCCCAAGCCGAAGCGGTGGTCGCTCACGCAGGCCGCGGCCGGCACATTGCCCGACCTTGTCGGTCGCGACTTCACCGCCAAGGCGCCAGGAGAAAAGCTGGTCGGCGATATTACTTACGTCAAGACCGGCGAGGGCTGGTTCTATTTGGCAACGGTTATCGACTGCTGCACCAAGGAGGTCATCGGGTATGCGATGGACGACCACTACCAGACGCCGTTGATATCACGGGCCATTCAAAACGCAGCTCGCAACCGTAAGTTGGCTGCAGGCTCGATATTTCACTCGGACCGCGGCAGCAACTACATGTCAGCCGAGTACGCGGACGTACTCAAGGGACTCGGACTCCGGCGGTCGGCCGGGCGTACCGGGATCTGTTTCGACAACGCCATGGCGGAATCATTCTTCGGTGCCCTGAAGAACGAACGGGTGTCGCGCGTGAGTTATCCCACCCGCGAGGATGCCCGAAGGGACATCACCCGGTACATAGAATTCTGGTACAATCGCAAACGTCTGCACTCGGCAGTGGGTTACCGCCCCCCGGGCGAAGTGCACGCCGAGTTCCAGGAATTGCGACTCACGGCATGAATTGATCGGCCAGACCCTGTCCGAAAAACGCGAGGCCCCTCAATCAGCCGGGCTTCGACCTCACCGGTCACCGGCGAGGGCACCGGCGGCAGATCGCGCTTCTTCCGAGCGATCGTGGCGTGAACATCGCCACCGGTCTCGGCGAAACGCTTGGCGACCAGCCGTAACGTCTCACCGGAGACGCCGAGCCGGGCCGCGATCACCTCCTTGGAATCCACCTCACCCACCGAGGTGTCCAGCGCGAGCAGCACCCGCGCACGCATGATCATCGAGGCCCCACGAACACCCGTCGTGGTCACCCGGACCAACTCCTCGCGGTCCTGCACGGTCAACCTGACCGGCCACTTCTTCTGCGAACCCACGACAACAGTCCTGTCTGGCGAAAGGGGAAGGAATCTGCCAGGCACTAACCTCCCAACCAGATATGCCATAGCTAAGCAGCGACACACTACTAGCCTGCATCCGCGAGATGGCGTCGGAACCACGTGGTCAGGCCGGCGTCCACCTCGCGGGCCAGTGGCAGCTGCGGCGCGGGCTCGATGCCGGGCTCGTCGGCGAGCGGATGCGCCAACCCAGGAATCGACAGCAGTTCGGACCGTTCCCCTAATGCGTCGACGAGGTGCAACGCGTCGGCACGCAGCGCCGGGTGATCCAGCTCGCCGCTGACGACCAGCAGCGGCGAGCGACCGGCGATGACGCCCGCCTTAGCGACGAAATCCAGGCTGTCGACGGCCTTCTCGGACTCGGCGTCATACCGGTAGTCGCCCGGGAACAGGTCGACGACGGACCGCATCCGGATGGCGGCGTTGACGACGGCGCCGGCGAAGACCGGAATCTCGGTGTCGGCAAGGATCCGCAGCGCGACGGCCCCGCCCACCGAGCCGCCCAGCACGCCGATCGGGCCGCCATCGACCGGCAGCTGCGCACGGATCGACGCCAGCGCGGCCGGGAACTCCTCGGTCGCCTGTCGGACGAACGGGTACAGAGCGGACATCAGGACGTCCTTGCGGATCAACTCCAAGCCGGCTGCCATGCTGCCGTCGACCATGCGCGCCCCGCACATCGGCATGCCGAGGTGCACCCGCCACGCGGGCAGGTCGTTCATCGGCAACGCGGCAGCGAACGCGGCGTTCGACCTCGGCGCGTCCAGCATGTGCCAGGTGACGATCAGCGCCGCGGCGCCGTCGTCGGCCGGCGGCAACGCGGTGAACGGCACGCCGGCGGCCGTGCCCGTGATCGGTGAGTGCATGCGGCCACGGTAGGTCTGCGGCCGCATGCCGGGAACCGGTTATCGCCACCAGCGAAACCGGGCTTGAGGAACAGGCTGTAGGCGAGTGGAACCCCCGGGATACCGCGTCCCTGCTGACCACCCGGCCCTCCGTGGTGATCCGAAAGCACCGGCTGCGCGACACCGGCATGGAGGAGCTGGTGCACTGGGGCACCGTCAACCCGATGATCGAATTCTTCCTGCGGGCCTGCGTCCAGGCCCGTCTGAACCTGCTGGTCGTCGGCGACATGGGCGCTGGCAAGACGTCCATGCTGCGTGCCCTCGGCCGGGAGATCCCCGAAGAAGAACGCCTCGTCACCTTGCAATCGGACCGCGAGCTCTACCTGGACGAGCCGGGCCCCAAGCCCGGGCCGGTCACCTTTGCATTCGAGGCGCGGCAGTCCAACGGCGAGCGGACCGGCGACAACCGGCTCGCCGGCGAGGTCACCATCTCCGACATGTTCGCCACCGCGCTGCGCTACAACGCGACCCGCGTGATCGTCGGCGAGGTCCGCAGCACCGAGATCGTGCCGATGCTGCAGGCGATGTCCGCCGGTGGCTCCGGGTCGATGTGCACCATGCACGTACGCCGCCCGCATGCCATCATCAGCCGCCTGGTGCAGCTGTGCACCGAGGTCGGCATGGCCGACAGCGCCGCCCACCACCTCATCGCGTCCTCGATCGACGTCGTGGTGTACCTGAAGTACGACTGGAGCGACCTCAAGTACGGCGGCCGCAAGCACCGGTACGTCAGCCATATCTACGAAGTCCACGACGTCGTCGGGGAGGGCGGCCGGCTACCATCACCGAGCTGTTCGCCCCTGGCGACGCAGGCGAACGGACAGAACCGCGCGCGATCTACAAGAACATGCCGTCCTTCATCGACGACCTTGAAGACAAGGCGAGCTTCGACCGCCGCTGGCTGACCAACAACCCGCGGGCTTGCGTGTCGGTGGGGCGAGACACGACGTCGTCATAAGGGCGGGGGTGTTGTCACCGGATGGCCGGCCCACGGGCGGGGCTTCGCGTGGGCTTCCTCCTGCCGGGAAAGGAGGGCAGTCTGTCAGTGCCGCGTGCTTCGATGGCCTGACCAAGCCATGTGAGAGGGGAAGCCATGACGCGTACGACGCCGCCGCGCCCCTTGGATGTGACCGCGGTGTTCCCGGAGCTGGCCATGATGGCCAGGAGTGTCACTCGGCTGCATCCACGGTCGGGTTCGCCCACGGTTGAGGACAGTTCGGTGGGTGGCCCGCTGCTGTGGCCGCAGGACGAGCCGTGGCCGACCTGCACACGGTCGCACGAGTTGTACGAGGTGGTGGAGTTGGAGGCGGTGCGTGCCTCGCATCATATCTCGGTCGCCCGGTGGTCACGGCCGGAGGATGAGCCGCCCACGCCCGAGGAACGGGCGGTCTTCGACCGGAGCGGACCGAAGAAGATCGACAGCCCCTATACGGATCCGGTGCCGCTGCTGCCCGTGGCTCAGCTCTACGCCCGGGACGTCCCCGGTCTGCCCTGCCCCGATGGCGCGGACCTGCTGCAGATCTTGTGGTGCCCGTTCATGGACCACGACGACGATATCCCGGCCGTCCGCGTGCGTTGGCGCTGTGCCGACCAGGTCACTGCGGTCCTTTCGCCACCGCCGGAGCCGGCTGTGATCGAGCTGGAGGACTATTGGCCCGCCCCCTGCGTCCTGCATCCGGAACAGGTGACGGAGTATCCGGCGGTCAACCAGCTGCCCGCTGCAGTGGGCGCGCGTGTGCGGGCGTGGCAGGAGGACACCGGCCACCGGTACAACGAGTTTGCGGTGGCTCCGGGCTGGAAGGTCGGCGGCTGGGGTGTTGTCCCATCGGATGAGAGAGACTCCGCCGACCCACCGCGTTGCGGATGCGGCGCGGTGGCCGAGCCCCTGTTCACCGTTGGCCTCGCTGAATGGAACGGGCACAACGCGGGCGGCTGGCGCCCGGTTGAGGACGCCGATGCTGATGACCGGAGGTGCTACCCGCCGGCGGGCAGTCAGACCACGGTGGACCTGGGAGACGAAGAATTGCAGATCTACCGCTGCCCGGAATCCTACGAGCACCCGCCTGTGATCGCTCGGGTGTACTCAACGCTGTAAGAACTCGCGCAGATTGGCGGCGTGGGGAGCACCGGCCGTAACGCGGGCACAGGCCCCGGTGATCACGGAGGTGTGACGCTCAGTGATCACCGGGACCTGTGCTGCCATCATGGCGGCTGTACATGCATGACCTCGGATGGGTGCTGCCGGATGTGAGTGCTGGTCGTCTCGCAGCGCATGCGATGAGCGACGTCGTCAGTCCTGTGACCGGTCGACGACGGGCACGGCGGTGACGGGGTTGTGGCCCGCGGCGACCACCTGACCGTGGCACTGGGAGGGTGGGGGTTCGTGCGATGCGGCCGCGACGGGGTCCCTCGTTTGACCGGGCGGGTGCGGGTCGCGTGTGGTGGTCGGTGGTCTGACGTTCGGCGCGTCGGGCTTGGGTGGGGGACGCGCCACGGCGGTCGGGGGCGCCCTGGGCGCTCAAGGCCGCCCCCAAAGAACTCCGTGCCCGTCTGGGTCACACGGCTGAACCGGGGCCCGGGAGTGCGTCGACGTCGTTCGCGTGCATCGGCTCGCCGCAGTGGGAGCAACGCAGGTCGACGCTGCTGACCTGGCCGCACGCGTGGTGGCGGTAGAGCACTGGTGGGCCGGCCTCGCCCGCGAGCCATTTGTCTCCCCAGCCGGTCATGACCATGAGCAGGTCGACCAGCTCGGCGCCCTTCTCCGTCAGGTGGTACTCGTAGCGCGGTCGCCGGTCGTAGGGATGGCGCTCGAGCACGCCTTGGTCGACGAGGTGGTTCAGCCGCTCGGTCAGGACCTTGCGCGAGATCCCGAGGTCGGCCTGGATCTGGTCGAACCGGGTGAGCCCGACCCACACGTCACGCAGGACCAGCGGTGACCAGGGCTCCCCGATGACGTCGAGCGTACGTGCGATCGAGCACGCCATCCCGTCGAAGTTCGTGCGCTGCATGGAACCAGTCTAGCGATGTGGGTTCCCTAAGGGAACTTCGACTGCTACGGTCATAGAGTCTCTTTAAGGAACCCCAGGAGGGATCACGGACATGAGCAAGGTCTTGAGCGCCCATGCGGTGTCGGTCGACGGGTACATCACCGGCCGCGAGCCCGGCGCCGGTCGCGGACTCGGCGACGGGACGATGCTCTTCGACTGGTACTTCGACGGCGACACGCCCAGCCAGGTGTTCGACGGGTTCAGGCTGAGCGAGCCCAGCGCCCCGGTCTTCGACGCCCTCGCCGCACGCGTGGGCGCCGTCGTGGCGGGACGCAACACTTATGAGGACTCCGACCATTTTGGCGGCGGCGGCCCTCACCCGACGGCCCGGCTGTTCGTCCTCAGCCACCGGCCGGCGCCGGAGATGACCGAGCGGCAGACCCTTGTCACCACCGGCATCGAGGACGCGGTCGCGGCGGCCCGCGAGGCCGCCGGCGACAAGGACGTCGGCCTCATGGGCGGCGGCGTCGTGACCGAGGCGCTCAAGGCGGGACTCGTCGACGAGGTGGTCCTCCACCAGGTGCCGGTCCTGCTCGGCGGCGGTCGGCCATTCTTCCAGTCGCTCCCCGAGCACGTGCGCCTCCGCCTCGTCGAAGCCGTCCCGGCGCCCGGCGTCACCCACCTCCACTACGAGGTCGAGCGATGACCCTCGTCACCGGCGAAGCCGCGTCGCTCGCCGACAACCACCACCGTCACAAGCCCACCCAGAGCCCACACCAGGAGATGACCACGATGCTCGACCCCAACGTGCGCCGCGTGCTCGACGGCACCTCGATCGCCCACCTTGCCAGCGCCCTGCCCGACGGCGCCCCCCACTCCGTCCCTGTCTGGATCGGCACGCACGGCGACCACGTCGCGATCCTCACCGGCCCGGGCACCCGCAAGGCCCGCAACCTGCGCCGCGACCCACGGGTCGCGCTCTCCCTGACACCAGCCGACAACCCGTTCCAGCCGGTCATCGTCCGCGGCCGCGTCATCGAGTGGCTCGAAGGCGACGCCGCCTGGGAGATCATCGACCGGATCTCGACGAAGTACACCGGCGGCCCCTACACGCGCGACAAGGAGCGGGTCGTCGCGCTCATCGGACCCGACCGGCAGAGCATAGGCTGAGGCACCTCGACGCATGGCGCCGCGAGCATCCGCTTGGTCGAACCTCCAGGCGGATGCCGCGCCGGCTCGCCACATCCCAACAGTGGTCCAGGCTCGTGGCAACGCACCCTGGACGGCATCCGCCACCTGCTCGACCTCGGGCTGCCACCCCGCGTCGCCCTGACCCAAACGCAGGAGAACACGCCCGAGATCCCAGCGGTGTCCCCGGCTCCTGGCCGGACTCGGCCTGCCTGCCGACCACTTCGCCGTACGCCCTTTGCTGCGCCGCGGCTTCTCCCAGACCGGCGTGGAGATCGGCGAGGACTCCAGCATTCCCGAACTGACCGTCACCGCCGACGGCCTGCACTGGCACCCCGCCGCCGCCGACACGGCCACCAGCCCGGACATGCACCTCGCCCCCGTCGGAACCCCACTGGACGTGGGCAAACAACTGGTGACCGAGCGGTTCTTCACCGTCCGCCTCGCCGACGGCAGCCTTCCCCGCCCCGTCCACTGCGCCATCTGATCTGACCACCAGCACAAGCCAGTCACGCCGCGAGACCTACTCCATGCCGGGACCCGGGCGGGCTGCTCCTGACACCCGCGGGCACCCGGCAGATGGTGAGTTCACTGTGACCGGGTGAGAACGTCGGCCAGCTCCCGCAGGTCGTGCGCAGTGTGAGTGGGTGCGGTCATCACCCGCGGGTAGGGGGGTGCGCCACGTTGCAGCCATGCTGCCTGCAGGCCTGCGCGGCGCGCTCCGTCGATGTCCCAGGGATGGACGGCAACCAGCAGGGTCTCGGCGGGGTCGGCGGTCAACTGGTCGGTGGCGTAGCGGTAGGCCGCTGCCGCTGGCTTCCACGCCCGTACGGTACTCACGTCCAGCAGAGTCTCGAAGTGTTCGAGGAGTCCGGCTCGGGCCAGCAGGCGCTCGGTGGTGGCGGTGGCGCCGTTGGTCAAGGTGGCCAGGCGCAGACCGGCGGCATGCAACTGCTCGACGCCGTGGGGGACGTCGGGGTGTACGTCCAGGTTGCTGAAGCCGTCCAGGATGTGGGTCACCGCGTGGTCGAGGTCGCCGTTCCAGCCGTTCAGGCCGGGCAGCAGGCCGCGCAGCCCGGCCTCGGCTACGTCGCGGAAGTCCGCGTAGGCGCCGGCTGCGGTCAGGGCCAGTCCGTCACGCAGCACACCGGCGAACCAGGTCGCCAGCAGGTGGCCGGGCGCGCCCACCTCCTCGAACCGGCCGCGCAACGGGGAGAGGTCGCTCAGGGTCTCGTTGACGTCGAAAACAACCAGGCGTACTGGCGCATGCATGGTCTCTAGCTCCTTGGTTGTTGCCGCTGGCAGAGTGGCTCGCGGCGGGATCAGGTTCTGCGCAGGTCGGTGAGAGTAGCTTCCACTGCCCGGTGGAAGGTCGGGTACGCGTAGATCATGTGCCGCAGCCGCTCGATGGGCACCTCGGCCTGGATCGCGACCGCGAGGCCGTAGAGGACCTCGCCGCCGACCGGCCCGGTGGAGGTGGCGCCGACCAGCACGCCGCGGTCGGCTTCCTCGACCAGTTTGATCAGGCCCTCGTTGCCTGCCTTGTGGATCCAGCCGCAGGTGGAGGAGGGAAGCTGAGTAGTGCCGGTTTGTACGCGCAGACCCTGCTCCCGGGCGGCCTGCTCACTCAGGCCCACGGAACCGACTTCGGGGTCGGTGAAGGTCACCCGGGGCAGAGCGCGGTAGTCCGCGTCGGGTCCCGGCTCGCCGAGGATGGCGCGAACCACGATCTCCCGCCTGGTACAGGGCCACGTGGGTGAACAATCCCAGTCCGGTCAGATCGCCGACCTGTTGGGTGCCAAAAGTCTCGTACGTGCGCTGAGCTGGGGGTTCGGCGGACCGGCGTGATCTTGGTCAGGCGGCGTGCGGTACTCGTGGATCAGTCCGCCGAGGACGTCATGGCGCTGTCCCCGCTGCGCGGGGAAGGGGATGACGTCCGGGTTATCGGCAGGAGCACGCAGGTCCAGGGCCCGGTGCGGCCGTCCGGAGTTGTCGTGCTCGGCGTACTGGGCGAGGACTCGCCGGGCATGCTGCGCTGGTACTGGTGCTGTCGGGGTCAGGTTCTGCGCGTGCGGCCGGTCTGGTGTGCGGCCAGGTACACGGCCGTCGCGACGATCGCGACGAGGAACACGAAGCCGGCATACCCGACCGCGACGTTCGAGACGCCGACCGCGGGGACCAGGGCCCCGGCGGCGACGGCCGGCAGCCCGAAGGCGAGGAACGCGATCGTCAAAGCCGCCGCCATCACCGTCGCCAGCGCACCGGGCTCGGTCGCCGCGACCAGGTGTCGCAGCGACGCCTGGAAGGTCCCGCCGAACCCGAACCCTGCGATCACCGTTCCGGCCGCCAGCAAGGTCGTCGGGACGGTGGGAAGGACGATGGCCCACCCCGCGACACCGGCGCCGATGATCAGCGCGGGCAGGGCGATGATGATCGCCGTGTGCTCCCGCATCCGGATCAGCACCGCTCCGGCCAGGGCCGCGAAGGACAGGAATGCAGACAGCGGCAGTTCCCGGGCCAGCGGTGCCGCCTGCGGCCAGGCGGCTGCGAGCACGCTCGGCATCAGCGCCAGATACAGGCCGGCCATCGCCCACCCCGCGATCAGGGAGCCGACCACCGCGGTGAACGCCCGCCGGGTACCGCGCGGTACCCCCATCCGCGGGCGCAGCGAGGCCACAGCGCCGGAACGGCGGGGGTGCTTTTCCGGCAGCAGGAGCGTCAGCACCGTCGCGCAAAGAACTGCAGCGATGCTGATCCCGTACGCCAGCCCGGCCGGGCGCGCGGCGACCTCGATCGCGATCCCGCCCAGCAGCGCGCCGAGCGCCAGCGCGGCCGGCGGCAGCGCACCGGCCAGCACCGATGCCAGGCGCGTGTTGCCTGCCGGGGCGGCATCGACCAGCGCGGCCGCCAGCGCGGCGTTGCTGGTCCCGATGCTCACCCCCTGCAGCACCCGGGCGGCCACCAGGCCGGTGAACCCGTCCGCGCCCAGGAACATCACCAGCGCCGCAATCCCGCACAGGCACCCGGCCAGCAGCACCGGCCGACGGCCGACGTAGTCCGACAGCGCCCCGACGGTCAGCAGCGTCACCACGATCCCGACCACGTACGCGGCGAACACGACCGTGGTCGCCACCGGCGCAAGGTGGAACTGGCGGGCGTAGAGCGGGTAGAACGGCGAGGGGATCGCGGTCTGGCTCACCACAGCCAGGAACACGACGATCACCGCTGCGAACGCACCCCGCCCGGCAAGCCGCGGCGTCACCCCTCGACGGTTCACGCCGCCTGCCCCGGGCGCTGCGTGGCCCACGCCGCGGCGAGCACTTCACGTGCGGCCCAGGCGGCGAACCCCGTTGCCGGGCGGCCCAGGACCTGCTCAACCCCACCAGAGACGTAGGCGTCGGCACCGGTGCGGATCCCCTCCAGCATCGCCATCCGCCAACGCACGTACCCCTCCGGCGTGCCGGCCGCCCGCAACCGGGCAGCGTGCGCGGTCGGCTCCTCGGGCTCGAACCGCACCACAACCCCGGAGACGGCCGAAAGGATCGCCGCGGCCTCCTCGAACGTCAGCGCGGCCGGGCCCGACAGGGCGATCCGCTCCCCGGTCAACGCCCGGTCGACAAGGACCTTCGCGGCGACCTCGGCGATGTCGCGCACGTCGATGAACGGCTCGGCCGCCCCGCCCACCGGCGCGGTGATCAGCCCGCCGATGGGGACGAACATCGCCTCGGCGAAGTTCTGCGCGAAGTGCGAGGGCCGCAGCACCGTCCACGGGACCGGCCCCGATGCCAGTGCCCGCTCAGCGAGGTCCACCGCGCCGCCGGGAAGGAACTCCACCCCGCGCGCCGACAGCAGCACCGCATGCCGTACCCCCGCCGCGGCCGCAACCTCCAGGAACCCGGTCAGCGGGCCGCTCCAGTCCCGCGCGGAGCCGGGGCCGACGATAAACACCCCCTCCGCACCCGCGACTGCAGGCCCCCAGGTGGAGGTGTCCTGCCAATCGAACCGGGCCTCCGAACTCCGGCTCGCCGCCACCCCCTGGTGTCCCCGCTCTTCCAGCGCACCGATGAGGCGACGCCCGGCTTTTCCGTTTCCGCCCAGAACAACATAACGTGCCATGCCACCGACGCTATGAACCCGCCCGCGGATGATGGATAGGTGATCGGCCAGAGAATATTCGTATTCGTCTACGCTGGTGGGGTGGATGTGCTCAGCGACCAACTCGCCCGCGCCCGGGCGCGCGGTGCGGTGTTCTCCACCCTGCGCCGTATCGCCCCCTGGGGGCTGGGGTTCACCGGGCAGCGCCCCCTCACTGCGCACATCCTCCTCGACGGCACCGGCTGGCTGAGCACTGCCCGGGCAGAGCCGTTCTGGCTCGCCGCCGGCGACGTCGTCCTCGTCACCGCGGGAGACCCGTACCGGCTCGTCAGCGAGATCGGTGCCGACATCGAAACGATCACGGACGCCCGCCGCCGCGGCAGTGACCACGGGCCGGGACAGGCATCCCACATCCTGTGCGGGGCCTACGTGGTCGAAGGAAGCGTGGGGAAGAGCCTGCTGGGATCGCTGCCCCGGTTCGTCCGCATCCCGGCACACTCGCAGAACACCCGGCATCGCGACGCGGTCAGCCTGCTGGCCGCAGAGGCCGGCGGGAACGGGTCCGGGCAGCAGGTGCTGCTCGACCGGCTGCTGGACCTCAACCTGGTATACGCGCTGCGCACCTGGTGGCAGCAGGACGAGCGCCAGGCGCCCGGCTGGTACCGGGCGCTGACCCATCCGAAACTCGCACGGGTGATCCAAGCTATCCACGAACGGCCGGAGCACAAATGGACGCTGGAGGCGATGGCGCACACCGCGGCCATGTCACGGGCCGGATTCGCCGCCACCTTCAAAGAAGTCATCGGGCAAAGCCCCGGCACGTATCTGACCGAGCTACGGATGGGACGCGCCGAGGACGCACTGCTGCGCACCGACGCCACCCTGTCCACCGTCGCAACCAGCGTCGGCTACGGCAACGAATTCGCGTTCGCCACCGCTTTCCGCCGCACTCACGGCCTCCCGCCCGGCCAGTGGCGCGCCGCCCACCGCCGCACCACCAACCGCGAGCCCACCGACGACCACACACCGTGAGCCAGCGGCGCCGGCCGGAGCCGGCCCGGGTTCGTCAGTCGGTCGCGGGGGTGCGGCGGGGAAGCGGCGGCCGTCCGCTGCAGCACCTGCGCAGGCGCCTTCCCCGACCGCTGCGGCAGGGCAACAGCTGGCGCGAGGGCGCGCAAGGACCCGCGAGCCGTGCGCGGTCTCAAGTTCTCGGCCGCGCTCCCAGACAGGCTCGCCATCGCTACGGTCGCGGCCCGGCTGGCGGACTTCGAGGGAGCGCGAGCGGTGCTGGCAGAACCTGTCCGTTTCCACCATGTTGGTTTGAGCCGGCCCGTCGCGCATCCCCCGGCCGGCTGCCTGGATCCGCCCGGCGATTCGGGCGGCCTCGTTGCCGGACTTGCGGGCGGTGGCCACGAAGTGGGCATCCATGTCGGGCCCGTCCCATGCGCTGATGTCGCGGAGCGGGTTGGTGACGGGCACTGGCCCGTCGGGGATGCCCGTCACGTTGGACAGGTCCGGGACGGGGCCGATCGGGGGGACGCCGGCGTGCTGCTCCGCCAGCGCGGGCGGGTTGGGTTCACCGTGCGTCATGTGACTCCTTCGGTGTGGCGGGGCGGCCGGTAGGCCGACTGCTTCGCGCGGGTGGTGGGTTGGGGCGGTGTGGCGCGGGTTGCCGCCCGCGCCACACCAGGGCAGATCAGTCGGTCAGAGAGGTGATGCCGTAGTACATGTACTCGGGCATGGAGTGGATGTTGGTGCGCGTGGGCCACTCGACGGGGTGCTCGGTGACCATGCGGAACATGCGCCAGCCCTTCTCCGGCTCGGTCTCCTGCCATTCGAGGACCTTGCCCATTCCCGCCAGGGCGTCCCCCACCTTCAAGTTCTTGACCTGCGTCTTGTAGTGCGGTTTGCCGTGGCGGTCCTGTCCGTCGGGCTCGACGACGTGGCCGCGTGGGTGCGTGCTGAAGTCCATGAACGTTCCTCCGTAGTGGGTTGGGCCGGTGTGGCGCGGGTTGCCGCCTGCGCCACACCGGTGGTCAGCGTTCGGCGCGGTGAACGGCCAGGGCGAGCATCCGGACGCGTTCGGGCCACGTCAGCCGGTACAGGGACGGGTACTCCTGGGGCTGGCCGCCGACGGTGACCGTCCAGGGGTCGGCGCTCCAACTGGCCTGGGCGTAGTGGCGGATGACCACTGCGCGGCCGTCGGCGGTGAACTCGGCGCGGATGGCGCGGGGGCCGATGTGCCACGTCGGGCGCCCGTTCGCGTCGGCGGCGGTTTCCTCGACGTACGCCACGTCGGCGACGGCGTGCCCCCATGCGGCGACGGCGTCGGCAAGCTGCCGCGTGACCTGCTGCGCCCCGGTGAAGCTGGGCGGGGCGGGGAGGGTCTCGGGCACGGAGTACTGGCGGTCAACCCACGTGATCTCGGTGGTGTCCATGAGGGCGCTCCTTGGCGGGGAGGGGCCGGGGCCCGGGTGACCGGGCCCCGGTGGGGCGGTCACTGCTCGGGCTGGTCGTCCTCGGCGTGGTCGGTCGGGGCGACGGCGGCAAGGATGGTCTTTGCGGCGGCCATCACCCGGCTTCCGGCGGCCTTGATGGTCTCGGCGACGTCCTCGGGGGTTGTGCCTGCCCAGCCGGCCACGTACGGGACGGAGTAGGCGGCGGAGTCAAGGCCGAACACTCCGCACACCACGTAGGCGACGGACTCGGCCTCGGTCTCCATCCGGCCCCGGTGCTGCCGGTACTCGTCCATGTCCGCGACGTGCTCGCACTGGATGTGCGCGACTTCGTGGGTGAGGGTCTTGGCGGCGTGGGCGTCGTCGAGGGTGTCGCTCACGCGCACCGTGCGGGTGTCGGGGGCGGTCCATCCGTTGGCGGTGCCGGTGTCGCCGCGCTCGAGGGCGTAGCCGAGGGAGGTGGCGTGGGCGGCGAGGCTGTCCCACATGTGCGCGGGGGCGTCACCGGTCAGCCTCGGCGCGCCCGGGGTGACGGTGTCGGGCTTGCCGTCGTTGCGGGCGGTCTGCGTGATGATGGGCGTCGGTTTGTCGGTCGAGATTCAGCGTCGGTGTGTCAGTGATTCAGGGTGGGGGCGGCCTTGGCCAGGCCGGGGCTGGCTGGTGTTGTGCGGCTGACAGTGGTTGCCGATGTCGCGCTGACATTTTTGACGGATTGCCAGGTCATTGTGGTGGCGATCGGTATCACGGCTTGCTGTTTGCGCTGGTCAGCTGGGGGAGGCGGAGGCGTCGCAGCGGCCGGCCGGGCCGTCCCGGGCCTGCGCGACCGGCAGCTCGGCAGCGACGCTCGACTGGATCGAGACGGCGGTCGACACCGGGCAGGTCGACGTCGACGGCGAGCTGGCCCGACTCCTGCAAGGCGAGTAGTAGTGCCCTGCGCCTCCCAGCGCAGGTCCGCCGCCGCGGAACGGCACGCCGACACCGTCCGGTTCGTCCTGTTCGAGGCACGGCCGGCCCGGCTCGCCGGGCCTGTAGGGTGCCGAAAGTCACGCACTGAACCTCACCGGCGGTGGACGCTGACGGCATAGCCGCCGTCGTCGTAAGGGTCGGCGTCCCACGTGGCGAAGCGGTCGACGAAGGTGAGGCCGGCCGCGGCGCAGCAGGCGTCGTACTCCGACAGGGTGATGCTGGGCGGCACCGGCAGGTGGGCCTCGTCCAGGCCGAAGCCGGCGACGATCAGACCGCCCGGGCGCAGGGTCGCGGTCAGGCGCTCGACCACCGCGGCCTCGGTGTCAGCGGCGAGCAGCGGGAAGATGTTGCCTGCGGCGACCACGAGATCGAAGTCCGTGGCAATGTCGAGCACGGCCGGGTCGAACCCGGCCAGATCGGCCTGGAACCAGGGCAGTCCTGGCGCCTTCTTCCGCGCCACCGCCAGCATGGACGCATCAAGATCCACCCCGACACAGTCGTACCCGAGCTCCGCGAGCCGGATCATGACCCGTCCGGTACCGCACCCGGCGTCCAGCACCCGCGCTCCGGCAGGCACGAGCGCCGCGCAGAACCGCGCCTCGCCGTGCATGTCTTTCCCGCTACCGGCCAGGGCCGCGAACCGCGCGGCGTAGTCCTCCCCCGACGTCCCCCCGGTCAGCTCCTCCCAACGGCTCATGACGGCAAGCATAGGCCGACCGTGCGGCCGCTCGAAAATGCGATTCAGTCCTGTGAGCTGCGGCGACCCCACGAGATCAGGCAGAGTGGTGATACTCATTGATTCATCTGGCTCCGGTCCTGGCCGGGTGGAGGCTCGTCAGAAGTCAGCGGGGCGTCCGCCCGGTTCGGTGACGCGATGAGGGCATCAGCCCGAAGGCGTCCAGGGGAAGTGGACATTCCGCCACTGATGTGGAGATACCCGGGATTGTCTGCTGACGTACAACCACGGGCGCGATTCGCGGAGTCTCATGTGGCGTAGGGCACATCCACGCGCACACCTTCCACGGGGGAAGTCATGAGCGATCGCCGATTCACCGCGCGCGGTTTACGCGTCGCCGCCGCCGAGGCCGAGTTCGCACGCCACGTGCCGCAGCACGCGAGCAACGGGGAGGAGTCGGACCACCCCTTCTTCGCCAATTTCTCCAAGGCGCTGCCGCACGACAAGTTCGGCGAGGTGGACCCGGCCGCGTACGGCCTGCTGCGCCGCGCGGCCGCCACCGCCCGTCCCGAGGATTTCGAGCGGATCCCGCTGGGCGGCACCCGCAAGCTGGTCAATCCGCAGGCCGGCCTCGCCTTCGACCTGGAGGGCCCGGATCCTCAGGCCTTGGCCATCCGGCCGGCGCCGCGCATCGACAGCGCGGAGAACTCCGCGGAGATGGTCGAGCTGTACTGGATGGCGCTGTGCCGTGACGTGCTGTTCACGCGGTTCGACGCCAGTGAGCTGACCGCCGAGGCAGCGGCCGAGCTGAGTGGGCTGTCGGACTTCCGCGGGCCCAGGCAGGGCGGCGAGGTCACGCCGCAAACCGTGTTCCGGGGCATCACCCGCGGTGATGCCGCCGGACCCTACGTGTCGCAGTTCCTGCTCAAGGACATCCCGTACGGCACGCTGCTGATCCCGCAGCGGCTCGACACCCTCGTCCGTCCCACCGACCACCTCACCACCTTCGACGACTGGCTCGAGGTACAGAATGGCTTCGAACCGGCGGCGGACGAGCGGGACTTCGCGGTGCGTCGCTACATCCAGACTCCGCGCGACCTCGCGCACTATGTGCACTTCGACGCGCTGTACGAGGCGTACCTCAACGCCGCCCTCATCCTGCTCGGCAGCGGCGCACCCGTGGACGCGGGCAATCCGTACAACTTCTCGGGCAACCAGCTCGGCTTCGGTACCTACGGGGGCCCGCACCTGCTCTCGCTGGTCACGGAGGTGGCGACCCGCGCGCTGAAGGCCGTGTGGTTCCAGAAGTGGTGCGTCCACCGGCGGCTGCGGCCCGAGGAGTTCGGCGGCCGGATCCACCTGCAGATCCGCGGCCAGCGGGAGTACCCCATCGATCGCGAAGTGCTCGACTCCAACGCGGTCAAGAAGGTCTTCAGTGCCAACGGCGCCTATCTGCTGCCCCAGGCCTTCCCCGAGGGCAGTCCGGCGCACCCTGCGTACGGCGCAGGCCACGCCACCGTCGCCGGGGCCTGTGTGACCATCCTCAAGGCATGGTTCGACGAGGCGCACGTCCTCGCCGACCCGGTGGTGCCCGCCTCCGACGGCACCTCCCTCGTTCCCTACACCGGCCCCGACGCCGGCCGGCTCACCGTCGGAGGCGAGCTGAACAAGGTCGCCGCGAACATCGCCATCGGCCGCAACATGGGCGGGGTCCACTGGCGCACCGACTACAGCGAATCAGTGCGCCTCGGCGAGGAGGTGGCCATCGGGGTCCTGCGCGAGGCCAGGGAGGCCACCTTGGAGGATGCGCACTTCACCCTCAGCCGCTTCGACGGCACGACCGTCGCCATCTGACCCTTTGCAACACCGGGGGCCGGTACGGCAATCGCCGCACCGGCCCTTGGCATGGAGCGCATCCGCCACTGCGGACAGCACCACACCAACGTGCTTGCGTGCGATCGTCCACTCCTGCCACTCCTGCTCGGCCGCCGAGCTCGGCCGACCACGCCGGGCTCATCGCCTCACTGTTCGACGCCTCGAACTCAGCCTCGTCGCCTCATCACCCCAATGACCACCAGGGTCGCGCAACCGCTGAATGACGATCGCCCCCAGGAACCCTGGGGGCGATCGCTGTTCACATGTGCCTGCGGATCAGTTGTCGATCAGTCGATGCGGTCGCTCAGGCCACCACCTGCGGGTAGTCGCTGGGGAAGTCCCTGGGCATGCCGGGTACGTCGATGGTGCGCCGGTACACGCCGGCCAGGGGTCTGACCGGAAAATAGATCATCAGCCGGGCAGGCGGGAGCGTCCGGGCGGCGGAGCCGTCCGGACGGGGTGGTGACGGTTGTTCAGGCGGTGGTG